>NZ_JBHVTL010000018.1:0-98684 GCF_042884635.1 Kitasatospora sp. NPDC058115
GGGCCGTACCCGCCGACCGGCGGGTACGGCCCCATCGCGTCGGGCGCGCCTCACTCCCGCGGACGGACCGCCACCGGCCGCGCCGCGCAGTGCACCTGGCCGTCGGCCACGACGAACCCCCGGAGCATGTGCTCGTGGTGGGCGAACGCGTGCTCCGCGACCTCGATCCCGGCCCGGAGCCGGGTCGGACCCCCCGGCCGGAGCCGGAGCCGCTGCGGCTCGGGGCCGGTCAGGCCGTGAGCACCGGCCCTGGCGGCCTGCACCAGCGCCGCCGCCGTGCGGATCTCCGCACCCGGCGCGGTGGTGATCACCAGCTCGACGTCCACCGTGCCCGGGCGCGGCCAGACCGCCGGGCAGTCGATCGTGATCATCCGGATCGGTGAGCCGGCCGGCAGGTCGAGCACCGGACCGCAGCGGTGGCAGGCCAGCACCTCGCGCTCGATCCGGGGGTGGGCCGGGTGACGGCCGGTCACCACGGCCGTCGGCCCGCCGCAGTACGGGCACGGCCCGCCGCCGGGTTCGGCCGTGGTCTCCAGGATGTCCTCCCAGACCTCGTTCGGCGGCGACTCGCTGACCTGCGCGAAGTCGAACAGGTCCAGCGCCACGTCGAACTCCGCGTCCGCCACCAGCGCCAGCAGCTCCTCGACCGGGGCGCCGTCGGCGGCGCCCTCCGCTCCGGAGGCCGTGCCCCGCCGGAACCCGGCCACCACCGCGCCGAGCCGGGCGTCGAGCTCGTCCACCCCGGCGGCCGGCAGGAACCCGGTCAGCGGCAGGTCGCGCAGCCCGCGGACCGCCCGGCCGGCCTGCCGCAGCCGGGCCCGGACGCCGTCCCCGCCGTCCCCGCCGTCCTGCTCCGGCTCGGCGAGCAGCGGGAGGAGCCGGTCCAGCCCGACCGGCCCGGCCTCCGGGAACGGTGCCACCCACGGGAGGCCGAGCAGCAGGTGGTGCGGCACCTCCCGTCCGGCGGCCTGCCGGTTCAGCAGGACGCCCAGCTGACCCACGGTGGCCCCGGCCGCGGCGGCCCGGTGGGCCAGCCGGTTGAGCCGGACGTCGGGGACCATCTGGTGCACGGCCCCGATGAAGGCCGCGGCGATCCCGCCGAGGAACGCGTTGGTCAGCTGGTAGTCGGCGGCCACCAGACCGTGTCCGGGCCGCCAGGCCATGCAGCTGTTGGCGAGGACGGCGTCGGCGCGGATCCCCCGGGCCGGGATGACGTCGTTCGCGGAGACCCCCGCGCGGAAGCACTGCCCCGAGAACGCGCAGCCGGGGGCGCCGGCGGGCGGTACCGGCCCGGCCGGGCCGGTACCGGCTCCGCAGACCACGGTGTCCCGCAGGACGAGGGCGTGCTCCCGGCCGGCGGTGGCGAACGACACCAGACGGTGTCGCTCGGCGAGCAGCGGGGCCACCACCCCGGCCCGGACGTCCTCGCCCACCACCCAGCGGGTGCCGGAGGGTTCGGCAGGCTCCCGGCCGCCCCACGGGGCGATGCACAGCTGCGAGCGGGCGGGCGGCTCCCGCAGGGCGCAGCCGAGCCCCTTGGCGACCAGCCAGCTCAGTTCGTCCAGGTCCCGGCCGAGCAGCACGCCGAGGGCCGCCGTCCCGCGACCGGCCCGGCGCAGCGCGGCCGTCACGTCGAGGGTCTCCAGCACGAGTTCCAGCGACAACTCGTCGGCGAGAGCGGCCAGGACGACGTGCTCGGGCGCGCCGGCGACCGCGGACACCGCGCCGGGCGGGCCCGCCACGAAGGCGCCGCCGACCCGCGCCGCGAGTGCCGCGCCCACCGGCGCGGCGGCGGAGCCGGGCGGCACCAGGACCAGCACCCCGCCGGCCGGTGCCGGGGGCGCCCCGGCGGGCCGGCCCGGGGACAGGTCACGGAGCTCGCCCAGCCGGTCGGCCGCCGTCCCGAGCAGCGGGATCCGGTCCGGGTCCCGCAGCGCCTCCAGGTAGTCGGGCAGCCGCTCGTGGGCGGAGAACGGCCCGTCGGCGGTCACCGCTCCACCGGGACCGGGGCGACCGTGAATCCCCCCGGCCGCCCGACCCGCGACGCGATCCGCCGCACCTCCAGGTGGTCGGCCCGGACCTGGGCCGGATCGGGGTGGCCGAGCACCGCCACGCCGAGTTTGTGCGCGTCCATCAGGTCCAGGGTCTCGGGCACCTCGTCCCCGTCCGCGACGTTGATCCTGAGGTGGTAGCAGGACGGCAGCCCGGTGATGGCGTTCAGGCCGTCGATCCCGCTGATCCGCCCGGCCGAGGCGACCGCGAAGAAGACCACCAGCACGGTCATCTCCAGGTCGTAGTCGGGGCGCACCCGCGCCTCCCCGGCCAGGTGGCGCACGGTGCGGTCGATGAGGTTGTCGCCGGTCGCCAGCTGGCAGGCCCACGGCTGCGCCCCGCCCGGCGGCCGGGCGTTGACCTCCATCAGCAGCGGCCCCCGGTCGGTGAGCATGACCTCGGTGTGGGCGACGCCGAAGCGCACGCCGAGGGCGTCGAGCACCTGCCGGGTGTAGCGCACCAGTTCGGCGTGGCCGGGTGCGTCGAACGGCACGAACTCCATGCTCTCGTAGACCGCCATCCGGCCGCCGGTGGTCCGCTTGCGGTAGCGGACGATGTCGGTCACGGTGTGCACGCCGTCGTGGCTGAAGGTGTCCACCGCGTACTCGACGCCGGTGACGTGCTCCTGCACGATCACGTCGGTGAGCCGGATCCCGTGCCGGCTGACCGAGCCGGCGAGGTCGGTGACGGCCTCCCGCCAGCCGGCGCCGCCCGGGTGCCGGGTCACGCCGTCGGTGCCGGAGGCGTTGGCGGGCTTGACCACGAGGTCGCGCCCGACCAGGCCCTTGGCGCGCAGCCACTGCGCCACCTGGTCCGGGTCCCGGGTGCACAGGCCCTCGACGACCGGCAGTCCGGCGGCGGCCACCGCGGCGTACATCTCCCCCTTGTGCCAGCGGGCGGCCGCGAGCCCGGGCAGGTTCGCACGGTCCGGGGTGAGCTCGGCGGCCAGGCGGTCGGCGAGCCGCACGCCGTGCTGCTCACCGGGCAGGACCGCGACCGGCGCGAGGTCGCGCAGCCGCTCCAGCACCGGGTCGAGCAGCTGCCGGGTGATCGGGACGGAGTCGTCGGCGCCGTACTCCAGGTGGTGGTCGAAGTCCGCGGCCCGGAACGAGGCGGCCAGCGGGGCGGCGGAGCGCAGCGTGACGGCGCAGGTCGAGAAGCCGGCCCGGCGCAGCGCGGGTGCGTACATGTTGCCGGAGGAGTAGGGCTCGACGACGACCACGACGGGCTTGCTCATGCCGGCCTCCCCGGCGTCGTCCGGCCGGCCGTGCCGTCGATCCTGGCCGCCAGCAGCTCGACCGTCGGGCACTCGAAGATGTCGCCGATCAGGACCCGCTTCCCCAGCTCGGTGCGGACCTTGGCGATCACCCGGGTGGCCAGCAGCGAGTGGCCGCCGAGCTCGAAGAAGTCGTCGGCGAGCCCGATCCCGGGCACCGCGAGGATCTCCTGCCAGATGCCGAGCAGCCTGGCGGCCGTCGGTGACGGCGGTTCGGCCGGCGAGGGGGCCGCCGGCCCGTCCGCGGGCGGAGCCGGCTCGGGCGCGCCGAGCGCGGCCCGGTCGAGCTTGCCGGTCGGGGTGAGCGGCAGCGCGGGCAGCAGCACGAACCGCGCGGGCACCATGGGCTCGGGCAGCAGCCGGGCGGCGTGCTCGCGCAGGGCGCGCTCCGTCGGCGGCCGGGCGGGGTCCCGGGCCACGACGTAGCCGACCAGGATCCGGCCGGTGGCGTCCTCCTGCGGGGTGACCGCGGCCTCGGCGAGCCACGGGTGCTCCAGCAGCTTCGCCTCGACCTCGCCGAGCTCGACCCGGTGCCCGCGGATCTTCACCTGGTGGTCGGCCCGGCCCAGGAACTCCAGCACCCCGTCCGGGCGGTGGCGGGCCAGGTCGCCGGTGCGGTACATCCGGCTGCCGGGCACCGCCCTGAACGGATCGGCGACAAACCGCTCGGCGGTCGGGCCGGGGCGGCCGGCGTAGCCGCGGGCGACGATGTCGCCGCCGACGTAGAGCTCGCCGGCCACGCCGGTCGGGGCCGGCTGCAGCGCCTCGTCGAGGAGGTAGACGAGGGCGTCGGTGATCGGGCGTCCGATGGGTGGCAGCTGCGGCCAGTCGGCCGGGTTCCCGCGCTGCCAGTGGGTGGTGGCCACGCTGGTCTCCGACGGGCCGTAGCCGTTGCGCAGCGCGCAGCCGGGCAGCCGGGAGAGCCAGCCCACCAGGTCCGGTGCCATCACCAGCTGTTCGCCGCCGGTGACGACGGTGCGCAGCCGGTACTCCCGGGGCCGGTCCTGGCGCACCGCCCAGTGCGCGATGTTCAGCAGGCCGGAGTAGGGGGCCTCCAGGTGGTCGATCCGCTCGGACTCCAGCAGGTCGAGCAGGGCCTCCGGGTCACGCCGCACCCGTTCGTCGGGCAGCAGGACCACCCGGGCGCCGGCGTGCCAGCCGCCGAAGATCTCGCAGAACGAGGCGTCGAAGCCGAGCGCGCTGAACTGCAGCACGTGCGCGCCGGGCGCGATCCCGGTCTCGGTCGCGTACCAGTCGGTGATCCTGACCAGCGCGCGGTGCGGCATGGCCACGCCCTTCGGGCGGCCGGTGGAGCCCGAGGTGTGCATCAGGTAGGCCAGGTTCTCCCCGTGCACGGCGGTGCCGGGGTTGTCGGCGGGCCGGTCCGCGAGGTCGAGGGCCGCCAGGTCGTGCACCTCCCAGCCGCCGGGCAGTTCCGCGAGGCCGTCCGCCGGCCCGCCCTCGGTGAGCACCAGCCGGGGTGCGCAGTCGGCCAGGATCTCGGCGGTGCGCGCGGGCGGTGCGGCGGCGTCCAGCGGCACGTAGTACGCGCCGGCCTTGAGCACCGCCAGCATGGCGGTGAGCATGGCGATGCTGGATCCGCCGTGGAGCGCCACCGCGGTCTCCGGCCCGACCCGCCGCTCGCCCAGCCAGTGGGCAAGCCGGTTGGCGGCGGCGTTCAGCTCCGCGTAGCCGAGCGTGGTCCCGCCCCTGGTCACGGCGGCGGCGTGCGGGGTCCGCTCCGCCCAGGACTCCACCCACCGGTGCACCAGCGCGTCGGCGGGGACCTCCGAGGTCGCGGTCCGGGAGCGGTCGCCGAGCAGCAGGGCCCGTTCGGCCGGCGGCAGGACGGCGAACCGCCCCACCCGGGTGTCCGGTCCGGCGACGACGGCGGCGAGCAGGGTGTGCCACCGCGCCGTCCAGTCCTCCGCCCGCGCCGAGCGCCCGGCGGGGGCGGGCCGGTCGTCCGGGGGCCGTCGGTCGATGCCGGTGCGCAGGCCGTCCGGCGTCCGTACGACCGTCAGGACGAGGTCCCGGGCCGGGTCGTCCGGCGCCCCGGTGCAGGAGCGCAGCTCGGTCCGCGTCCCGGCCGGCGGCTGCGGGGCCCCGACCGGCGCCTGCCGGCGCAGCCGCGCCAGCAGGTCGGTGAACGGCGGGTCGTCGGTCAGCTCGCAGCGGAGCTCCCGGGTCCGGGCCGGCTGTCCCGCGGCCGCGCTCACCGTCCGCTCCCGCCCGCCCCCGTGGCGGACCGCCAGGACCGCGAACGCGGCGGCCAGCGTCAGCTCCGGCGGCACGCCGTGCGCGCGGCTCAGCCCGGTCAGCCCGGCGGCGAGTTCCTCGGTCAGCGGGACCGTGTTCCCGGTCGTCGTGGGATCCGGGCCGTCGCCCATGGCCATGTCGCTCCTTCGGGTGTCACGTCGAGAGTTCCCGACCGGGATCGGAACCCGAATCGGGCCTGGCCGGAAATGCCGGGACGGACCGGACGCAATGGCCGCGGGGGCGCATCGGCCAGAAGCCAGTAACGGCCAGGCCGGAGCATCCGTCAAGGCCGGCCGGGATCCGGCGGGGGTCGTGCGACTGAGAACATCTGACAGTTGCACACTTCTCCCGGGGCGCCGCCGGCCGGCACCGCGGTACACGCTTGACAGCGTCCCGCCCCGTCGTGAGCCTGGGAACAGTGAGCATTCCAATTTATTCGTCCGGCAATGTCCGCGACGATCCGCAGTGGAGCCGCGACGACGACTGGGAAAGGTTCAGCCGATTCTGGGACGATCTCCCGCTGGACACGCACATGGGGGACGGCGGAACGTATCGGCGCCGGAAGTACTCCGCTGTTTCCTATGAATTCGGCAGTGGTGCGGTCCGTCCGCTCGGCCAGGACGGGTTCCTGCAGAGCAGGGAGATCAACCACCTCAACGGCGGCGTCGTCCGGCGCTTCGAACCGGTCGACCCGGCCCTGCTCGGCACGTCCGTGCTGCACCGGCTGCTGGCCCGCTTCACGCGGCAGATCGCCGGCACCGCGCGGACGGCCGGGTCGCCGGCGCCCGTGGGCCGGGTGAACATCCACCAGCACCGCATCACCGCGACCGGGGCGCAGGCCGGCAATCCGACCCCGGAGGGGATGCACCGGGACGGCGTCGGCCACATCGTCATGATGCTGGTCGCCCGGGAGAACGTCGCCGGCGGCTCCAGCACGCTCCACGACAACGCCGGAACGCCGGTCTTCACCCGCACCCTCACCGACCCCGGCGACTACATCTTCCTCGACGACCGCACCTGCCTGCACTCCACCTCCCCGGTGACGGCGGCCTCACCGGCGGCGCACGGGTACCGCGACATGTTCTTCCTAGAGTTCTGCTGACGGAGACCAGATCCCATGAGTCCGGCCCACCCCACCCCCACGCCCGAACTCCTCCGCGCGATCTGGCGCGAGATCCTCGAACTGGACGTCGTCGACGACGAGCAGAGCTTCTTCGTGCACGGCGGCAGGTCCATCGACGCGCTGCGCCTGGTCAACCGGATCCGGAACGTGTTCGGCCTGGACGTCACCGTGCGGACCGTGATCGAGGCGCCGACGGTCGGCCTGCTGGTCCAGGCCCTCGGGACGGCTCCGCCGGCCGCGCCGCGGCCGCGCCTGACGGAGGGCCCGGGCGCCGGATGACCGCGCACCGGCACGCCTCGCCCGCGCGCTCCGGACTCGGCCGCGCCTACCGCGAGCAGCTGGCACGGGAAGGGGTCCGGATCGAGGAGCTCAACCGGGACGCGGCGGCGAGCCGGCTGCTCCGGATCACCTATCCCGGGGAGTTCCTGCCGACGCCGGTGTTCGTCTCCGCCGCCGAGCGGGCCGCGCTGCTGCGGGACGGCGAGACCGTCCACCGCCTGCTCACCGAGCTGCCGGACCGGCTGTTCGGGGGCGACCCGGGCGCCCTCGCCGAGGCCGTCGGCCTGACGGAGGTCCAGGCGCGGCTGGCCTCCCGCGCCGCGGACGGCCCGCCCCCGCTCCGCCTGGCCCGCAGCGACGTCTACCGCGACGCCGAGGGCTTCAAGCTGCTGGAGATGAACATCTCCAGCGCCCTGGGCGGCGCGGAGATCGCCACGCTCAACCGCGCCATGCTCGGCCATCCGGCGCTGGCCCGCTTCACCGCCGAGCACGGGCTCGGCTACGTCGACACGCTGCAGCACTTCGCCGCGACCGTGCGCGCCGCCTGCGGCGGCCCGCACCGCACTCCGGTGGTGGCGCTGGCCGAGTGGCCGGAGACGTTCGCGGACTACGAGCTCTGGCTGCACGTCACCGCGTCACTGCTGGAGGACGTGGGCATCGAGTGCGTGCCCTGCCACGTCGGGGAGCTGGCCGACCGCCCGGGCCGGCTGGAGGCGCGGGGCCGCCCGGTCGACGCCGTCGTGCGGTTCTTCCTGCTGGACGAGATCCGCACCCCGCAGAAGGCGGCCCTGCTCGAACCGCTGCTGCGCGCCGTCGACGCCGGCACCGTGCGGCTGCTCAGCCGGATGGACACCGAGCTCTACGGCAACAAGGGCACCTTGGCGCTGCTCTCGGACGACCGCCACCGCGCCCTCTGCACCCCCGCCGAACGGGACTGCCTCGACCGCTTCCTGCCCTGGACCCACTTCGTGCGGCCGGTGCTGCGCCTGCCGGACGGCTCGACGGCCGAGCTGGAGCGGTACGCGCGGGCCGAGCAGCCGGACCTCGTCCTCAAACCGGTGCTGTCCCACCGGGGCATCGGCACCGTACCGGGCTGGACCGTCCCGGCGGCGACGTGGCTGGACCGGGTCCGGCGGGCCGTCGGCGGGCCGTACGTGCTCCAGCGGCGCGTCGTGCCCACCGCCGAGGCGTTCCCCGCGCCGGACGGCGGCACCCGCGAGGTCTACCTCAACTGGGGCGTGTTCCTCACCGACCCCTCGGCCACCGGCTCGGACGGCTACGGGGGGTGCTACATCCGGGCCAGCGACGACCCGGGGATCGGTGTGATCAGGACGGGCCCGAGCACGAAGTACGCCTGCGCCTTCCACGAGGAGGACTCCGCCGCCGCGGCCCCGCGGGTCCGGCCGGTCCACGCCACCGGCCGGCCGGGATTTTAGTCCGGAATTGTTGCACCGGTGTGGCATGCGTTTGAAAAGACCTGCTCAGGAACGCCCGGCCGGCCACCTCGGCACGATTTGCCCGGAAGTCGCCGCACGCATATCGGCCACCCATTGCCCGCCGTCGCGGCGCTCCGCCCCGGCCGGACTTCCCCCCCGGCCCACGGGCACCACCAGTAACACCCTTGACATGCCATAGTCGAAGAAATACGCTCACCTGTCGGAGCGGCTAATCGCACACTGATCAACCGCCGCAAATCTCCGCCGCACCACCGTATATCGCGTGAATTCGCCATCGGCCAGTATTTCAATTTCAGATGGGCGGCACCACCGAGTCGTCCTTGCAGTTTCCATTCGTCCTGTGAGGGTGAAATTGCCCAGCGAAGAGCGCTCGACCTCCCCCAGAGACAGTGCCGAACAGATCGCTCGTCGTTCCTGGAAGATGACCGTGGACACCGTCCCGGTCGGATGGCTCAAGCCCGCCGACTCCCCCCGCCTGCACGGCGAGGACCCCGACCACGTACGACTGCTCGCCGAATCCGACACCGTCCTGCCGCCGATCCTGGTCCACCGCGGGTCGATGCGCGTCATCGACGGAATGCACCGGCTCCGGGTCGCCGAACTGCGGGGCGACACCGAGGTCCAGGTCCAGTATTTCGACGGCACCGATGCCGAGGCCTTCGTCCGCGCCGTCCAGCTGAACGTGGCCCACGGACTGCCGCTCACCCTCGGCGACCGGGAGGCCGCCGCCACCCGCATCGTCGAGTCCAACGCGAGCTGGTCGGACCGGGCCATCGCCCGGATGACCGGCCTGAGCGCACCCACGGTCGGCCGGATCAGGGCCCGCTCGCGGTCCGACCGGTCCACCGAGGCCGCGGCCAGGATCGGCCGCGACGGCCGGGTGCGGCCGCTGAGCAGCGTGGCGGGCCGGCGGCGGGCCGGCGAACTCATCGACGCCGAACCAGGTCTGAGCCTGCGGGAGATCGCCCGACGCGCCGGGATATCCGTGGGCACCGTGCGGGACGTGCGCAAACGCGTGAGCCGCGGCGAGGACCCCGTCCCGGCCCGGTTCCTGCCCGGCCCCGCCACCGCCCCGGTCGCGCCCCCCGCGCTGCCCGGCCGCGCCATGAAGGCGCTCGCCCCCCTCCCTCCCGACCCCGTCGCGGGGACCTACACCTCGGACCTCAACAGCCTGAAGAACGATCCCTCGCTGCGCCTGACCAGCACCGGCCGCTTCCTGCTGCGCTGGCTCAGCCTGCACGCCATCAGCCAGGCGCAGCGGGACAGCCTCATCGAGTCCCTGCCGCCGCACAGCCGGGCCCGGATCGCCTACATGGCGAAGTACTGCAGCCGCTGGTGGGCGGAGTTCGCGGACAACCTGGCGGAGGAGCAGGAGGAGCGGGGCATCCCGAGCACCGGCTGACCCACCGGCACCCGCCCGCGGAACCGGCGGCGGTCCGCTCGCAGGAGCGGGCCGCCGTCATCCGCGCAGCCCGGAGCCGCCGCACCGCACCTCCTCGCGCCGGACCTGCCACCGCGTCCGGCCCCGGGCGTTCGCACCTGCCGGCGACGCCGTGCACGGGGAGCGCCACAGCCGCTCCAGGACCACGTCGACGAGGGCGTCGGTCGAGTCCAGCAGGGGAAGCAGCCGCGCAGCCGCTCCGCCGACCAGCGGGATCTCCGTGCACGCGGCCACCACCGCCTGCACACCCTGCTCCCCGAGCGCGGCGGCGGCCCGGGCGATCCGCTGCTCCGCCTCGGCCAGCCCGGTCCCCGCCTTCACCGCCCGGATCGCCACGTCCACGCACTCCCGCTGCACCGGCGCCGGTACCTGGACCACGTCCACGCCGAGCCGCTCACCGGCCCGCTCGTACAACCCGGCCGCCCGCGTCCCGCGGGTCGCGAGAACCCCCACCCGCCGCACCCCCGGCGCCATCCGGACCGCGGCGGCCATCGCGGCCTCGACCATGTCCAGCACCTCCACCCCGACGGCCCGCGACAACTGGTCCAGGTAGGCGTGCGCGGTGTTGCACGGCACCGCGATGCAGCCGGCGCCCGCCCGGCGCAGCCACCGCGCCCCCGCCACCATCGCCGGCACCGGCGACGGCCCCTCCCCCAGCAGCGCCGCCGTCCGGTCCGGAACCCGCGGATCGGCCCACATCAGCACCGGCAGGTGCTCCTGGTCGGTGGCCGCCGGGGTGCGTTCGACGAGCCGGCGGTAGAAGTCGGCGGTCGCCCTCGGCCCCATGCCGCCGAGGATGCCCAGCACCGGGACCTGGCCACTGCTCAAGGGATGCCGCCTCTCGGACTCGGTGCTCACCGGCTGCCGATCCCGGCCCGCGCCGACGCCCGGCGGTTCGCCGATCCGGTCGCCGATCCGGTCGCCGCCCCGGCGCCCGCGCGGCCGGCCGGCCGCGCACCCGCACGACCTGCCGTGCACCGGCCCGGCGCCGCTGTCACGCCCCGGCCCCGAGGACCTCCCGGCGCGGCCTTCGCCAGCCTAGCCAAACACCGCCGGGGGCACGAGCCTGTCACGATGCACCCCCGCCGCCGGGGCCCGGTGCGCGATCGCCGCGGGTGCCCGGCACGGAGGGCAGGGGCGGCTGATCGGTACGGGGGGCAGGGGCGGGTGCCCATTCGGGCAGTGTCGGGGGGCGCCGGGAGGTCGCCGAACGATCTCCGTTGACACCGGAGTTGGTCTAGTCCACGGTGGTGAAACGAGGTCGTCCAGGTGAGTCCGGCGGAGCCCCGTGACCCGGCGCTGATCCTGCCCGGGACTCATCGGCCTCCTCAACTCGACCACTCCACCGTGGCTTTGGGCGGGCCGTGCGGCGCCGCCGAGCGAGCCGTCGTGCCTTCGGTGCGGAGATCCGCCCCACACCGGCTCCGAAGGCGCCACCGCTGTAACGAATTTGACGACCAGACGGAGAATCCCGCACATGCAACGAGTCTGCCTCGCCCTGCCCACCATGCGGTCCTGCCCGGGCACCATCGTGGATCTCGCCGAGGAGGCGGCGTACGCCGTCGAGAAGTTCGGGGTCGAGGTCCACCTGCTCGTCCTCGACACCACCGATGCCACCGATGCCGCCGGGTTCGCGAAGAACGCGGATGCCGTGGCCTCGCTGGCACCCACCGCCGGGGTGTTCGTGCACCACCTCGGCGAGGCGCAGCAGCGGGAGTTCTTCCGGCGGGTGGCGGAGCGCTCCGGTGCCGCCGACCCCGGGCTGCTGCTGGAGATGATGGTGCCGCGGGCCGTCGCGTACGGGTCCTGCGTCAACCGGGTGTTCCTGGGCGCGGCGGCGCTCGGCTGCACCTCGGTGCACCTGCGCAACGACGATGCCGACTTCCAGGTCCTGGACGGCGAGAAGGTCTTCCCGATCCACCACGAGCTGCTGTCGATCGGCCGCCCGGCCGGGGAGGCGGCGGCCGGGGTGACCCGCTCCGAGCTGGACCCGGCCGACGCGGACAAGCCGGTGATGCTGGTCAGCGGCTCGTTCATGGGCGAACTCAACGTGGACATCGGCGAGATCCGCGAGCTGGACCCCGAGGTCTACCGCGAGGTGGTGCGGCTGTGGACCCCGCCGGTGTGGCCGGACGAGGACCGCGACGCGATGGTGGACGTGTCCTTCAAGGGCACCGGCACCGAGCCGTTCACCGCGGACCACTCGGTCCTCGGCGTGCCGGACATCTGGGACGTCTTCATGTGCAACGTCGCGCTGGACCACCGGGCGTACGAGGTGCTGCCGCTGCTGCCCTCGACCGAGACCCTGGGCTGCGACTACGCCCTGCTGCACGCGCTGGTCCACTCCCGGATGCCGGGCGTCGTCCACAACCGCCACATCGTCAACTACTACACGCCCGAGCGCCGCACCGGCGCCGGCTTCATCCCCTACCAGATGGGGTTCGTCAAGCTCCTGCTCTCGATGCTGTACCTGTACCCGGTCTACGGCGGGATGATCGACCTCGGCCGCGACCTGCTGGACGAGCGGCACGGGCTGAAGGTCGAGCCGATCCTCGCGCTGGTGCGGGGCAGCGTCGACTGGGACCGGGCCGGGAACGAGCACTGCCTGGACGTGCTGGACCGCTCCTACCGCAAGCTGGGCGGCAAGTACGCCGACCTCGCCGACGTGGTGGCCGGGCGGCGGGAGCAACTGCTGGACGAGGCCCAGGAGGACGCCCGGCGCTGGGCGGTGCTGGTGGAGGCCTGGGCGGGGATGGTGGCCGCCGCCCGCGCGGAGGGCCTGCGCCCGGACGCGGCCGCGGCGGACGGCGTGGTCGGGGCGGACGGCGTGGTCGGGGCGGCCGGGTGAGCGACGACTTCGTGATCCGGCGGCTCACCGACGACGACTGGGACGCCGTGGTCGCGCTGGAGCACGACGCCTACGCGGCCGACGGCCTGTCGGAGGGCCGGGAGGCCCTGCAGTCCCGGGCCCTCGGCTCGCCGGAAACCTGCTTCGTGCTGGAGCAGGACGGCACGGTCCGCGGCTACCTGCTGAGCCTGCCGTACCCGCCGCTGCGCTGCCCGGACCTCGGGCGGCCGGAGGACGCCGCGTTCGAGTCGGGCAACCTGCACGTGCACGACCTGGTGATCGCCGAGGACCTGCGCGGCCGGGAGGTCGCGCTGGGGTTCATGCGGTACTTCCGGGCCCGGGCGGAGGAGCTGGGCTTCGAGCGGATCTCGATGGTCGCGGTGCGCGGGGCGGACATCCTGCTGCGGCTCATCGGCTACCGCGCGCACCGGGAGGTGGCGGTCCCCGCGTCCTACGGGCGGCGGGCGGTCTACATGTCGATGCCGGTGCACTGACGCCGGCCCCGCCTCCGGTCCGGGCCCCGGCCCCGCCGCCGACACCGGTGGCGGGGCCGGGGCCCGGACGGTCAGCCGCCGGAGGACTCGCGCACCGTCAGGTCCGGCAGCAGCTCCAGGTGGTGCACCGGCAGGGCACCGCCGCCGGCGCCCAGCCGCCGCACCAGGAGGTCCACCGCGGCGGCGCCGACGGCGCGCTTGGGCGGGGCCACGGCGGTCAGCGGCGGGGCCCCGAGGGCGGCGAACACGTCGTCGTAGCTGACCAGCGCGAGGTCCCCGGGGACCCGCACGCCCCTGGCCCGCAGCAGGGGCAGCAGTTGCAGGGCGTCCTGATCGTTGTGGACGAGCGCGGCGCCGAGGCCGCCGGAGACGGCCCCGGCCAGCCGGGCCGCGACGTCGTCGACCCCGGCGGCCGGGGTGAGGACGTCGATGACGGGCTCGGCGGGCAGGTCGAGCGTCCGGCAGGCCTCGGCGTAGCCCTGGCGGACCTGGTGGGCCGTCCAGGTGTCGGTGCGGGCCGCCAGCGCCACCCTGCGGTGGCCGAGGCCGGTGAGGTGACGCAGGGCGAGCAGGACGCCGTGCCGGTGGTCGGAGCCGACCGCGTCGAGGGCGGCGGCGGGGCTTCCGGGGGCCGGGCGGCGCTCCAGCAGGACGGCGGGGACGGGGAGTTCGGCCACCCAGGCGTGTTCCTCCGGGCGGTCGGCGGCGCTCCAGTTCGGGGCGAGCAGCAGGCCCTGGACACCGGAGGCGAGCAGTTGGTCGACCTGGACGCGGTCGGCGCTGGCCTCGTAGGAGGAGATGCCGAGGACCAGGTGGACGCCGGCCCCGGCGGCGGCGGTGCGCGCGCCGGTGATCACCTCGTCGAAGTACTGCACCACGGCGGGGACGAGCAGCCCCAGGGTGACGGCCTCCGCGGGGCGGTCCGGCGCGGGGGCGGGGGCGGGGGCGGATCCGGGAGCACCGGACGCGGGACCGCCCGGCCCGGGGCCGCCGGCCGAGACGGAACCGTGCGTACGGCGGAGCCGGCCGGCGTCGGCGAGGGCCGCGACGTCCCGGCGGACGGTGACGGCGGGCAGGCCCAGCCGCTCGGCGAGGTCCACCACCCGGACGGTGCCCAGGGCGCGCACCGTGTCGAGGATGCGGGCACGGCGATCGTCCGCCGGGATCGGCATGGCACTCCCTGTCGGTGGGCGGCCTTTCGAGGCTCTGTCGAGGTGGACAGGAACCTACCACCCGGCCCCCGGAGGCCAGGACGGCCCCACGGGCACGGGCCGCGGCGCGGCGCGTGCCCGCGGGGCGGGCCGGTCCGGGAGGTCAGGAGCCGTACCGCTCCTCGGGGACGACGGGGCCGAGGTCGGGGCCCGCCACCAGTTCGACGCGGTCGCCCGGGCGGTGGAGTTCGAGGATCAGCAGCTCGTTGGCGCCGGCCCGCCAGAGCGGCGCCGGGGCGTAGAGGGTGCGCTGCGGGCCGATCTCCCAGTAGCGGCCGAGCGCGAAGCCGTTGAGCCAGACCATGCCCTTGGTGAATCCGGGCAGGGCGAGGAAGCCGTCGGCGGGGGCGTCGACGGTCAGTTCGGCCCGGTGGAAGGCGGGCCCGTCGGCGGTGGAGGGCTCGCCGAGGGCGAGGGCCGTCGGGTCGTCGAGGGGCAGCGGGCGCACCTCCCAGCCGAACTGGTACTGCCGGTCGACGCGGACGCCGCCGGTGATGCCCTTGGGGTCGTGCAGCAGCGGGCCGTAGTTGATCCGGCCCTGGTTCTCGACGAGCAGCTCCAGCACGGCGCCGCCCTCGGGGACCCGCAGCGGCAGGGCCTGCGCGGGGTGGTCGCGGTCGAGGACGCCGAGGGGCTCGCCGTCGAGGAAGACCTGCGCGCGGTCGGCCAGGCCGTCCACCCGCAGGTCGCCGTGAGCGAGCGGGCCGCGCAGCCGGGTGCGGTAGTGGATGAGGCCGAGGTTCTGGCCGAGTTCCTCCATCGGGCGGGGCTCGGGGAGGTGGTGCACGGTGGAGAGTTCGGCGAGGGCGCCGCCGGCGCCGAGCAGCGGCCGGCTCGCGGTGACGGGGGCGGTGCGGGGGGCGAGGCGGGCGGGCAGCGGCGGCAGCGGGTGCGGGTTGGGACCGAGGTGGCGTTCGATCACCTCGCGGAAGAGGTGGAACTTCTCGGTGAGCTCACCGGCCTCGCCGACCGGGGCGTCGTAGTCGTAGCTGGTGACGTCCGGCTGGTAGGTGGTGCCGTCGTGGTTGGCGCCGTTCCACCAGCCGAAGTTGGTGCCGCCGTGGCCCATGTAGAGGTTGACCGAGGCACCGGCGGCGAGCTGGGCGTCGAGCACGGCGGCGGCGTCCGCGGCGTCGCGCACGTGGTGCGGGGTGCCCCAGTGGTCGAACCAGCCGCACCAGTACTCCATGGTGACCAGCGGGCCGACCGGCTGGTGGCGGCGCAGGCAGGCGAGGGACTCCTCCGGGCGGGACCCGAAGGTCCCGGTGGTGAGGAGCCCGGGCACCCGGCCGCCGAGCTGGAAGCCGTCCTCGGCGCCGTCGGCGGTGAAGAGCAGGACGTCGACGCCCCGGGAGACCAGGGCGTCCCTGAGGTGTTCGAGGTAGGCGGTGTCGTTGCCGTAGCTGCCGTACTCGTTCTCCACGGCGACGGCGACCACCGGGCCGCCGTGGGAGGAGAGCAGCGGGAGCAGCACCGGCACCAGGTGGTCGAACCAGGCGTCCACGGCGGCGAGGAAGGGCGGGTCCAGGCGGCGCAGCCGCATCGCGGGGTCGGCGAGCAGCCAGCCGGGCAGGCCGCCGAACTCCCACTCGGCACAGATGTACGGGCCCGGGCGGACGATGACGTCGAGTCCGAGGTCGCCGGCCGCGCGCACGAAGGCGGCGAGGTCGCGGTCGCCGGTGAAGTCGGCCCGGTCGGGCGTGGGCTGGTGGAAGTTCCAGGCGACGTAGGTCTCGACGGTGTTGACGCCCATGGCGCGCAGCCGGGTGAGGCGGTCGGTCCACTGTTCGGGGCGGATGCGGAAGTAGTGGACGGCGGCGGAGACGATCCGGTGCGGACGTCCGCCGCGCAGGAAGGTGTCGCCGTCGGTGGTGAGGGCGGGGTGGGGGGCCTGGTCGGCCATCGGGTCCTCCGCGGGAGGGGAGCGGGAGCGAGGGGGCGTGGGGACCTCGGTGGGTCCGGGCGCACGGCTGCGCGGGTGACTGCGGGCGGATCGGCGGCAGCCACCGGTGTCACCCTAGGAGTTCGGTGATCGCACGGTCAATCGATCGACAGTCCTGGGTATTATTGATCAATTTTCGATCGAACGATACTCTTCGATCGGAAAATCATCGGCTGACCGCTTCCGGACGACGCTTCGGCGGGCACGACATGGGGAGGCCACGATGGCCATTTCGGGGGAAGAGCGCCGCAGACTGATCGTGTCGGCCGTCGGCGAGCTCGGCGGGCGGGTCCGCCTCACGGAGCTGGCCGGACGACTGGGCATCCCGGCCGTGACGGTCCGCCGCGACATCGCCGCGCTCGCCGACGCCGGCCGGCTCTCCCGCTCCCACGGCTTCGTCTCCCTGGAGCGCCCGGACGCCACCGGGGCACCGGCCGCCCCCGGCCCCGGCGAGGGCCGCGCCCTCGGCCTGCTGGTGCCCTCGGTCGGCTCCTACTTCGACGAGGTGATCGCCGGGGCCCGGGCCGCCGCCACCGCCGCCGGGGCCCGGCTGGTCCTCGGCATCGCCCCGTACGGCGCGGGCGGCGACCGGCTGCAGGCCGAACGCCTGCTGGAGTCCGGCGCCGAGGGCCTGCTGCTGGCCCCGGGCCTGCTCCCCGGCCGCGCCACCGAGGACGACGCCTGGCTGGACACCCTGCCGGTGCCCGCCGTGCTGGTGGAACGCCGCTCCCCCACCCCGGACGGCCCCGGGTCCGGGCTGGACACCGTGACCTCCGACCACCGCCACGGGGTGCTGAGCGCGCTGCGCCACCTGGCCGGGCTCGGCCACGGGAGCGTGCTGCTGGCCGCCCGGGGCGACTCCTGGACGGCCGCCGAGGTGCGGGCCGGCTACCGCGAGGGCACCCGGCTGCTCGGACTGCCCGCCCTGCCGGCGCTGGACACCCTCGGGCCCGGCAGCGTACCGGCCGACCCCGAGGTGCTGGTGGCGCGGATCGCCGAGGCCGTGCACTCCGGGACGCGGGCGGTGCTCGTCCACAACGACCAGGACGCGCTGCGACTGCCGCCGCTGCTGCGCGCGCACGGCCTGACGGTGCCCGCGGACGTGGCGCTGGTCGCCTACGACGACGTCTTCGCCGCACTCGCCGCGCCCCCGCTGACCGCCGTGGCCCCGCCCAAACGCGCGGTCGGCGGGGCGGCGGTCGACATGCTGCTGCGCCGGCTGGCGGTCGGCGACGAGCTCCCGGTGCACCGCACGTCCCTGCTCCCGGTCCTGCACGTGCGCGCCTCCTGCGGCGCCGAGCTGACGACGCCGCGGGCCGGGTAGGGCCGCGTCGGGTCGGGTAGGGCCGCGTCGGGTCGGGTCGGGCCGCGTCGGGTCAGGTTGACGAATTTCTTCGTATCGAGAATATTGGATGCGTTCCCGGAGGTCCGGCTCGCGAGAGGAGTGCACGGTGGATCCGCTGGCCGTTCACAAGGCGCTCGCCAACCCCGCGCGGGCCGAGTTCCTGCACTGGCTGAAGCATCCCGAGCGGTACTTCGACGAGGAGTACTACCTGGAGCGCGGCGTCGGCTTCCACATCGGCGTGTGCGTGACGGACATCCGGGAGCGTTCCGGGCTGGCGCAGTCGGTGGTGTCCGGCTACCTGCAGATCCTGCGGGACGCCGGGCTGCTGGTGTCGGAGCGGATCGGCAAGTGGACCTTCTACCGACGCGACGAGGCGACCATCGCCGCCTTCGCGGCGTACGTGCGCGACCAGCTCTGAGCTTCGTTCCGGTCCGCCGCCGGGGAGGGATGCGCCCTTTTCCGCGGCGAAATTCATCTAACTATCTAGATTTGTAGCTCGGAGTTGCGGGGCGGCGGAGCCGTTCCCGTGGACGGCCGGGCGGTGGAAGGCAGTCATGGGAAAGACCGGTCCTGTCGTCCTGACCCTCTCGCTGGGGGTGTTCGGGATCATCACCACGGAGATGGGCGTCGTCGGCGTCCTGCCCAGGATCTCCGAGGAGCTCGGGGTGGCGCCGTCCACGGCCGGGTGGCTCGTCGGCGTCTTCGCGCTCGTGGTCGCCGTCGCGGGCCCGTTCGCGACGCTGCTGGCCTCCGGCGTGCGGCGCAGGACCGTCCTCGCGTCGGCGCTCGCGGTGTTCGCCGCGTCCAACGCCGTGTACGCGCTCACCGACCGCTTCTCGGTGATGCTCGTCTTCCGGATCGTGCCGGCGGTCTTCCACCCGGTGTTCTTCGCGGTCGCGCTCACCGCCGCCACCCGGCTCGTCCCGCCCGAGCGCGCCACCCGGGCCGTCACCACCGTGTTCGCGGGGGTGACGCTCGGCTTCGCCTTCGGGGTGCCGATCACCTCCTACCTCGCCGAACACCTCTCCCTGGCCGCCGCGTTCTGGTTCGGCGCGGGCGCCAACCTGCTCGCCCTGCTCGGGGTCCTGGCCCTGTTCCCGGCCATGCCGGCCGAGCGGCGGCTCTCCTACGGCCGCCAACTGGGCGTCCTGCGGCGCTCCCGGACCTGGCTGGCGCTGACGGCCGTGGTGTTCGTCTTCGCGGCGATGTTCTCGGTCTACGGCTACTTCGCCGAGTACCTGGAGCGGGTCACCCGGCTGGGCGGGTCGACGATCGGCGGGCTGCTGATGGCCTTCGGGATCGTGATGGTCCTCGGCAACCTGCTCTTCGGCCGGCTGCTGGAGCGCACCCCGGTCCGGACGGTGACCGCCTTCCCCGTCCTCTACGTCCTGGTCTTCGCGCTGGTCCGGGCGGTCGGGCCGTGGCCCGCGCCGATGGTCCTCGTGGTGCTGCTCTGGGGGGCGGTGCACTCGGGAGGGCTCGTGGTGAGCCAGACCTGGCTGGCCCGCGACACCCGGGACGCGCCGGAGTTCGGCAACAGCCTGTTCATCTCCTTCTCCAACCTGGGCATCACCGTCGGCAGCGCGGTCGGCGGCCTGGTGGTGGCGACCGCCGGGACGCGGCAGCTGCCGTGGGCCGGCGCGGCGTTCGCCCTGGCGGCGCTGGCGGCCGTGCTGGTGCGGCGCCGGGTGGGGCCCGAGCCCGCCGGGGTGACGGCGGCGGAGCCGGCGGATCTGCGGCCCGCCGTGTCGTCCTGACGCAGCCGGGAAACGCGGGGCCCGCCCGTCGAAGCGGCGCCCCGCGACCGGGAACAACGGCCGCGCGGCGCCCCGCCCGCCTCAACCCGGCAGCAGGCGGAGGCAGTCGGCGACGCGCCGGAGAACGCGGAGACCCGCCCATCGCGGCCCTCCCCCTGCGGTGCCGGGGCAACCGGCCGGAACGGTGGCCGAACCCGGCTCCTCCCGCCTCGGCCCGGCAGCAGGGCGGACAGATGCCGCGCCCCCGGTCCCAGCCGCGGGCCGAGAGGCACGAGTCGGCCACGGGCCGGGGAACGCGGGGGCCCGCTCGTCGCGGCTGTCCCCCGGCGCCAAAGCCGCCGACCACCCGCTCACCGCGCGGCGGTGCCCCGCGACCGGAACGGCGGGCCGCAGAAGCCGCAGCAGCCGCAGGCGCGACGGGCCGGAAAACGCGAGGGCCCGCTCGGCGTGGCCCTCCCGCGACCGGGCGGAACACGGCCCGGACCCGGCTCCGCCCGCCTCAGCCCGGCAGCAGGGCGGACAGATGCCGCGCCCCCGGCCCCAGCCGCGGACCGAGAGGCACGAGTCGGCCACGGGCCGGGGAACGCGGGGGCCCGCTCGGCGCGGCTGTCCCCCCCGGCGCCAAGGCGGCCGACCACCCGCTCACCGAGCGACGGTGCCCCGCGACCGGAACGGCGGGCCGCAGAAGCCGCAGCCCGACGATCCGGAGAACCGGAGAACCGGAGGGTCCGCTCGTCGTGGCCCTCCCGCGACCGGCCGGAACGGTGGCCGGCCCCGGCACCGCCCACCTCAGCCCGGCAGCAGCACGGACAGGTGCCGCACCCCCGGCCCCAGCCGCGGACCGAGAGGCACGAGTCGGCCACGGGCCGGGGAACGCGGGGGCCCGCTCGGCGCGGCTGTCCCCCCCCCCGGCGCCAAAGCGGCCGACCACCCGCTCACCACGCGGCGGTGCCCCGCAACCGGAACGGCAGCGACCCGGCGCTCCGCCCGCCTCAACCCGGCAACCGCCGCGAACCGAGAGACGCGGCAACCGGATGCCACGAAGCCTCGCACCCACACACCACCCGGGCCCCGGGCCGCAGCAGCCGCAGGCACGACGAGCCGGAAAACGCGAGGGCCCACTCGGCGTGGCCCTCCCACAACCGGGCGGAACACGGCCCGAACCCGGCTCCGCCCACCTCAGCCCGGCAACAGCGCGGACAGGTGCCGCGCGCCCGGCCCCAGCTGCGGGGCGAGGGGCGCGGCATCCGGGTGCCAGGGGGCCTCGTACTCCCAGGCCACCCAGGCCCCGTGCGGCAGCAGGCGCAGGCAGTCGGTGATCGGCAGGATGCCCGCGCCGAGCGGCAGCGGGGTGAGGTCGTCCGCCGAGGCGACGTCCTTGACCTGCACGTATCCCAGGTGGGGGCCGAGCGCCCGGTGGGTCTGCTCGGGGGTCTCGCCGGCCAGCCAGGTGTGCAGCAGGTCCCAGAGCGCGCCGACCGCCGGGTGGTCCACCCGGCGCAGCAGGGGCGCCAGCGCGGCGCCGGCCCGGTGGGAGTCGTGGGTCTCCACCAGGATCCGCACGCCGAGGGCCGCCGCCTGCGGGGCCGCCGCGCGCAGCCTACGGACCGCGCGCCGGTCGGCCTCGGCCGCCGGGCCGGGGCCGCCGTGGGGGAAGACCCGCAGGTGGCGGCAGCCGAGGTCGGCGGCCAGCCGCAGATGGGCGGTCAGCGCGGCGAGCACCGGTGTGTCCGGGCCGGGGGCGGCGACGCCGACGTAGGAGGCGAGGGTCAGCGGGAGCAGGCCCGCGCGGGACAGCAGCCGGGCGGTGTGCCGGCGCTCGTCCGCGTCCAGGCCGAGGCGGACCGGCTGGTCGTCGGCGCAGCGCAGTTCGAGGCCGTGCCAGCCGTGCTCGGCGGCGAGGGCGGCGGCACGGTCGAGCGGCAGGTCGGGCAGACCGAGGGTGGCGAGGGCGAGAGGCACGGCGGTTCAGTCCTGTTCAGCGGGGCGGACGGCGGCCACGCCCGCCCCCGGCCGCTCCTGCGGGCGCACGGCAGCGTCGAAGGCGCACGGGCGGGCGGCAGCCCGGGCGGGCCACGGATCGAGCGGGGCACCGGCGGAACGGACGGTCAGGACGGCGGCCCCGCCCTCCTCCGCAGGGTGGTCCGTCAGCACGACGACCGCCCCGATCCCGCTCGTCAGCCCGGGCCCGCGCAGGTAAGGGCGTCGACGAGAACGGGCGGGCGGCCGGCAGCACGGACGCGTGGCGGTCCCGGCGGGGCCGAGGGGCACGGCGGCCCCGCCCTCCTCCGCAGGGTGGCCCGTCAGCACGACGACCGCCCCGATCCCGCTCGTCAGCCCGGGCCCGCGCGGGTGAGGGCGTCGACGAGGACGGGCGGGTGGCCGGCAGCACGGACGCGTGGCGGTCCCGGCGGGGCCGAGGGGCACGGCGGCCCCGCCCTCCTCCGCAGGATGGTCCGTCAGCACGACGACCGCCCCGATCCCGCTCGTCGGCCCGGGCCTGCGCGGGTGAGGGCGTCGACGAGGACGGGCGGGTGGGCGGCGGCACGGGCGCGTGGTGGTCCGGGTGGGGCCGAGGGGCACGGCGGTTCAGTCCTCTTCGGCGGCGAGGACGGTGACCTCGCCCGGCGCCAGCCGGATCCGCAGAGCCGGGGCGCCGATGGGCCGGACGGTCAGCAGGACGGCCGTCGGATCCCCGTCGTCGGTCCGGGCCTCCAGGGTGAGGGCGTCCGCGAGGGCGGACGGGTGCCCGGCGGCGGTGAGCCGGGCGGCGCAGGCGAACAGGGCGGGGCCGGTGGCGGGCAGGTCGCCGGTGAGCCGGGGCAGCGCCGCCTCGGGACCGAAGGCGGTGCCGCCGGGGACCGGTGCGCTGTCGGCGGCGGTGAAGCCGTGCAGGGCGTGCAGTTCGGAGACGAGCCGCCCGTCGGCCCGGACGCCTGCCGCGAGGTGCCGCTCGGTGCGGGTGCCCGCGACGGCCCAGCCGGTCTGGGTGACCGGGGTGCCGGCCGGCCCGCCCGTGACCAGGTGGGCACGGAGCTCCTCGGCGCCGTGCGCGAGGGTGAGCGAGGTGACGGTGACGCCGGGCACCTCGCGGCCGCCGACCCGCGGGTGCCAGCGGGAGGCGGCCCAGCCGGGGCCGGTGCCGAGCGGGTGGACGCGGCCGCGTTCGGTGGGTCCGTCGCCGGTCAGCAGGGCGAGGTGGTTGTCGGCGGGGCCCTCGAAGGACGGCCCGGTGGCGGTGGAGTGGGCGAGCCGCGCGTACTGCGGGTCGTCGGGGCCCACGGCGTCCGCGGGCTGGTCGTCGCTGCCGTGGTTGTGCAGCCGGACCAGGCCGTCGGCGGCGGTGGACTGCACCAGCCAGCCCGGCCCGGGCAGGGCGAGCACGGTGTCGCGCTCCTCGGCGGGGGCCGGGCCCTCGGGCGCGGTCCACACCGGGTGGCCGGGCGGGAGCAGCAGGCCGAGGAAGGCGCTGCCGGCCCAGTACGGGGAGGCGGGGCCGGAGTAGACCTGGACGAGCCGCAGGTCGGGTCCGTGCCAGCCGAGGGTGAGCAGGCCCCGGTCGTCGACGGCGCCGCGGTCCAGGAAGTGGCGCAGCGCGCCGGAGGCGAGCCGGCGGGTGGTGCCGGGGGCGAGCGGGGTGTGGCCGGTGAGGGCCCCGGCCCAGAGCGGGGCGGTGGCGGCGAAGCGGTAGGTGAGCGAGCGGCCCTGGTGGACGGGCGCGCCGTCGGCGCCGAAGGTGTGGGCGTAGCCGGCCAGGTGGGCGGCGAGGCGTTCGCCGTACTCGGCCCGCAGGGCCCGGTCGTCGGCGAGGTGGGCGTGCAGGACGGGGTAGAGGTGCAGGGCCCAGCCGTTGTAGTGGTCGAAGGCGCGGGGGCGGCCGTCGGTGTACCAGCCGTCGCCGAGGTACCAGCGGTCGATGTGCTCCAGCCCGCGGCGGACCGCCGCGCGGGCCTCGGGTTCGGCGATGCCGGCCTCGGCGAGGAAACCGCCGACGGACAGCGGGAAGAGCCACCAGTTGTTGTCGTTGGGCACCCGGTGCAGGGCGTCGGTGAGCCAGCGGCCGACCCGGTCGCGCACGGGTCCGGGCAGCCGGTCCCAGAGCCAGGGGCGGGTCAGGCGCAGGGCGAAGGCGATGGAGGCGGCCTCGACCATGGCCTGGCCGCGGTCGGTGATCAGCGGCCAGGACTCGCGGTCGCCGTCGGCGAGGTCGCGCTCGGCGGTGGGGGTGCGGGTGCCCGCGTCGAGTCCGGCGGCGTAGTGCGCCAGCAGGCCGTGCGGGTCGGCGCCGCCCGCGCCGGCCACCCGCAGGGCGGCGGGCAGGAAGGTGCGGGCGAAGCCCTCCAGGCCGTCGGAGCGGCGCCCGGAGCGGCTGGGGCGGGGGCCGGGCAGGTCGATCAGCGCGCCGCCGGGGCTCGCGTGGGGGCGCACCGCGGTCAGCAGGGCGTCGGCGACCGCCTCCCAGTGCTCCCTGGTCCAGCCGGTGTGCGGGCTGAGGTCGCGGTCCTCCGGGGGCAGGCGCATGAGGTCCTCCGTGATGGGGTGGTCAGCCGGAATCTAGGCAGCACCTGATCATTCGTCAAGCTGAGGCGATCAAATGGACGGCTTGATCGGATTGTGATGTTGCCCCAGCATCGGCCCAATGCCCCGATTTTTCGGCATTCCTGAAGGTCGCGAAGGCCCTCCGGGGAGCCGTCACGGCCGATCAGGTCAGATCATTTGATCCAAATCTCTTGACTCCGATCGCCGACCTGCTCAGGATGACAGCCAATCGCCCCCACCCCTCTGCGGGTCCCGGTCGGAGCCGACCGTCCAGGGGCCCGCGCACCCTCGCCGTAAGGAGCCCACCCATGCGCTCGACCCCCCTCTCCCGGCGCAGAGCCCTCCGCGTCGCCGCCGCGGCCACCTCGGCCGCGCTCTGTGTCACCCTGCTCGCGGCCTGCGGCAGCAGCGGGGACGGGGCCGGGGCCGCCGCCGCGGACGACGGCAAGCCGGTCAGCCTGACCTTCTGGGGCTGGGCGAAGGGCACCAAGGACGTGGTCGCCGCGTTCAACGCGAGCCACCCGGACATCCAGGTCACCTTCGAGGAGATCCCGGCGGGCGCCGCCGGCGGTTACGCCAAGCTCTCCAACGCGGTCAAGGCCGGCAACGCCCCCGACGTCTTCAACGTCGAGTACCCGCAGCTGCCGGACTTCGTCAGCCAGGGCGCCGTCCAGGACATCAGCAAGCTCGTCGGCGCCGACCTCAAGGCCAAGTACCTGCCGCAGGCCGTCGAGCTCACCTCGCTCGGCGGGCGCACCTGGGCCCTGCCGCTGGACGCCTCGCCCCAGGTCTTCTACTACCGCAAGGACCTCTTCGCCAAGGCCGGCATCACCGTGCCCCGCACCTGGGACGAGTTCCGCACCGCGGCGCAGCAGCTGAAGGCCGCCCAGCCGGACACCCGGATCGCCACCTTCTTCCCCGACGACCCGACCACCTTCGAGGCGATGGCCTGGCAGAACGGCGCCCACTGGTTCACCGCCGCCGACGAGGCCTGGAAGAGCGAGCTGACCGGCCCGGAGACCCGCAAGGTCTCCGAGTACTGGCAGAAGCTGGCCGACGAGGACCTCGTGCGCGTCATGCCGTCCTTCAGCCAGCAGTGGACCGCGTCCCTGCAGAAGGGCGAGACGGCCGGCTACCTCGGCGCCACCTGGGGCGGCGGCGTCCTGAAGGCCAACGTCGGCACCGCCCCCGCGGGCGACGGCGCCTGGGCGGCCGCGCCGATGCCCAGCTGGGACGGCACCCCCGCCAGCGGCATGCTCGGCGGCACCACCTTCGCCGTGTCCAAGGACAGCAAGAAGGCCAAGGCCGCCGTCGAGTTCGCCACCTGGGCGACCACCACCGCCGACGGCTTCAAGGCCCGGATCTCCTCCGGCACCTCCTCCGCCTACCCGGCCGCCACCGAGCTGGTGCCGGTCGCCAAGCAGGCCTTCAACACCGACTTCTACGGCGGCCAGGACCTCTACGCCCTGTACGCGGACGCCGCCAAGTCGATCAAGCCGGGCTGGACCTGGGGCCCGGCGATGGGCCTCACCAACGGCTCGCTGAAGGACTCCTTCGGCAAGGTCGCCGACCGGAGCGGCACCATCGACCAGGCGCTCGACACCGCGCAGCAGGCCACCCTCGCCGAGCTCAAGAACCGCGGACTGAAGGTCGCCCAGTGACCACCGGCACCCATCCCGGCCGTACCGCCCGCGCCGCCGCCGGCCGGCGGCGGCGCGGGCGGTACGGGGCACCGGCCGTGCTGCTCGCCCCGTTCCTCGTGCTCTTCACCGCGTGCACGCTGATCCCGATCGGCTACGCGATCAAGCTCAGCCTGTTCACCGAACGCCGCGACGGCCTCGGCTTCGGCGACGCCGAGACGGTCTTCACCGGGCTCGGCAACTACACCCGGGCCCTCGGCGACGAGGCGTTCCGCGGCGGGTTCGTGACCGCCGCGCAGTACTGCCTGATCTACATCCCGCTGATGACCGGCCTGGCGCTGGTCCTGGCGCTGCTGCTGGACTCCACGCTGGCCCGCGCCCGGCGCTTCTTCCAGCTGACGCTGTTCATCCCGCACGCCGTGCCCGGCATCATCGCCGCCCTGCTGTGGATGTACCTCTACACCCCGGGCATCAGCCCGGTGCTGGACGCGCTGGAGAGCCTCGGGACGCAGCCCGACCCGCTCGGCCACCCGCTGCCCGCCGTCGTCAACATGGCGCTGTGGCAGTGGACCGGCTACAACCTGGTCATCTTCTTCGCCGCCCTGCAGGCGATCGACCGCTCGGTGCTGGAGGCGGCCGTCGTCGACGGCGCCGGGCCGCTGCGCACCGCGCTGAGCATCAAGGTGCCGCTGATCCGGCCGTCGATCGCCATGGTCGGCCTGTTCACCGTGATCGGCTCGCTCCAGCTGTTCACCGAGCCGATGATCCTCTACGGCACCTCGCCGGGCGTCACCTCCTCCTGGACCCCGAACATGTACGCCTACACGGCCGCCTTCGAGCGCCACGACTACGGCCTCGCCGCCTCCGCCTCGGTGCTGCTGGCGCTCGCCGCGGCGGGACTCTCCTTCGCCGTCACCCGGCTCACCCGGGGCCGCTCCGAACGCCGGCGGGAGGCCGACGCATGACCACCACCGCCACCCGCCCCAGCAGCGCCCCGCCCACCCGGCCGGAGCGCTCCGGCCGGCCGCGCCGCCCCTGGACGCTCTCCAAGGTCGCCGTGAACGGCACCCTGCTGCTGGCCACCTTCTACACCCTGTGGCCGCTCGGCTGGCTGCTCACCGCCTCCGCCAAGAACACCGCCGACCTGCTCGGCGGCAACTCCCTGGGCGCCGACAACTTCCAGCTCGGGCAGAACCTGAGCGACCTGGCCTCCACCGGCGACGGCATCTACTTCCGCTGGTACCTCAACTCGCTGCTGTACGCCGGGATCGGTTCGCTGCTGTGCGCGCTGGTGTGCGTCGCGGCCGGCTACGCCTTCCACGTCTACCGCTTCCCCGGCAAGGAGAAGCTGTTCGGCCTGGTGCTGCTGGGCGTGCTGGTGCCCACCACGGCGCTCGCCCTGCCGATGTACCTGCTGGCCTCCGAGCTCGGCATCGTCAACACCTTCTGGGCCGTGTTCATCCCCTCCCTGGTGAACCCGTTCGGCGTGTACCTGGCCCGGGTGTTCTGCGCCGGCTACGTGCCGAACGAGGTCCTGGAGGCCGCCCGGATGGACGGCGCCGGGGAGCTGCGGACCTTCTGGTCGATCGGGCTGCGGATGGTGATGCCGGGCTTCGTCACCGTGCTGCTGTTCCAGTTCACCGCGATCTGGAACAACTTCTTCCTGCCGCTGGTGATGCTCTCCGACAACCGGCTCTTCCCGGTCAGCCTCGGCCTGTTCAGCTGGAACGCCCAGACCAAGGCCTTCCCCGAGTACTACCCGCTGGTCATCACCGGCTCGCTGCTCGCCGTCGTGCCGCTCGTGCTCGCGTTCGTGCTGCTCCAGCGGCACTGGAAGGCCGGTCTGACCGCGGGGAGCGTCAAGTGACCCCCGCTCCCGGCCCCGCCGCCACCGAACCCGCCCCTTCGCCCGACCGGGAGACCACCGTGCCCGACAGCCGGCCAGCCTGCCGTCCCCGCGCCGTCCTCGCCATGCACCGCGAGCTCGCCGGCCGCCTGATCGACCCGCACACCATGGCCCGGCTCACCGCGCTGGCCGACCTCGACCCGGCGCTCGTCCTGGACGACTTCAGCACCCCCGGGGCCCGCGCGGCGCTCGCCGACGCCGAGGTGATCGTCTCCAGCTGGGGCTGCCCGCCGATCGACGAGGAGGTGCTGGCCGCCGCGCCGCGGCTGACCGCCGTCATCCACGCGGCCGGCTCGGTCAAGCACCATGTCACCGACGCCTGCTGGCGCCGCGGTCTGCAGGTCACCTCGGCGGCCTGGGCCAACGCCCTGCCGGTCGCCGAGTACACCGTCGCCGTCGTGCTGCTCGCCAACAAGCGGCTGCTGCCGATCCGCGAGGAGTACCGGCGCCGCCGCGCGCCGTACGACTGGCAGCTGGCCTACGCCACGGCGGGCAACTACCGGCGCACCGTGGGCATCGTCGGCGCCTCCCGGATCGGCCGGCGGGTGCTGGAGCTGCTGCGCCCGCACGACCTCGACCTGCTGCTGCACGACCCCTACGTCGACCCCGCCGAGGCCGCCCGGCTCGGTGCGCGCGCCGTCGGGCTGGACGAACTGTGCGCCGCCTCCGACGTGGTGAGCGTGCACGCCCCCGAGCTCCCGGAGACCCGGCACATGATCGACGGCCGCCGGCTCGCGCTGATGCGCGACGGCGCCACCCTGGTCAACACCTCCCGCGGCTCCCTGGTCGACCAGCAGGCGCTGGTGCGCGAGACGGCCTCCGGGCGGCTGGACGCCGTCATCGACGTCACCGAGCCCGAGGTGCTGCCCGCCGACTCCCCGCTCTACGACCTGCCGAACGTCGTGCTCACCCCCCATGTCGCCGGCTCCCTCGGCGGCGAACTGCACCGGATGGCCGCCGCCGCCGCGGACGAACTCGCCCGCTACACCGCCGGGCAGCCGTTCGCCCACCCCGTCCTCGCCGAGGACGTCGACCGCACCGCGTGAGCCCCGGCGCGCGCCCCTGGGCCGCGCGCCCGCGCAGCGCCTCGCACCACCCCCGCACCACGCGCTCCCCCGCACCAGCAACGAATCGGAGAACCCCCATGTCCCGCAGGGTGATCGGCATCGTCATGAACGGCGTCACCGGCCGGATGGGCTACCGCCAGCACCTGGTCCGCTCCATCCTGGCCATCCGCGACCAGGGCGGCCTGCCGCTCGGCAACGGCGAGACGCTGTGGCCCGAGCCCATCCTGGTCGGCCGCAGCGCCGACAAGCTCAAGGACCTCGCCGACCGGCACGGCCTCACCCACTGGACCACCTCGCTCGACGAGGCCCTCGCCCACCCGCTCGCCGAGGTCTACTTCGACGCCCAGGTCACCCCCGCCCGGGAGGCCGCGCTGCGCACCGCGATCGCCGCCGGCAAGCACATCTACACCGAGAAGCCCACCGCCGAGTCGCTGGAGGCCGCGCTCGACCTCGCCCGCCTGGCCCGCGACGCCGGGGTGTGCAACGGCGCCGTGCAGGACAAGCTCTTCCTCCCCGGCCTGCGCAAGCTCAAGCGGCTGGTGGACGGCGGGTTCTTCGGCCGGATCCTCTCGGTGCGCGGCGAGTTCGGCTACTGGGTCTTCGAGGGCGACTGGCAGCAGGCCCAGCGGCCGTCCTGGAACTACCGCGCCGAGGACGGCGGCGGCATGGTCCTCGACATGTTCCCGCACTGGCGCTACGTGCTGGACGGCATCATCGCCCCGGTGCGCTCGGTGTACGCGCACACCGCCACCCACATCCCCGAGCGCACCGACGAGCGCGGGCAGGTCTACCCGGCCACCGCCGACGACGCCGCGTACGGCGTGTTCGAGCTGGAGGGCGGCATCACCGCCCAGATCAACTCCTCCTGGGCGGTGCGGGTGGACCGCGACGAGCTGGTGGAGTTCCAGGTGGACGGCACCGAGGGCAGCGCCGTCGCCGGGCTGCGCGAGTGCCGCTTCCAGCACCGTGCGGCCACCCCCAAGCCGGTCTGGAACCCGGACCTGCCGGCGACCGAGCCGTTCCGCGCGCAGTGGCAGCGGGTGCCGGACAACGAGGATTTCGACAACGGTTTCAAGGCGCAGTGGGAGCTGTTCCTGCGCCACGTGACCACCGGATCCCCGTACCACTGGGACCTCCTGGAGGGTGCCAAGGGCGTGCAGCTCGCCGAGCTCGGTCTGCGCTCCGCCCGCGAGGGACGCCGGCTGGACGTCCCCGAGCTGTCCCTGTGACGGCCCGCCGGCCACACCCTGGCCGGCCACCATGCACCCGGCCGCCGGGGAACCGCCCGCCCCGCAGCCGCCCGCCGACGAGACGATTGCGCTGACACCATGACCGAGATCGACCTGCCCGGCCACGGCCGGATCCGGCTGCGCGAGCCCGCCGCCCTGCCCGCCTCGACCGCCGCCGCCCGCTCGCGGACGGCCTTCGCCGCCGCCCACGTGGTCGCCGACCCGCTGGGCGACAACGCCCCCGGCGCCCCGGCCGCCGTCGACTGGGACGCCACCCTCGCCTTCCGCCACCACCTGTGGTCGCTGGGCCTCGGCGTCGCCGACGCGATGGACACCGCCCAGCGCGGCATGGGTCTGGACTGGCCGGCCACCCGCGAGCTGATCACCCGCTCCGGCGCCGCGGCCCGCGCCTGCGGCGGCCTGCTGGCCTGCGGCGTCGGCACCGACCAGCTCGCCCCCGGCCCCCACCCGCTGGACGCCGTCCGGGCCGCCTACCAGGAGCAGCTGGCCGTGGTCCAGGAGGCCGGCGCCCGGCCGATCCTGATGGCCAGCCGCGCCCTGGCCGCCGCCGCCCGCGGCCCGGAGGACTACCTGGAGGTCTACGGCGAGCTGATCGCCGCCTCCGAGCAGCCGGTACTGCTGCACTGGCTCGGCGAGATGTTCGACCCCGCGCTCGCCGGCTACTGGGGCTCCGCCGACCTCGACGCGGCCGCCGCCACCGTGCTGGAGCTGATCGGCGCGCACGCCGACCGGGTCGAGGGCATCAAGGTCTCCCTGCTGGACGCCGGCCGGGAGATCGCCCTGCGCCGCACCCTGCCGGCCGGGGTGCGGATGTACACCGGCGACGACTTCCACTACCCCGAGCTGATCCGCGGCGACGAACTCGGCCACAGCCACGCCCTGCTGGGCGTCTTCGACCCGATCGCGGCCACCGCCGCGGCGGCGCTGCGGGCGCTGGACGAGGGCGACCTCGACCGCTACGAGGAGCTGTTCGCGCCGACCGTGCCGCTGGCCCGGCACCTGTTCGCCGCGCCGACCTTCCACTACAAGACCGGGGTGGTCTTCCTCGCCTGGCTGGCGGGTCACCAGGACCACTTCACCATGGTGGGCGGTGCGCAGAGCGGGCGCTCGGTGCCCCACCTGGTGGAGCTGTTCCGGCTGGCGGACGCCGCCGGGGTCCTCCCCGACCCGGACCTCGCGGCCGCCCGGATGCGCCGGCTGCTCGCGGTCGCGGGGGTGACGGCATGAGCGGCGCCACCGCGGTGAACGGCCTGGAGAGGCTGTCGCTCAACCAGATCACCACCCGGGGCTGGAGCCTCCCGGAGGCGGTGCGGGGCTGCGTGGACGCCGGCATCCCGGCCATCGGGCTCTGGCGCGACAAGGTCGCCGAGACCGGACTCGCCCGTTCCGCGAAGCTCTGCCGGGACGCCGGACTCGCCGTCAGCAGCCTGTGCCGGGGCGGCTTCCTCACCGCCGCCGGGCCCGAGGAGCGCCGGGCCGCGCTCGCCGACAACCTCCGGGCGATCGAGGAGGCCGCCGAACTCGGCACCGACACCCTGGTGCTGGTCGTCGGCGGCCTGCCGGCCGGCAGCCGCGACCTGGTCGGCGCCCGGGCCGCCGTCGCCGACCTGCTGGGCGAACTCGCGCCGCACGCAGGCGACTTCGGTGTACGGCTGGCGATCGAGCCGCTGCACCCGATGTTCTGCGCCGACCGGGCGGTGGTCTCCACCCTGGGCCAGGCGCTCGACCTCGCCGCCCCGCACCCGGCCCGGCAGGTGGGCGTCGTCGTGGACAGCTACCACGTCTGGTGGGACCCGGCGCTGCCCGAGCAGATCGCCCGGGCCGGGCGGGAGGAGCGGATCGCCTCCTACCAGGTGTGCGACTGGACCCTGCCGCTGCCCGCCGACGCCCTGCTCGGCCGCGGTCACGTCGGCGACGGCCACATCGACTTCCGCGCCCTCACCGACCTGGTCACCGCCGCCGGGTACCGGGGCTGGATCGAGGTCGAGATCTTCAACCAGGAGATCTGGGACACCCCGGGCGAGCTGACGCTGCGCACCCTGATCGAGCGGCACCTCGCCCATCTGGCCCGGCCGTGAGGGTCATCCTCGCGCCGGACTCCTTCAAGGGCACCGTCGCCGCTCGGGACGCCGCCCTGGCCCTGGCCGCCGGCTGGCGCTCGGTGCGGCCGGACGACGACCTGCTGATCCGTCCGATGGCCGACGGCGGGGAGGGCACCCTCGACGCGCTCGCGGCGGCCCTCCCCGGTGCAGCCGTGCACCCGGTGCCCGGCTGCACCGGCCCCGACGGACGGCCGGTCGCCGGACGCTACGCGCTGCTGCCGGACGGCACCGCACTGGTCGAACTCGCCGACACCGGCGGCCTGCCGCTGCTCGGCGGGGCCCTCGCCCCGCTCACCGCCGGCACCCGCGGCACCGGCGAGACCATCGCCGCCGCGCTGGACGCCGGGGCGCGGCGGGTGACCGTCGCGCTCGGCGGCTCGGCGTCCACCGACGGCGGCGCCGGGCTGCTGGCCGCCCTCGGCCTGCGGCTGCTGGACGACACCGGCGCCCTCCTCCCGGACGGCGGCGGCGCCCTCACCCGGGCCCACCGGCTCGACCGGAGCGCCCTGCGCCCCGCGCCGCCGGGCGGTGTCCGGCTGCTGGCCGACGTCACCAACCCGCTGCTCGGCCCCACCGGAGCGGCCGCGGTCTACGGGCCGCAGAAGGGCGCCGACCCGGCCCTCGTGGCCGTCCTGGAGGCGGGGCTGCGCCGCTTCGCCGACCTGCTCGGGGGCGACCCGGCGCTGCCCGGCGCGGGCGCGGCCGGCGGCACCGCGTACGGCCTGATGACCGCCTGGGACGCCCGGGTGGTCCCCGGCGCGGCGGCGGTGGCCGAACTGACCGGGCTCGACCGGGCCCTCGCCGGAGCCGACCTGGTGATCACCGGCGAGGGCCGCTTCGACGCCACCAGCCTGCTCGGCAAGGCCGTCGGCGAGGTCCTCGCCCGCGCCGGGCGGGCCGGCGTCCCCGCCCGGGTCGTCGCCGGCGAGGCCACCGGCCCCGGCGCGCTCACCCTCACGGAGCTGTCCGGCGATCCGGCCGACGCCCGTGCCCGGGCCGCCCACTGGCTCACCGCCGCCGGCGCCCGCCTGGCCCGCACCTGCGCCGCGGGCTGAGCCGGCCCCGCGCCGGACGGCCGAGGCGCTCGCGAGGTTTGTCCAGTCCCTCGCCGTGCCCGGCCGTCCGGACGCCGCGCCCGGCCTTTTCAAGACGATCTCCCGCACCTTTGTCGCCGCAGGTCACCGCGCGGGCATTCGCCGCCGGGCCACCGCCACCGGTGGCCGTCCGGTGGATCCAACGTCAAATTTCGAGTGCACGTTTCACATATCCCCCTCTTTGGAGCTCCCGGATGCTCTAGATTGACTGCACTGCTCACCGCCGGACACCAGCGACACCGTCATGATCCACTGGTCCGGCACCGGGGACGGCTGACAGGCGCGTCCCCGGCGGCAGTATGGGGGAGATCATTCACCGGAGCCCGAACGCGGGGCTCCGGCCGCAAGGGGGCGACCCGCCGGCAGTTTCCCGTGCACTCGGGGCTCCGGCCGGGGCGAACCCGCCGACGCTCGGCGGGATGTTCAACAAGCGCTGCGAGAGCGGTATTTGGCGTGCGCGGGAGTGGGGACTCCCGCCGGCAGGAACAGCGCGGCACGACGGGAGGGCGGGGGCTCCCCTAGGGAGGAGCAGCACGGGAGGCGCAAGCCTCCCGGGGGGAGGAATCGTGTGGAGCGAGCACGTCGAACCCACTGGTGACCTGGAACGGAATGCGAAGCAGGGGGAAGGGGAAACGGTCCGCCCGTTACCGTCGGCGCAATCGGCGCAATCGACACAGCGGCGTCCTCCGGTCAAGGCGGGAATCGGCCGACCGAGGATCGACTGGGAACAGCAGTACCGCCGGGCGGTGATCACCAGCGATACCGTGGCCACCGCATTCGTGGTCGCCGCGATAGGCGGTTTCTTCGGGGTCCGGGACGCCGCGAACTGGCACGAGAAATGGGGAATTCTCGCCTTCGGCACCGAGCTTCTGGTGCTGGGTTCACTGGCGGTGACCCGGTCGTGGGCCCCGGCCGTGCTCGGCCAGGGCGCCGAGGAGTTCCGCCGGCTCGGGCGCGCGCTGTTCACCGCGGCCGTCGTCCTGTCGCTCGGCGGGATCGCCCTCACCTCGCACAACATCAAGCTCTGGATCTTCGTGGCGATCCCGGCGATCACGGCCGTCACCATGACCGAGCGGTACCTGCTGCGCGTCTGGCTGCACCGCAGGCGCAACGAGGGCCGGTGCCTGCGCCCGGTGCTGGCCGCCGGGAGCCCGGCGACGGTACGCGACCTGATCGCCCGCACCCGCAAGTTCCCCCACCTCGGCTGGAAGGTCGAGGCGGTGTGCACGCCGTACACCCTCGGCCCGGGCGGTGACCGGCTGGACGGCGTGCCGGTGGTCGGCCGGCTGTCGGACGTCGCCAACCACGTGCGCCGCGACGGGTTCCGCGTGGTGGCGATCACCCCGGACCCGTACTGGACGCCGGACCGGCTGCAACGGCTGGCCTGGAACCTGGAGGGCGGCGACGCGGAGATGGTCGTGGCCCCGGTGCTGATGGAGGTCGCCGGGCCGCGGCTGCACGTCGACGCGGTGCTCGGCATCCCGATGCTGCGGGTCAGCATGCCGACCTTCACCGGGGGGCCGCGGGCCGTCAAGGAGGTCGTCGACCGGCTGGGCGCGGTGATCCTGCTGATCCTGTTCGCACCGCTGATGGTGTTCGTCGGGCTGCTGGTGATGGCGGACAGCGCGGGCGGGGCGTTCTACCGGCAGCCCCGGGTCGGCAAGGACGGCCGGCAGTTCACCCTGGTCAAGTTCCGCACCATGACCGCCGGGGCCGACCGGGCCAGGGCCGAGCTGGCCGCCTACAACGAGGGCGCCGGGCTGTTGTTCAAGCTCCGCCACGATCCCCGGGTGACCAGGGTGGGCGGAGTGCTGCGCCGCTACTCGATCGACGAACTCCCGCAGCTGTTCAACGTGTTGGCCGGCTCGATGTCGCTCGTCGGTCCACGGCCGCCGCTGCCGGAGGAGTCGGCGGCGTACGGGCCGGACATCCGGCGGCGGCTGCTCGTCAAGCCCGGGCTCACCGGCCTGTGGCAGATCAGCGGGCGCAGCGACCTCCCCTGGGAGGAGGCCGTCCGGCTGGACCTGCGGTACGTGGAGGACTGGTCGCTCGCGCTGGACGCGGTGATCCTGTGGAAGACGCTGCGCGCGGTGCTCCAGGGGCAGGGGGCCTACTGATGCGCGGGACGTGCGGAACGTGTGGAACCCGCGGGGTGCGCGGGATGCGTGGGGGGCGTCGTCCGATCGACGCGCGGATGGCCGGCCACAAGGGCCTGCCCGAGGGGAGGAACGTTTCATGAGGGTCAGTGTCCTGGGGCTCGGCTACGTGGGCTGCGTGTCGGCCGCGTGCCTGGCCAGCCTGGGCCACGAGGTCATCGGGGTGGACGTCAACCAGGTGAAGGTGGACCTGGTCAACGACGGCAAGGCCCCGGTGGTCGAGGAGCGGATCGGCGAGATGATCGCCGAGGTCGTGCGGGCCGGGACGTTGCGGGCGACGACGGACGTCCGCGAGGCGATCATGGGCAGCGACGTGTCGCTGGTCTGCGTGGGCACCCCGTCGGAGCCCAACGGCAGCCTGTGCACCACCTACCTGGAGCGGGTCACCGAGGAGATCGGTGCCGCGGTGGCCGAGCGGGGCGGGCGGCAGACCGTCGTGTTCCGCAGCACCATGCTCCCGGGCACCTGCCTGAACCTGCTGGTGCCGATCCTGGAGAAGTACGCCGGCACCGCCGGGGTGGACTTCGGGGTCGCGGTCAACCCGGAGTTCCTGCGCGAGGGCACCAGCGTGCGGGACTTCTTCGACCCGCCCAAGACCGTCATCGGCGAGCTCGACCCGCAGAGCGGCGACGTCGTCGCGGCGCTCTACGAGGGCCTGCCCGGCGAGGTGTTCCGGGTGCCGGTCCCCACCGCCGAGGCGATCAAGTACGCGGACAACGCCTTCCACGGCCTCAAGATCGGCTTCGCCAACGAGCTGGGCGCGGTCTGCCGGGCGCTCGGGGTGGACTCGCATCAGGTGATCGACGTGTTCCTGGCCGACCACAAGCTGAACATCAGCCCCGCCTACCTGCGGCCCGGCTTCGCCTTCGGCGGCTCCTGCCTGCCCAAGGACCTCCGCAGCCTGGTCCACGCGGCGCAGCGGGCCGACGTCGCGGTGCCGATCCTCTCCCACGTGCTGCCCTCCAACGCCGAACACCTGCGGCGCGCCCTGGAGTTGGTCGAGCGCACCGGAAAGCGGCGGGTGGGCCTGTTCGGCCTGTCCTTCAAGCCCGGCACCGACGACCTGCGCGAGAGCCCGCTCGTCGAGCTGGCGGAGCGGCTCTTCGGCAAGGGCTACGACCTGCGGATCCACGACCCCAATGTGAACCTCTCCCGGCTGCTCGGCGCGAACCGCGAGTACATCGAGACCAGGCTGCCGCACCTCGCGCAGCTGCTCACCGACTCCGTCGAGGAGGTGCTCGGCCACGCCGAGGTGTGCGTGGTGGGGACGAAGGACCCGGCCGTGCTGGCGGCGCTGCCGCACGGGGACGGCCCGCTGATCGTCGACCTCGTCCACCTGCCCGACGCCGACGCGCGCCGGGCCGAGCCGGGGTACGTGGGCCTTGCCTGGTGACGTCACCGGCCGCGACGGGCGGGGCCGTCGCGCGCTGGTCCTGGTGGAGAACCTCTCGGTGCCGTTCGACCGGCGGGTGTGGCAGGAGTGCACGACGCTGCGCGACGCCGGCTGGACGGTGGACGTCATCTGTCCGCGCGGGAGCAAGCGGGACACCGAGGCGGAGGCGGTGATCGACGGGGTGCGGATCCACCGCTACCCGTTGCGCGCGGCCACCGGAGGGCCGGCCGGCTACCTCCGGGAGTACGGATCGGCGCTGTGGCACACGGCCCGGCTGGCCCGCAGGGTCGGCCCGGTCGACGTGGTCCACGCCTGCAACCCGCCCGACCTGCTGTTCCTGCCGGCGCTGTGGCTGAAGCGGCGCGGCGCCCGGTTCGTGTTCGACCAGCACGACCTGGTCCCGGAGCTGTACCTGTCCCGGTTCGACCGCGGCGAGGACCTCCTCTACCGCGGCGTGTGCGCGCTGGAACGGCTGACCTACCGGGCCGCCGACGTCGTGCTCGCCACGAACGAGAGCTACCGGGACACCGCGCTGCACCGGGGCGGTCTGCGGCCGGAGGACGTCTTCGTGGTGCGCAGCGCGCCCGACACCGACCGGTTCCGGCCGGTGCCGCCCGAGCCGGAGCTCAAGCGCGGCAAGCCCCACCTGCTGTGCTACCTCGGCGTCATGGGCCCCCAGGACGGCGTCGACTACGCGCTGCGGGCCCTGGCCAAGCTGCGCGACGAGGTCGGGCGGACCGACTGGCACGCGGTGTTCGTCGGCGCCGGCGACACCTTCGACGCGATGGTGGAGCTGGCCCGGCGGCTCGGGCTCGCGGACCAGGTGGAGTTCACCGGGCGGATTCCGGACGCCGACCTGGCGCGCTACCTGTCCACCTCGGACGTGTGCCTCTCCCCCGACCCGCGCAATCCGCTCAACGACGTGTCGACCATGAACAAGGTCCTGGAGTACATGGTCATGGGCCGGCCGATCGTCTCCTTCGACCTGCGCGAGGCCCGGGTCTCCGCCGGTGACGCGGCCGTCTACGCGCCGGCCAACGACGAGTCGCGGTTCGCCGAGCTCGTCGCGGAGCTGCTGGACGACCCGGACCGGCGGGCCTGGATGGGCAAGCTCGGCCAGGAGCGGATCAACGGGCCGCTCGCCTGGCGGAACTCCCAGCGCTCGCTGCTCGCCGCCTACGACGCCGCCTGCCGGGACGGCGCTCCGGGGCGGGCCGGCCGCCGGGGCCGGGCCGGGAAGAGGCCGCGCCGTTGAGCGAGGAAGCGATACGCCTGGTCACGGTCGGCCGGATCCTCCGCCGGCGCTGGCGGCTGCTCGCCGTCCTCGCCGTGGTGGGTGCGCTCGTCGGCTACGGCAGTTCGCTGCTGTTCCCGCCGCGGTACTCCACCGCGGCCTCGGTCCTGCTGCCGGGGGCGTGGCAGGAGCGCGAGCTGATGACCCAGGCACAGCTCGCGACCAGTTCGGTGGTGCTCGACCGCGCGGCCGCCACGCTCGGGCGGCCGTGGACCGGCGACGGGCTGCGGGACCGGGTGAGCGCCACGGCCGCGGACGGGAACATCATCAAGATCTCGGGCACCGGCGACACCCCGGAGCAGGCGCAGCAGCTCGCCGACCAGGTGGCGCAGCAGTTCGTGGCGTTCGCCGCCCGGCTCACGGGCGACGGCACCGATGCCGAGGCCTCGCAGCCGCAGGCCCTGCGGCAGCTGGTGGCGCAGGCCAGCCGCCGCATCACCGAGCTGGCGGACTCGGCGAATCCGGGACAGACCGTGGAGAGCGTGCAGACCCGCACCGAGCTGGCGAAGCTGCGCACCGCGCTGCAGGAGGCGGTCGGCAAGCTGGAGCAGGTCGACCCGGCGGCCGGCAAGGCCGGCATGGTCGTGCTGGGACCGGCCCCCCGGCCGGAGGCGGCGACTCCGCCGACGGCGGCGCACCTCGTCGCCGGCGGGGCGCTGGCGTTCCTCCTGCTCGCGGTCATCGGCCATCTCGCCGCGGCCCGGGCGAGCCGCCGGCTGCGCACCGAGGCGGAGATCGCCGGGGCGCTGGGCTCGGTGCTCCTCGGCACCGTCGACGTCCCCGGTGACCGCGCGGCGCGGCGCCCCGAGGCGGGCGGCCCGCGGGGCCTGGTGCGCCGGCTGCTGGGCACCGACGTCCGGTGGGACCTGCCGGTCCCGCACGCCTCCGGGGACGAGGCCGGCCGGCAGGTCCGCTACCGGCGGGTGTGCGCCCGTCTGCGGGAGCGGCCGGCGTCCCCCCGGGAGCTGCTGGTCGTCGTCCCGGACGGCGACGGGACGGCCCGCCGGGCGGCCGGTCGGCTCGCCGCCGAGGCGGGGGGCGATCCGCTGCTGCGGGTGGTCGGGGTTCCGGTGTCCCGGCCGCTGGTGGCGGACCGTGACGAGGAGTCCGGGGTCCTGGTCGTGCTGAGCGCGGGCAACTGGACCGAGGCGGAGCTCCGCGGCGTCGCCGGGGCGTGCGCGGACGCCGGGCACGAGATCGTCGGCGTCGTCGTCGCCGCCGCGGTGCGGGACCGGGCGAAGCGCTCGTCCGGCCGCCGGTCGGACGCCGCCGCGCCCGCGCTCACGGAAGGCGGCGCGCCGGCGCTCATGGAGGGCGCCGCTCCGGCGCTCGCGAGCGGCGCCCGGCCGGCGCTCACGGTCGGCGACGAGACGGGGAGAGGCTCGGGGTGACGACGAGTACGACGTCGGAGTCGCCGGCCGCCACTCCCCTGGTCGACCTCCAGGGGCTGGTGGTCGCGGTGCGCAGGCGCCGGCGCTTCTGGTGCTGCCTGGCGCTGCTCGGGCTGCTGGCCGGGACGGCGGCGGCGGTGCTGCGCCCGGCGCCGCCGAGCGCGGTGACCACGGTGCTGGTCGCGCACCAGGCGGACTCCCCGAACGATCCCGGCACCCTGATCCGCACCGACGCCGCCCTGCTGCAGACGGTGGGGATCGCGGGTGCGGCCCTGAAGGCCGTCGGGTCCGCGGACCGGCCGGTGGACTTCCTGGCGGACTACGGGGGCCTCGGCCTGACCAACAACCTGCTGCAGATCACCGTGAAGGCACGTACCGAGGAGGAGGCGGTGGCCCGGGCGAAGGCGCTGGCCGACGCGTTCGTCGCGGACCACGTGCGACGGATCAACGAGGCCGCGGACGCCGAGGCGAAGTCCCTGCTCGACCAGCGCGACCGGATGCAGCAGGAACTCGCCCAGGTCAACCAGGAGATCGGGGACACCCCGCAGCAGAGCGGGCCGAAGGCGTCCGCCCGGCTGGAGGCGCTGTACGCCAGCCGGGCCGAACTCAGCTCGCGGATCACCGACTTCACCCGGCGCGCCGCGGAGGCGCACACCGGTACGCCCCGGCTGGTGGCCGGCACCCAGATCGTGGACGCCCCGCACGCGGTGCCGCTCTCGCTCGCCAGAACCGCCGCCACCGACGCCGCGATCGGGCTCGTCCTCGGGCTCGTCCTCGGGCTCACGGTGAGCGCGATCGGCGTGGTGGTGGCGGACCGCCCGGTGCTGCGCCGGGACATCGCGGCCCACCTCGGGGCGTCGGTGCTCGCCGAGCTGCGCCGGGTGCCCCGGCCGCCGGCCGGGCGGTGGCAGCTCCCGCGGACCCGTACGGCCCGGACCAGGCTCACCACGACCCTGGCGCGCGCCGTGCGCGAGTCCCCGGACCCGGTGTCGCTGCTGGACCTGGGCTGTGCCCGCAGCACCGCCGCGATCGCCCTGGACCTCGCGGGCGCGCTGGCGCCGGAGGGCCCGGTGGTGGTCGTCGACGGCCTGCCCGGCCCGCAGCTCGCCAAGCGCCGCCCGGCGCCGGACGGCCCGACCGTGGTCCGCGGCGAGCAGGCCGGGGACGCGCCGTCCCAGGAGCGCCGGATCGGCGTCGGCTCGGTGGCGCCCGGCACGGCGTGGAGCGACCTGCGGTACCTGGGCGAGCGGACCGTGCTGGTGGTGCGGGCCGGGCGCGGCAGCGCCGCGTGGCTGCACACCGTGGCACGCCAGCTCGCCGACCAGCGCATCGCGGTGATCGGCGTGGTGCTGATCGACCCCGATCCGCGCGACCGGACCGACGGCACGCTGTGGGACCGGCCGCACATCGTGACGCGCGGGCGCTACGAGCGGCCGGTCCGGCAGAACGGGACCGGCCGGCGGCGGACCGGACGCACGACCTTGTGGACCACACGGGTCCCGGACAGTGACCAGGAGGTGCGGTAGGACATGTGTGGCATCGCGGGCACGTACCGGTGGCCGGACGGGAAGGTCGTGACCGACCTGCTCACCGACACCCTCGCCCACCGGGGGCCGGACGGCGCGGGCCGCTACGGCCATCCCGTCGGGGACGGCGAGGTGCACCTGGGGCACCGCCGGCTCGCCATCGTCGACCTGTCGGAGACCGGCGCCCAGCCGATGGTCTCCGACGGCCTCGTCCTGACGTACAACGGCGAGCTGTACAACGCGCCCGAGCTGCGGGCCGAACTGAAGGCCGCCGGGGTGCGCTTCCGCGGCACCTCCGACACCGAGGTGCTGCTGGAGGCGTGGCGGCGCTGGGGCACGGACTGCCTGCCCCGGCTGCGCGGCATGTTCGCGTTCGGGATCTTCGACGAGCGCACCGGCGAGCTGGTGCTCGTCCGCGACCAGCTCGGCATCAAGCCGCTGTTCCTGATCCGGCGCGGCGAGGGACTGGTCTTCGCCTCCGAGCTCAAGGCGCTGGCGGCCGCCACCGGCGGGTCGCTGGAGGTGGACCACGCGGCGCTGGTGGCCTCGCTGCTGTACTACTGGGTGCCGGACTCGCGGTGCGCGTTCCGCGAGGCGGAGAAGCTGCCGCCGGGCAGCTGGCTGCGCTGCCGGCCGGACGGCCGGGTGGAGCGGGGCCGGTTCTGGCACCTGCGGGAGGTCGCCGCCGAGGGCCGCGAGCGGGCCCGCGCCGGCGAGCTGCCGGACCTCGCGGCCGTCGTCGAGGAGTCGACCCGGCGTCATCTGCTCTCCGACGTCCCGGTGGCGACCTTCCTCTCCGGCGGCCTGGACTCCAGCTACCTGACCGCGCTGGCGGCCCGCGACCGGCCCGGGATCTCCGCCTACACCATCGGCTTCCGCGCCGAGGACGCCAGGTTCGAGGCGATGCCGGACGACCTGCGCTACGCCCGGCAGGTGGCGCAGCGGTTCGGCGTCGACCTGCACGAGATCGAGATCGCCCCGGACGTGCTCGACCTGCTGCCGCGGATGACCTACCACCTGGACGAGCCGATCGGCGACCCCGCCGCGATCAACACCTTCCTGATCTGCTCGGCCGCCCGGGAGGCCGGGGTCAAGGTGATGCTCTCGGGGATGGGCGCCGACGAGCTGTTCGCCGGCTACCGCAAGCACCTGGCCAACCGGCTGGCGCTGCGCTACCAGCGCGTCCCGCGCCCGCTGCGGCGCGGACTGGCCATGGCGGTGGACCGGCTGCCGGTCGCCACGGCCCGCCGGGGGCTGCGCTCGGTGCGGTTCGCCAAGCGCTTCCTCTCCTTCGCCGAGCTCCCGGAGGAGACCGCCTTCCGGCGCAGCTACACCATGTACGACCGGGAGGAGTTGCTCGCCCTGGTCGATCCGGACCTCGCCGGGACGGTCGAGGACGTGCTGACCGAGCACGCGGACGTCTACGAGGACAACGACCTCGACGACTTCGTCAACCGGATGTGCCTGGGCGACGCCCGGATGTTCCTGCCGGGCCTGAACCTCGCGTACACCGACCGCTCCAGCATGGCCGCCTCCACCGAGGTGCGGGTGCCGTACGTGGACGTCGAGGTGGTCAGGGCGGCGTTCGCCGTGCCGGGCGACCGCAAGATCGTCGGACGCCAGGGCAAGGCGGTGCTCAAGGAGGCGGCCACCTCCGTCCTGCCCCGGGAGATCGTGTACCGGCCCAAGGGCCTGTTCAGCGCCCCGCTGCGGGCCTGGATGAGCCGGGACCTCGCGCCGCTGGTGCGCGAGGTGGTGAACGACGGCGAGCTGGTCCGCTCCGGCTTCCTGCGCCGCGACGCGCTGGCGCGGCTGGTCGCCGAGGACGCCGCCGGGCACCAGGACTACTCCAAGCACCTGTGGCACGTGCTGACCCTCGAACACTGGTACCGCGGCGCGACCGCACGCTCCGGCCACAGCACCCATTCGACGACGTAGCGCCCGGGCACGGCGCTCACCAAACGGCAGAGGAACAAGGGGACTTCCGGTGAAACAGGTTGTGCAGAACTACAAGAGCGGCGAGCTGGCGGTGCTCGACGTGCCGGTGCCGGGGTGCAAGCCGGGCGGTGTGCTGGTCCGCAGCGCCTACTCGCTGATCTCCACCGGGACCGAGCTGATGAAGGTGTCCGAGGCCGGCATGTCGATGGTGGGCAAGGCCCGCTCGCGTCCGGACCAGGTGGCCAAGGTCATGCAGAGCGTGGCCGTCAACGGACTGCCCGCCACGTACCGCAAGGTGATGGGCAAGCTGGACTCCTACACCCCGCTGGGCTACTCGCTGTGCGGGGTGGTCGAGCAGGTCGGCGCCGGGATCGACGACGTCAAGGTCGGCGACCTGGTGGCCTGCGCCGGCAACGAGCACGCGCTGCACGCCGAGCTGAACTGGGTGCCGAAGAACCTCTACACCCCCGTGCCGGACGGCCTCGCGCCGCAGCACGCGGCGTTCGGCACCGTCGGGTCGATCGCCCTCCAGGGCGTGCGCCAGGGCGAGCCGCAGCTCGGCGAGGTGGCGCTGGTCATCGGACTGGGGCTGATCGGCCAGCTGGTGGTGCAGCTGCTCACCGCGGCGGGGGTGCGGGTCGTCGGGGCCGACCCGGACCCGGCGCGCTGCGAGCTCGCCGAGCGCCTGGGCGCCGCGGCCTGCGGCGATCCCGGCTCGGCCGCGGTCGAGGGCGCGGTCGCCGAGCTCGCCGGCGGTCACGGCGTGGACCACGTGTTCCTGGCGGCCGGCGGCGGCAGCAACCAGCCCGTCGAGCTGGCCGCCCGGCTGGCCCGGGACCGCGGCCGGGTCGTCGACATCGGCAAGTGCCGGCTCGACCTGCCGTGGAACGCGTACTACGAGAAGGAGCTGGACGTCCGGTTCTCCCGCTCCTACGGCCCCGGGCGCTACGACCCGGAGTACGAGCTGGAGGGGCGCGACTACCCGATCGGCTACGTGCGCTGGACCGAGCGCCGCAACCTGGCGTGCTTCCTCGACCTCCTCGCCCGCGGCCGGGTCGACGTGGAGCCCCTGGTCTCCCACATCGCCGAGTTCGACGACGCCGTGGAGACCTACCGGCGCCTGAAGGACGGCGACCTGAAGGCCGTCGCGGTGCTGTTCCGCTACGCCGGGGGCGCGCCGGCCGAAACGCCGGAGGCGCCCGCCGTGGCGGTCCCCGCGGTGCCCGAGGTGCGGCGCGGCGACCGGGCGTCCGCGCCGGTGCGCCCGGCCGGCGCGCCGGTGCGGCTGGCGTTCGTCGGCGCGGGGAACTACGCGACGTCGATGCTGCTGCCGCACCTGGCCCGGCGCGAGGGCGTCACGCTGTCCACGGTCGTCACCACGACGGCGCTGTCCGCGGCGAACGCGCAGCGGAAGTTCGGCTTCGCCCAGGCCACCACCGACCTCGACGCCGTGCTCGGCGACCCGGCCGTCGACGCGGTGTTCGTGGTGACCCGGCACAGCTCGCACGCCGAGCTGACCCGCCGGGCGCTGCTCGCCGGCAAGGCCGTGTTCGTGGAGAAGCCGCTGGCCCTGACCGAGGACGAACTGGCCGGTGTGCTCGCCGCGGTGGAGGAGTCCGGCAACGACCGGCTGCAGGTCGGCTTCAACCGCCGGTTCGCGCCGCTGCTGCGGGAGGCCAGGAGCCGGTTCGGCGCCCGGACCGGCCCGGCGAGCCTGCGCTACCTGGTCAACGCGGGCCGGTTGCAGCACGGCAGCTGGTACCTCCAGCAGGGCACCGAGGGCTCGCGGTTCGCGGGCGAGGGCGGGCACTTCATCGACACCGCGAGCTGGCTGCTGGGGGCCGACCCGGTCTCGGTGTACGCGGTCGCCCCGGCGGGCAACGAGGACCTCCAGGTCGTGCTGGGCTACCCGGACGGCTCCACCGCCACCCTCGGCTACGTCACCACCGGCGCACCCGGCTTCCCCAAGGAGACGCTGGACCTCCTCGCCGACGGCAAGGTGCTGAAGCTCGACGACTTCGTCCGCGCCTCGGTGTACGGCCGCAAGCGGTGGGTCAGCTCGCGGCTGCCCAAGGCCCGCGACAAGGGCCAGTCCAACGAACTGGCCGCGTTCGTCAAGGCCGTTCGGACCGGCGGGCCGATGCCGGTGCCGCTGGAGTCGCTGGTCGCCACCACGGCGGCCACCCTCGCCGTGCAGGCCGCGCTGGCCGGCGGCGCGCCGGTGTCGCTGGCGAGGCCGCGATGACCATGAGCGCGGGCTGGTACCTGCGGCGGCTGTCCCGGATGGGGCCGCGGGAGGTCGGCGGCCGGGTGGGCGACGCGGTGCGCCGCAGGCGGTGGCGCGCGGCGCCGCCGCCGTGCCCGCCCGTCGCCGGCGCCCGGTTCACCGCCGTGCTGCCCGCCGGGGCGCTCGCCGCGGTGCCGCCGGACGCCGTCAAGCGCCTGGTCGCCGAGGCGGACCGGCTGATGGACGGGCACGCCGAGTACTTCGGGGTGGAGCGCGACGACCTGGCCGACCCCGACTGGTCGCGCGACCCGAGGACCGGGCGCCGGGCGCCGTCCGGCTACGCCTTCGACGTGCCGTACCGCGACGAGGACGCGGTCGGGGACATCAAGCAGATCTGGGAGCCGTCCCGGCACCAGTACCTGACCGTGCTCGCCGCCGCCTACGCGCTCACCGGGGAGGAGCGGTACGCCGAGCGCGTGGCCGGGCACCTGCGGTCCTGGTGGGCGGCCAACCCCCCGCTGCGCGGCGTGCACTGGATCAGCGGCATCGAGCTGGGCATCCGGCTGCTGTCCTGGGTGTGGGTGCGCCGGCTGCTCGACGGCTGGCCGGGCACGGCCGCGCTGTTCGAGGAGAACCCGGTGGCGCTGGAGCAGATCTGGCACCACCAGCGCTGGCTGGCGGCCTTCCCCAGCCGCGGGTCCTCGGCGAACAACCACGTGATCGCCGAGAACGCCGGGCAGTTCGCCGCGGCCTGCGCGTTCGGCTGGTTCCCCTCCTCGGCGCGCTGGCGCTCCGCCGCGCTGCGGTCGCTGGAGCGGAACCTGCGCGCCAACACCTTCCCCTCCGGCCTCAACCGCGAACTGGCCACCGAGTACCACGGGCTCGTCCTGGAGCTCGGCCTGGCTGCGGTCGCCGAGGCGGACGCCGCCGCCGTGCCGGTCCCCCGGACCGTGCGGCTCGTCCTGCTGCGGATGACCGACGCGCTCGCGGCCGTCGTGGACAACCGGCTGCGGCCGCCGCGCCAGGGCGACGCCGACGACGGGCACGGCCTGGTGCTGGACGGCGCGGGCACCGACCGCTGGGGCTCGCTGCTGGCCACCGGGGAGGCCGTCTTCGGCCGGCTCCCCTGGTGGCCGGCGGTGAGCGGCGGCGATGTGCGCACCCCGCTGCTGGCCGCGCTCGTCCGGCCGTACGGCAAGGACGGCACGGTGCGCCGCCCGGCCGCCCGGCCGGCGCACTTCCCCGACGCGGGCCTGACCGTCCTGCGCGGCGGGGAGGACATCTGGTGCCGCTGCGACGGCGGGCCGCACGGCTTCCTGTCCATCGCCGCGCACGCCCACGCGGACGCGCTGTCCGTGGAGGTCCGGCACGACGGCGTCGACGTGCTCGCCGACCCGGGGACGTTCTGCTACCACGGGCAGCCCGAGTGGCGGCGGTACTTCCGCTCGACGCTGGGCCACAACACCCTGGAGCTGGACGGCGCCGACCAGTCCGTCTCCGGCGGCCCGTTCCTGTGGACCCGGCACGCCCGCAGCCGCGTCCTCGCCGCGGAGTCCTCCGGCGGGACGACGGCCCGCTGGTGCGCCGAGCACGACGGCTACCAGGACACCGTGCACCGCCGCCGGGTGGAGCTGGCCGCCGGGAGCCGGGAGCTGCGGATCACCGACGAGGTGCGCGGCCCGCGCCGGGCCGTGCGCCTGGCGTTCCACCTCGGCCCGGCGGTCACCGCCGAGCTGACGGACAACCGGGCGGTGCTGACCTGGACCCGCGACGGCGAGGACCGCTCCGCCGTGCTCGACCTGCCCGGGCAGCTGTCCTGGCGGGCGCACCGCGGCGAGAGCGAACCGCCGCTGGGCTGGTACTCCCCCGGCTTCGGACGCAAGGTGCCCGCCACCACGCTGGTCGGCACCGGTTTCGCCGACGACGCGCAGGGGTTCACCACCGTCCTCGGGTTCGGCGGCTAGGGAAGGGGCGGGGCGTGCGGATCAGGAGGCGGAACCGGGGGGCGCCGGCGGCGGTGGCGGCGCTGGCGCTGGCCCTGCTGGTGGTGGTCACCGGCTGCACCGGCACGCCGTCCCACCCGGTGGGGCCGAGCGGCGCGCCGTCCGCCACGGCGTCCGGGCCGGCGGCCGCGGCCCGGGTGTGCGACCACCCGGCGCCGGGGCCGGCGACGGCGCCGCCGGGCGCGGTGACGGTCGACCCCGCGGTGGTCGACGACCTGGCCGCGAAGACCAGGAACAGCCCCCCGAACACCACGTTCTGGCTGCTGCCGGGCACCCACACGCTCCAACCGGACCGCTACGCCCAGGTGATGGCCAAGGAGGGGAACACCTACCTCGGCGCGCCGGGCGCGGTGCTCGACGGCCGCCGGACCAACAACTACGCGTTCAGCGGCACCGCCCCCCGCGTCACCATCCGCCACCTGACCGTGCAGGGCTTCGTCGCGCCGCACGACGAGGGCGTGGTCAACCACGACATGGCCGACGGCTGGGTGATCGAGAACACCACCGTCCAGGACAACTCCGGCGCCGGGCTGATGGCCGGTGCCCACCAGCAGCTGCGCGCCAGCTGCCTGCGCCGCAACGGGCAGTACGGCATGAACGCGTACAAGACCGGTGACTCCATCAAGGGCCTGGTGGTGGAGGGCAACGAGGTCACCGGCAACAACACCGACGACTGGGAGCGCCGGGAGCCGGGCTGCGGCTGCACCGGCGGCATCAAGTTCTGGGCCGTGGACGGCGCCGACGTGCGCGGCAACTGGGTGCACGACAACCGCGGACCCGGGCTGTGGGCGGACAACAACAACAACGACTTCCTGATCGAGAACAACCTGCTGGAGGCCAACGACGGTGCCGCGCTGGTGTACGAGACCAGCTACAACGCGGTCGTCCGGGACAACACCGTCCGGCGCAACACCTGGGCCGAGGGCCGCGAGCACACCGCCGACGGCGACAACTTCCCGTACGCGGCGGTCTACCTGTCGGAGTCCGGCGGGGAGCCGCGGATCCCGGCCCGCACCGACCGGATCGAGATCCACCACAACGTCCTGGAGGACAACTGGTCCGGGATCACCCTGTGGGAGAACGCCGACCGGTTCTGCAACAGCCCGGCCAACACCTCGACCGGCTACTGCACCCGCCTGGTGAAGGACACCGCGAGCTGCGCGGCGCCGGCGATCGGCACCGCCCCGCTCTACGGCGACTGCCGGTGGAAGACCCAGCGGGTGGACATCCACGACAACCGCTTCAGCCTCGACCCGTCCGTGGTCGGGTGCACGACGGAGTGCGGCCGGATGGCGGTGCTCTCCAACTACGGCACCTATCCGGACTGGTCGCCGTACAAGGGCAAGCGGGTGGCCGAGGCGCTCACCCTCGGGCAGGACAACCGCTGGCACGACAACGACTACCGGGGACCGTGGACCTTCGTGGCCGACGACCCGGACCGCCCGCTCGACCCCGCGCAGTGGCAGGGCGATCCCTACCGGCAGGACGCCGGCAGCACCTTCGCCCCACGGGCCGGTGGTTGAGATGGGCACGGACGCGGTGCGCGGCACCCCGAAGGCCGTCTGGATCGTCTGGGCGCTGCTGGGCCTCAACACGCTCGGCTCCGCCGGGGCGAAGACCATCGTCCGGCTGCCCCGCTCGCTGATCCAGATGGCGACCATGGGCGCGCTGGTCTCCGCGTTCGCGCTGGCGCTCGCGCTCAACCTGCGGCTGCGCGTGCGGGCCGGCAGCTTCCTGGTCCTGCTCAGCCTGCTGCTGGTGCCGAGCCTGATCTCCAGCCTGCGCCTGGAGGTCGGGGCCGGGGCGCTGTTCCGCTGCGCCCGGCTGACGATCTTCATCGCCACGCTGTGGCTGCTCAGCCGCTGGTGGACCGGCGGACTGCTGTTCGTGCGGACCCACATCCGGATGTACTTCGGGGTGCTCGTGCTGGTGGCCGCCGGGCTGGTCATCTCACCGGGCACCGCCATGCCCGAGTACTACGGCGGGCGGCTGGTCGGCGCGCTGTGGCCGCTGACCCCGCCGCAGATCGGACAGTACTCCGCGGTGATCATCGGCCTCACCGTGCTGCTCCTGCTGGGCCGCGAGACCACCGGGACGAGCGCGGCCGTGGTCATCGTGCCCACGCTCGTCCTGCTCGCGATGACCCACACCCGGACCGCCACGGTCGGCCTGCTCGTCGGGCTGGCGCTGGCGATCGGCTCGCTCCTGCTGACCAGCGCCGCCGCCCGCCGGTTCTTCACCTGGGCGGTGGTGAGCGCCACGGTGGCCGCGGTGGCGTTCTCCTCCGCGCTGCAGTCGTGGTTCATGCGCGGGCAGAGCAAGGAGAACTTCTCCAACCTCACCGGGCGGGCCAAGGTCTGGGACGCCCTGCTGTCGGCGCCCCGGACGCTCCCGGAGCGGGTGTTCGGCGTGGGCCTGGGCGACAAGTCCTTCGGCGGGCTGCCGATCGACAACAGCTGGCTGGCCGTCTACAACGAGCAGGGCCAGGCCGGCATCGTCCTGGTGGCGGCGGTCCTGGTGGCGCTGCTCGGGGTCGCGCTGCTGCGCCCGCCCTCGCTGCCGAGGGCCTGCGCGATCTTCCTGATCAGCTACGTCGCCCTCTCCTCGTACACCGAGGCCGGGCTCGGCGACGCCTCGCCGTACCTGCTGCACCTGGCCCTGGCCGCATCACTGCTCGCCACACCCGCCGCGGGCGCGCCCGCGGCGACGCCCCTGACGACGCCCGCGCTCCCGTGGCGGCTCACCGCCCGCCGGGAGCGGAACCGGGAGGTGACCTGACCATGCACGTCCTCGTGGTGCACAACCGCTACTCCTCGGCGCAGCCGAGCGGGGAGAACCGGGTCGTCGACGAGGAGTCGGCGCTGCTCCGGGCGGCCGGCCACCGGGTCGACCTGTTCGAGCGGCGCAGCGACGACATCGCCGCCCGGTCCCTGCTCGGCAAGGTCGCGGTGCCGCTGCTCGTGCCGTGGAACCCGGCCGTGCGCACGGAGCTCACGGCCCGGCTGCGCGCCGAGCGCCCGGACGTGGTGCACGTCCACAACGTCTTCCCGCTGCTGTCGCCGGCGGTCCTCGCCGCCTGCGCCGACGCCGGGGTGCCCGTCGTCGCCACGCTGCACAACTACACCCAGGTCTGCCCGCCGGGCACGCTGCACCGCGACGGCCGGCCGTGCACCGAGTGCGTCGGGTCGGTGGCGGCGCTGCCCGCCGTCCGGCACGGCTGCTACCGCGACTCGCGGCTGGCGACGGTGCCGCTCGCGGTCAGCCTGTCGGTCAACCGGCGGCGGTGGTGGTCCGGCGTGGACCGGTTCTTCTGCATCTCCTCGATGCAGCGCGACCTCCTGGTGCGCTCCGGCATGCCGGCCGGACGGCTGCTGGTGAAGCACAACTTCGTGCCCGAGCCCGGTGTCCGCCGGGAGGGTTCCGGCGAGCACCTGCTCTTCCTCGGCCGGCTCACCGAGTCCAAGGGCGTGCGGCTGCTGATGGCCGCGTGGGACGCGGTCGCGGCGGACGGCGGCGTGGGCGTGCCGCTGGTGCTCGCGGGCGCGGGGCCGCTGGAGGCCGAGGTGGCCGCCTGGACGGCGGGCCGCGAGGACGTGCGCTACGCCGGTCTGTACAGCCCGGAGCAGTGCCGGCAGGCGCTCGCGCGCTCGGTCGCCGTGGTGGCCCCCTCGATGGCCCGGGAGACCTTCGGCCTGGTGGTCGCGGAGGCAATGGCGGCCGGGGTCCCGGCGGTCGCCGCCGCGCACGGCGCCTTCGTCGAGCTCGTCGAGGACGGGGTGAGCGGCCTGCTGCACCGGCCGGGCGACGCGGCCTCGCTCGCGTCCTGCCTGCGCCGGATCACGGCCGGCCCGGCCGCCAACCGGGAGATGGGCCGCACGGCCCGGCACCGATACGACCAGGACTTCAGCCCGGCCGTGGGCCTGGAGCGCCTGGTGGAGGGGTACCGCACCGCGATCGCGGGTCGGTCCGGCGGCGCCGACGGCGCGCCGCCGGTGGGGAACACCAACGCTGACCCGCGCCGGGGCTCCCGCGCGGGCAGGAAATGGGGGCAGTAGATGACACGTTGCCGACTCTGCGGATCGACGGCGCTGGGGAGCGTCGTCGACCTGGGGGCGACCCCGCCGTGCGAGAGCTTCCTCGCCGCGGACCAGCTGGACCGGCCGGAGCAGACCTATCCGCTGCACCTGCGGGTCTGCACCGACTGCTGGCTCGCCCAGATCCCGCCGCTGATCACGCCGGAGGAGACGTTCACCCAGTACGCCTACTTCTCCTCCTACTCGACGTCCTGGGTGGAGCACGCCCGCGGCTTCGTCGCCGGGGCCGTGTCGCGGCTGGGCCTGGGCCCCGACTCCTTCGTGGTCGAGGTCGCCAGCAACGACGGCTACCTGCTGCGGCACGTGGTGGACCGGGGCATCCGCTGCCTCGGCATCGAGCCGTCGGTGAACGTCGGCGGCGCCGCGCGGGAGGCGGGCGTGCCCACGCTCACCGAGTTCCTGGACCCGGTCACCGGCGCGGCCGTGCGCGCCGAGCACGGCCCGGCGGACCTGGTGGTGGCCAACAACGTGTACGCGCACATCCCCGACGTGATCGGGTTCACCCGGGGGCTGCGCGCCCTGGTGGCCGACGACGGCTGGGTCTCCATCGAGGTGCAGCACCTGCTGACGCTGATCGAGGAGAACCAGTACGACACGATCTACCACGAGCACTTCCAGTACTACACGGTGGCGTCCGCGGCCCGGGCGCTGGAGAGCGGCGGGCTCACGCTGGTGGACGTGGAGCTGCTGCCCACGCACGGCGGTTCGATCCGGCTGTGGGCCCGCCCGGCCGAGGCGGCGGGCGGGCCGTCCGAGCGGGTGACCGACGTCCTGGAGCGGGAGAAGGCCGCCGGGCTGCGGGAGCTGTCCGGGTACACCGAGTTCTCGGCCCGCGTGGCCAAGGTCCGCCGGGACCTGCTGCGCTTCCTCGTCGAGGCCGCCGAGCGCGGCGAGACGGTCGTCGGCTACGGCGCGCCGGGCAAGGGCAACACCCTGCTCAACCACTGCGGCATCCGGCCCGACCTGCTGCCGTACACGGTCGACCGCAACCCCTACAAGCACGGCCGGTTCACCCCCGGCACCCGCATCCCGATCCTGCCGCCCGAGCAGATCGCCACCGACCGCCCGGACTACGTCCTCGTCCTCCCGTGGAACCTGCGGGAGGAGCTGACCGAGCAGCTGTCCTACGTGCACGCCTGGGGCGGCCGGCTGGTCTTCCCCGTCCCGGAACTGACCGTCGTGGAGGTGAAGCCGTGAAGGTCGTCCTGTTCTGCGGCGGCTACGGACTGCGGATGCGCAGCGGAGCCTCCGACGACGTCCCCAAGCCGATGGCGATGGTCGGCCCGCGGCCGCTGATCTGGCACGTGATGCGCTACTACGCGTACTTCGGGCACACCGACTTCATCCTGTGCCTCGGCTACGGGGCCCACCACATCAAGGACTTCTTCCTCAACTACGAGGAGACGACGTCCAACGACTTCGTGCTGCGCGGCGGGCGCACCGAGCTGCTGTCCACCGACATCTCCTCCTGGACGATCACCTTCGCCCAGACCGGCATCGAGTCGCCGATCGGCGAGCGGCTGCGCCGGGTGCGCCACCACCTGGACGGCGACGAGATGTTCCTCGCCAACTACGCCGACGTGCTCACCGACGCCCCGCTGCCGGAGATGATCGACGCCTTCGCCCGGCGCGACGCCGGCGCGTCGATGATGGTGGTGCCGCCGCAGTCCTCGTTCCACTGCGTGGAGCTGGGCGAGGACGGCCTGGTGGGGGGCATCACCGCGGTGAGCGAACTGCCGCTGTGGGAGAACGGCGGCTACTTCGTGCTCCGTCAGGAGGTCTTCGACCACATCCCGGAGAACGGGGACCTGGTGGCCGACGGCTGCACCCAGCTGGCCAAGCGCGGCCGGCTGGTGGCGCACCAGCACCGCGGCTTCTGGAAGCCGACCGACACCGTGAAGGAACGGGCCGCGCTGGACGCCGCCTACGCCCGGGGCGACCGCCCGTGGGCGGTGTGGGAGCGGGACGGCGCGGGAACGGGTCCGGCCGGCGCCGGGGCGGTGACCGGGTGATCCGGCTCGGGGCCGGGCGCCCGGAGCGCATCGTCGCGCTCGGGGCGCACTGCGACGACATCGCCATCGGCGCGGGCGGCACCCTGCTGGCGCTGTGCCTGGCGCGCCCGGGTCTGCGGGTCGACGCGCTGGTGCTCTCCGGCGGCGGGGGCGAGCGGGAGCAGGAGGAGCGGGCCGCGCTCGCCGCCTTCTGCCCGGGCGCCGAGCTGCACCTGACCGTGCTGAAGCTGCCGGACGGCCGGCTGCCCGCGCACTGGGAGGAGGCCAAGGCCGCGGTCGAGGAGCTGCGCGGGCGCACCGAGCCGCAGCTGGTCCTCGCCCCGCGCACCGCGGACGCCCACCAGGACCACCGCGGCCTGGCCCGGCTGGTGACCACGGCGTTCCGCGACCACCTGGTGCTCGGCTACGAGATCGTCAAGTGGGACGGCGACCTCGGCCGGCCGACGGCGTACCAGCCGCTGTCCCCGGAGGTCGCCGAGCAGAAGGTGCGGCTGCTGCAGGAGCACTACCCCTCGCAGCGGCACCGGCCCTGGTACGACCGGGAGGCCTTCCTCGGGCTGGCCCGGATCCGCGGCATCGAATGCCACGCGCGCTACGCCGAGGCGTTCGACGTCGCCAAACTCGTTCTCGATCTGGAGGGTTGAACCTTGCGCGTACTGCTGACCGGACACCAGGGCTATCTGGGCACCGTGATGGCCCCGGTCCTGGCGGCCGCCGGGCACGAGGTCGTCGGGCTGGACGCCGGCCTGTTCGCGGACTGTCTGCTCGGCCCGGCGCCGGCCGACCCGCCGGGGCACCGGGTGGACCTGCGCGACGTCACGGCCGAGCACGTGGCCGGGGTGGACGCGGTGATCCACCTGGCCGCGCTGTCCAACGACCCGCTCGGCTCGCTGGCGCCGGACCTCACCTACGACATCAACCACCACGCCTCCGTGCGGCTGGCCCGGCTGGCCCGCGAGGCCGGGGTGCGGCGCTTCCTGTACGCCTCGACCTGTTCCGTCTACGGCGCCGCCGGCGGCGACGACCTGGTGGCCGAGGACGCCCCGCTGCGCCCGGTGACGCCGTACGCGGAGTCCAAGGTGCGGGTGGAGGACGACCTGCACGAGCTGGCCGACGGCGACTTCAGCCCGGTGTACATGCGCAACGCCACCGCCTTCGGCCACTCGCCCCGGCTGCGGGCCGACATCGTGCTGAACAACCTCGTGGGCCACGCGCTGCTGTCCGGTGAGGTGCTGGTGCTCTCCGACGGCACGCCCTGGCGCCCGCTGGTGCACGCCGCCGACATCGCCCGGGCGTTCACGGCCGCGCTGACCGCGCCCCGGGAGGCGGTGCACGACCGGGCGTTCAACATCGGCAGCGAGGCCAACAACGTCACCGTCGCCGAGATCGCCGAGCAGGTCGCCGAGGCGGTGTCCGGCGCGAAGGTGCGGATCACCGGGGAGAACGGCAGCGACCCGCGGTCCTACCGGGTGGACTTCTCCCGGTTCCGGGCCGCGCTGCCCGGCTTCGACTGCGAGTGGACGGTGAAGCGGGGGGCGATCGAACTCGCCGACGCCTACCGCGAGTTCGGCCTCACCCGGGAGGGCTTCGAGCAGCGCTTCACCCGGCTGGCGGTCCTGCGCGCGGCGTCGGAGGCCGGCACCGTCGACGACACCCTGCGGTGGCGCCGGTGACCGCGGCCGGCCCGGCGATGCACGCGCTGGTGGAGCGGCTGTACCCGATCTGCCGGAGCATCACCGGCGACGGCGTGCGCGCCACCCTGGACATCGTCGGCGAGTACCTCCCGCTGCGGGTGCACGAGGTGCCGACCGGGACCCAGGTGCTCGACTGGACGGTGCCGCAGGAGTGGAACATCCGGGACGCGTACATCGCCGACGGCGCGGGCAACCGGGTCGTCGACTTCGCGGCCTCCAGCCTGCACGTGCTCGGCTACAGCGTGCCGGTGTCGGCGGTCATGCCGCTGGCCGAGCTGCGCGAACACCTGCACACGCTGCCCGACCAGCCGTCCTGGGTGCCGTACCGCACCAGCTACTACCAGCCGCAGTGGGGGTTCTGCCTGGCCCAGGAGACCCTGGACGCGATGCCGGACGGCGAGTACGAGGTCCGCATCGACTCCACGCTCGCCGACGGCCACCTGACCTACGCCGAGCACGTCGTCCCCGGGCAGGTCGCCGACGAGGTGATCGTCTCCTGCCACGTCTGCCACCCCTCGCTGGCCAACGACAACCTGGCCGGCATCGCGGTGGCGGTCTTCCTGGCCCGGGAGTTGGCGGAGCGCACGCCGTACTACACCTACCGGTTCGTCTTCGCGCCCGGCACCATCGGGGCGATCACCTGGCTGGCCCGCAACGCGGAGCGGATCGAACGGGTCCGGCACGGGCTGGTGCTGGCCTGCGCCGGAGACCGGGGCGAGCTGACGTACAAGCAGAGCCGGCGGGGCGACGCGGAGATCGACCGGGTGCTGCAGTACGTCCTGCGCACCTCCGAACGCCCGCACCGCGTCAACGCGTTCACGCCGTACGGCTACGACGAGCGGCAGTACTGCTCGCCCGGGTTCGACCTCGGCGTGGGCTCGCTCTGCCGGACCCCGTACGCCGGGTACCCCGAGTACCACACCTCGGCGGACAACCCGGACTTCGTCTCCCCGGAGGCGATGGCGGACACGCTCGCCGTCTGCCGGGAGGCGTTCGCCGTGCTCGACCGCAACCGGCGGTACGTCAACCTCAGCCCGTACGGCGAACCGCAGTTGGGCCGGCGCGGGCTGTACGACTCGCTCGGCGGGCGCAGCGATGCCAAGCAGGCCCAGCTGGCCATGCTCTGGGTGCTCAGCCTCTCCGACGGCGAGCACAGTCTGCTGGACGTCGCCGAGCGGTCCGGGCTGCCGTTCGACGCGGTCGCCGTCGCGGCCGGCGCCCTGCACGGCGCCGGACTGATCAAGGCCTGACGCCGATGACCACCGAGGAGGAGAGCAGCACGACACCGGCGGACCCGCCTGCGGGGACCGGGCCGACCGGACGGGGCGGACGGGGCGGCGGGCGGGGCGTCGCCGGGCGGCTGTCCTGGGGCCTGGCCGACCAGGCGGTCTCCAGCATGACCAACTTCGCGGTGGGCGTCTTCGTGGCCCGCTCGCTGGGGGTGACCGCGTTCGGCGTGTTCAGCCTGGCCTGGCTGACCTACGGCCTGGTGCTGAACGTCGCCCGCGGGCTGGCCACCGATCCGCTGATGGTGCGGTTCAGCGGCGTGCCGGAGGCGCTCTGGCGCTCGGCGGCGGCCCGGTCCTCGGGGACCGCGCTGGTCATCGGCTCCTCCCTCGGCGCCGGGTGCCTGCTGGTCGGGCTCGGCCTCGGCGGCCGGATCGGGCCCGCGTTCGTCTCGCTCGGCCTCGCCCTGCCGGCGCTGCTGCTGCAGGACTCCCGGCGGTTCGCGTTCTTCGCCGCCGGCGCCGGGCGCAAGGCCTTCACCAATGACCTGGTGCAGGGCGTCGCGCTCGTCCCGGCGATGGTCGTGGCGGCCCGGGTGGGCACCGTCGCCGCCTTCCTGCTGGCCTGGGGCGCCGCCGCCGCGGTGGCCGCCGGGTACGGCTTCCTGCAGTCCGGCATCCGGCCCCGGGTGACCGGGGCCCGCGGGTGGCTGCGCGAGCAGCGCGACCTCGGCAGCCGGTACCTGGTCGAGAACGTCAGCCTCAGCGCCGCCGGCCAGCTGCGGGCGTACGGGCTCGGCGCGATCGCCGGGGTCGGCGCGGTGGGGACGGTGCGGGGCGCCGAGCTGCTGCTCGGACCCTTCCTGGCCCTGCTGATGGGCCTGTCCCTGGTCACCGTGGCGGAGGCCGCCCGGGTGCTGCGGCAGGCCTCCCACCGGCTCGGCGGGTTCTGCCTGCGGCTGGGCGGCGGGCAGGCCGCCGCCGCGCTGCTGTGGGGCGGCGCGCTGCTGCTGATGCCGGACCGGCTCGGCGAGCTGGTGCTCGGCGACGTCTGGCACTCCTCCTCCCAGCTGATCGTGCCGGCCACCCTCGGCGTCGCCGGCGCGGGCCTGGGCACCGGCGCGGCGGCCGGGCTGCGGGCGCTCGCCGCGGCCCGGCGCAGCCTGCGCTGCCAGCTGTTCGCCTCCGCCTGCTACCTCGGCGGCGGCCTCGGCGGCGCCGCCCTGGCCGGCACGGCCGGCTCCGCCTGGGGCGTCGCCACCGCCACCGCCTGCGGCTCGGCCGTGTGGTGGCAGCAGTTGCGGGCCGCCCTGCGCGAACACCACCGCGCCCTTGTTTCCGAACCAGAGAACGACATCCCCGAAGTGAGGACGCCATGACCGCGGTTCCCCGGTTGAGCATCGGGCTGCCCGTCTACAACGGCGAGGAGTACCTCGCCGAGTCGCTCGACGCCCTGCTCGGCCAGACCTACGAGGACTTCGAGCTGGTCATCTCCGACAACGCCTCGACCGACGCGACCGAGGACATCTGCCGCCGCTACGCCGCGCAGGACTCCCGCATCCGCTACCTGCGGCTGCCGCGGAACATCGGCGCCTCGCCGAACCACAACCGCGTGTTCGAGGAGTGCCGCGGCGAACTGTTCAAGTGGGCCTCGCACGACGACCTCTACGCCCGCGACCTGCTGCGGCGCTGCGTGGAGGCGCTGGACGAGCGGCCGGAGGTGATCCTCGCGCACGCCGACCAGGCGGTCATCGACGGCGACGGCCGGGTGAAGGTCCCCTACGAGTACGGGCTCGCCACCGCCTCGCCGCACGCGCCGGAGCGCTTCCGCAGCATGCTGTTCGAGCCCGGCGGCGACGACTTCTACGGGGTGATCCGGGCCGATGTGCTGCGCCGGGTGAAGCCGCTCGACAGCTACCACCACGCGGACCGCACCTTCGTCGCCGAGATCGGCCTGCGCGGGCCCTTCCACCAGGTGCCGGAGCTGCTGTACTTCCGCCGCGACCACCCCACCCGCGCCGAGCGGGCCAACCCCTCCAAGCGCTCCCGGTGCGTCAACCTGGACCCGCGCCGGGCGGGACCGCTGCACCCGACGCCCCGGCTGCTCGCCGAGTACGTCTGGGGGTTCGTCGCGACGATCCGGCGGGTGCCGCTGTCCCCCGCCGACCGGCGCGCCTGCTACCGCCACCTGGCCGCCTGGGCGACCAGCCGGGTCCGGCCGGGCGCCGGCGAGCGCGTCGAGGACCGGGCGCCGGTCGACCCGGACCGGCTCGCCGTCTCGGTGGACGCGCTGGTCGCCGGGCGCGAGGGGAGGCGGGCATGACCGCGGCGCACGGAACACCGGTGCGGGTCGGGGTGTTCGGCCTGCTCGGCTCCGGCAACCTCGGCAACGACGGCTCGCTGGAGGCGGTGCTGCGCTACCTGCGCGCCGAGCACCCCGAGGCCGTCGTGGACGCGCTGTGCGGCGGGCCCGAGGCGGTCACCGCCCGGTTCCGGATCCCCGCGACCCGGCTGCACTGGTACCGCGGGGAGTACCGGACGGCCTCCCGGGCGGGCTCGGTCGCCGCGAAGGGGCTGGGCAAGATCGTCGACGCCGTGCGCACCGCCGCCTGGGTGCGCCGGCACGACGTGGTGATCGTGCCGGGCATGGGCGTCCTGGAGGCCACCCTGCCGCTGCGGCCGTGGGGCTTCCCGTACGCGCTGTTCCTGCTCTGCGCCTCCGGGCGGCTGTTCGGCACCCGGGTGGCGCTGGTCAGCGTCGGCGCCGCCACGATCGGCAGCCGGCCCACCCGGATCCTGGTGCGCTGGTCGGCGCGGCTGGCCGCCTACCGCTCGTACCGGGACGCCCCGTCCCGCGACGCGATGCGGGCGATGGGGGTGGACACCCGGCGCGACGAGGTCTACCCGGACCTCGCCTTCTCCCTGCCGGCGCCGCCGGCGGGCGCGCCGCAGGGTCCGCCGGGACCGGTCTGCGTCGGCGTCATGGCCTTCCACGGCGGGAACGACGACCGCGCCCGGGCGGAGGAGATCCACCGGCGCTACCTCGACGGCACGACCCGCTTCGTCCGCGCGCTGGTCGAGGAGGGCAGACCCGTCCGGCTGCTCTGGGGTGACGACGTCGACGAACCGGTGGTCACCTCGATCCTCGCCGCCGTGGACTCGCCGCTACTCACCGCGGCCTCGCCGGCCTCGCTGGCCGACCTGATGGAGGAGACGGCCGCCGCCGACACCGTGGTGGCGACCCGATACCACAATCTGATCTGCGCGCTGAAGGCCGGTACGCCGACGCTCGCGCTCAGCTACGCGGCCAAGAGCGAGGCGCTGATGGCCCGGATGGGGCTGGGGGCGTACTGCCACCCGGCCCGGGAGGTCGACGCCGACCGGCTGATCGAGCAGTTCCGCGCGCTGGAGAAGCAGTCGGCGGAGCTGCGGCAGACCCTCGCCGAACGCAACCTGGCCGCCGGCCGGGAGCTCGAACGGCAGTTCGGCGCCCTGACCGCGGCCCTCTTCCCGACGGCCGGCCGCGGCCTCGACCACGACCTGACCCACAACCACTCTCCAGGGGAGGCTCCATGAGGGCGACCAAAGTTCCGGCGATCGCCGGTGCGTACCTGTTCGAACCGACCCCGTACGCCGATGAACGCGGCTTCTTCTGCCGCACCTTCGACGCCGAGGTGATCCGCTCGGTGGGCCTCGACCCGGGCGCCTTCGTCCAGCACAGCCTGTCCCGTTCGGTGCGGGGCGTGCTGCGCGGCCTGCACCTGCGCTCCGGCGCCGGTGAGGCCAAGCTGGTGCGCTGCTCCTCCGGGGAGGTCTTCGACGTCGTGGTGGACCTGCGGCCGGACTCGCCGACCTTCCTCGGCCGGGCCTTCTTCGAGCTGTCCGGCGAGACGCAGACGAGCGTGTACATCCCGGCCGGGTGCGCCCACGGCTTCCAGGCGCTGAGCGCGACCGCCGACGTCTCGTACCGGATCGACCGACCGCACGATCCGGCCGAGGACGTGACGATCGCCTTCGACGACCCCGAACTCGCCATCCCCTGGCCGTTGCCGGCCACGTCGGTGTCCAAGCGGGACCGGGAGGCGCCGAGCCTCGCCGAGGTCCTGCGGCACGGGAAGGGATGAGGGCCGCCATGACCACCCGAGACACCCACGCCCGGCACTCCGGGGAGTCCGACCGGCTCGGATCGCGGCGGGCGAACGAGCGGCTGCATGCCCTGATCCCCGGCGGCGCCCACACCTACGCCAAGGGCGACGACCAGTACCCCGAGGACCTCGCCCCGGTCATCAGCCACGGCCGCGGCGCCCACGTGTGGGACGTCGACGGCAACCGCTACGTCGAGTACGGCTCCGGCCTGCGCTCGGTCAGCCTCGGCCACGCCCACCCGCGGGTGATCGAGGCGGTGCGGCGGGAGATCGAGCGGGGCAGCAACTTCGTCCGGCCGTCCGTCGTGGAGGTCGAGGCCGCGGAACGCTTCCTCGCCACGGTGCCGACCGCCGAGATGGTGAAGTTCGCGAAGAACGGCTCCGACGTCACCACCGCCGCGGTCCGGCTCGCCCGCGCCGTCACCGGGCGCCAGCGGGTGGCCGTCTGCGGCGACCAGCCGTTCTTCTCCGTCGACGACTGGTTCATCGGCACCACGCCGATGTCCACCGGCATCCCCGCCGCGACCACCGAGCTCACCGTGACCTTCCCGTACGGGGACCTGGCCGCCACGGAGGAACTGCTCACCCGCCACCGGGACGAGATCGCCTGTCTGATCCTCGAACCCGCCGGCCACACCGAGCCGCCGCCCGGGTACCTGGCCGGGCTGCGGGAGCTGGCGGACCGGCACGGCTGCCTGCTGGTCTTCGACGAGATGATCACCGGTCTGCGCTGGTCCGAGGCGGGCGCCCAGGGCCTGTACGGCGTCGTCCCCGACCTGTCCACCTTCGGCAAGGCGCTGGGCAACGGGTTCGCCGTCTCCGCGCTGGCCGGGCGCCGGGACCTGATGGAGCGCGGCGGGCTGCGTCACCCCGGCGACCGGGTGTTCCTGCTGTCCACCACCCACGGCGCGGAGACGCACTCGCTGGCCGCCGCGATGGCCGTGCAGGCCACCTACACCGAGGAGGGCATCACCGCCCGGCTGCACGCCCTCGGCGAGCGGCTGGCCGCAGGCGTCCGCGCGGTCGCCGCGGCCGCGGGTGTCGGCGACCACGTCGTGGTCCGGGGACGGGCGAGCAACCTGGTCTTCGCCACCCTCGACGAGCATCGGCAGCCGTCGCAGCCCTACCGCACCCTGTTCCTGCGCCGGCTCGTGCTGGGCGGGGTGCTGGCCCCGTCGTTCGTGGTGAGCAGCGCGCTCGACGACGCCGACATCGACCACACCGTCGAGGTGGTGGCCGAGGCCTGCGCCGTGTACCGCAAGGCGCTGGACGCCGGTGACCCCACCCCCTGGCTGGCCGGCCGGCCGGTGAAACCCGTGTTCCGGCGCCGGGTCTGAGCCGTCCGGGGTGAACCGCCCCGCTGTGCCCCACCCGCTCCGAAGCACCCGCCGCGAACCCCCTGCGATGCGGTTCGGCAGGGGTTCAGTGCGCCGCGTACCACCGACCGGCCGTCCGGTCGACCAGCCACCCGGTGGCCGGTGTCACCGCCAGCGCGGTGCACCAGCCACCGAGGGTGTCGGTCGGGTAGTGCGCGCCGAGGGCGACCTCCGCCCAGCCCATGACGGCGCCGGCCGGCAGCGCCGCGGCCACGACCAGCAGCGGGCCCGCCGTCCTGCCGCGGGCCGCGAGCACCGCCGGCACGAGGACGAGCGCGGTGAGGAAGGCGGTGTGCCCGCTCGGGAAGGAGAGGTTCGCACCGTGGATGGTGCGGCCCACCAGGTGTTTGAGCAGCGTCGCCGTCGCCACGCTCAGGCCGACGCCGGCGATCAGGAACACCGCGGCGCGCGGCTGCCGCAGCAGCAGGCAGCCCGCGACCGCGGCCGCGACCAGCACCACGGCCCCCACCGGCTCCCCCAGGGCGTCGACGGCCAGTGCGACGTTCCGCCACGGCGCCCCCACCCCGTCCACGGCCGCGCCGATCCGGGCGTCCACCGCGCCGGGCTCGCCCTCGCCGCCGTACACCACCCCGAGCACGGCGACCGCCGCCGCCCCGAAGGCGGCCATCAGCCCGAGCCAGAGCCGCAGCGACGGGGCCAGCACCCCGGACCGGCCGCTCACTCCCGGCGATCCCATCCGAGCCCCCATCGAGTCCAGGCGCTCCGATCTGACCGATCGTCATGATCCTTGCGCGGCATGCTCATTCGCGGCCCCCCGGAGCCGGACCCATGCTACCGGCGCCGGACGACGCCCGGACACGCCCGGCACACCCAAACCTCACCAATCAACAGGCCTTTAAACAACAGGACAACAACCCGTCACGGCTGCGAAACGTCGGCTCCTGCTCAGAAATTGGTGTAGAATCATAGGCGCAAGGGGGCCTTGAGGCCGATGCCGAAGCCATCGGCGGGCACCCGCAGGCAAGGGGGAACGACGCACCATGAACCACCACCTCGACACCGCGCGCGCCATCATCAACGAGCGGATGCGGGAGGCCGAGCAGCACCGCCTCGCCCACGCGCTGCACCTGAAGAACCGCGCCGAGGCCAAGTCCCGCCGGGCACGCATCCTGCTCGCCCGCCTCGGCGGCTGAAGCAACGGAGCCATCTCGCGGCCGGCACGCACCGAACAGGTGTCCGGCCGCGCTCCCGTTCCCGGGGCGCCTCAGCCCCGCCGGCCGGACCGGCGGCGGGCGGTACCGAAGGCGCGCAGGAAGGTGTGCACACCGGTCCGAACGGCGGTGTCCAGGTCCGACGGCGCGACCGGGCGGGTGCCGAGGGCCGAGAGCCCGGGCAGGTTGCCGGAGACCAGGCCGATGAACTGGGCCGCCGCGACGGCCGGGTCGTCCAGCTCCAGGTGGCCCCGGTTCGCCAGGCTGGACAGCCGCCCGGCCAGCACGTCCACCACCGGCTGCGAGCCGCGCGCCACGACCTGGTCGTAGAGGTCGGGCAGCCGGGAGGCCTCCGCGTAGAGCAGCCGCTGCAGCGCCCAGCCCTCGTCGCTGAGCTGACACTCCACCACGCGGTGCGCCACCCGCTCCAGTTCGCCTTCGAGGTCCTGCCCGTCGTCGGGCAGGGTGGCCAGCGCGGCGACGATGCGGGTGGCGGTGCGCTCGGCACCGTCCCGCATCACCACCCGGAAGAGGTTCTCCTTGTCCCCGAAGTGGTTGTAGAGCGTCGGCTTGGCCACTCCGGCGGCCGCGGCGATGGCGTCGATGCCCGCCTGCGCGTAGCCCTCGCGCGTGAACACCTTGACGGCGGCGTCAAGGATGGCGCTGCGCTTGTCGATCCGGCCACGGCCCGTCATCGGGAGTTCACGTTCGTTCACATTCCTCACAGTAGCGCACTCCTCCTGGTAGAACTGATCTGAACTGACCAGTTCAGTTTGATGCCGGCCGCCGGACAGGAAGAGGACCGCGCGCTCATGGAAGACATCTCCCCCCGGCTCGACCGGGAGCTGCTGGCGGGCTTCGTCGCCCCCGTGCCGGGCATGGCCCCGCTGCGCCCCGACGCGGCCGGGCCCGAGCGCCGGGACCTGGTGGCGCACGACCCGCAGGACCCGGACGCCCCGCCGGTGCCGGTGCGCGTCTACCTGCCCGCCCGGCCGGGCGCCGGCCCCGCCGAACCCCCGCTCCCGACCGTGGTGTTCGTGCACGGCGGCGGCTTCACCGCGGGCGAGCGGCTGGAGTGGTTCGACCCGCTGTGCGAGCTGTACGCCGAGGGCGCGGGGGCGGTCGTGGTCTCGGTCGGATACCGGCTGGCACCGCGCCACCCCTACCCCGCCGCCCAGCAGGACTGCCGCACCGTGCTGCGCTGGCTGCGCCGCGAGGGCGCCGGGCTCGGCGCGGACGGCGGCCGGGTGGCACTGGCCGGCAGCAGTTCGGGCGCCGCCGTGGTGACCGGACTGACCCTGGCGCTGCGCGACACCGGCGAGGCGCTGCCGACGCTCCTGCTGCTGCACGCCCCGGTCCTGGACGACCGCCACCTGACGCCCTCCAGCCGGCTGGTCCAGGACCGGCGCACCTGGAACCGGCGCTCCTCGCTGGCCGGCTGGGCCGCCTATCTGCACCCGCTGCCGCCCGGCCACCCGGACGTGCCGCCGTACGCCGCGCCGGCCCGGGCGCAGCGGCTGGACGGCCTGCCGCCGGTCTACCTCTCGGTCGGGGACCTGGAGGTGGCCCGGGACGAGGTGATCGACTTCGGCCTGCGGCTGTCCCAGGCGGACGTCCCGCTGGAGCTCCACGTCTTCCCCGGCGCGTACCACGGCTTCGACATCAAGGACCCGCGCGCGGGGGTCAGCCGGCACTCGCTGGCGACCCAGGCGGACGCGCTGCGACGGGCGCTGCATCCCGCAGACCGGACAATCATTGAACAAGCCAGTTCAGTCTGATTAACTATCAGGGTCAGTATTGATCGTTCGCGTCATTCCAGGGGCGAGAACCGATCGTTCATCGGTGCTCCGGTTCCGGAGCCGCTCTTCGAGGAGTACGGGGTGTCCGCCACGCGTGGCCTGCCAGGCATGCGCCTGCTGCTTGCCGCCACCCGCCGGGCCATCGACCTCTCCCGTACCGACAGCGCGCTGTGTCCCCGGCCGCGTTGCGCCCCCGCGCGGTCCACCGGCCCCTTCTGACCGGCCGGGCCGCGCGGCGGCCCTCGCGGCGCCCCGACCCGTCCCCCGGCGGCCCCGCCGCCGTCCGCGCGCCTCGGAGAGAAGCCCGTCATGCAGCCGCACCCCGACACCGCCACACCCGCCACCGCACTCCCCCGCACCGCGTCCCTCCGGCCGGCCGCCCTCGCCGGCCGGTCCCGAACCGCCGTCCGCAGCCGGAGGTTCCGCTCCAGACTCGGCCTCGTCGCCGCCCTGGCCGTGCTCCCGGCGACCGCCGCCTGCGCCGGATCCGCGACCACGTCCAGCGGCGCCGCCGACGGCGGGAAGCCGGTGGACGGCGGCACCCTCACCCTCGCCGTCCCCTACGGCCCGACCTGCCTCGACCCCCACCAGGGCCAGGCCGACGCCCTGTTCTCCCGGGCCGCGCTGGACTCCCTGGTCTGGCAGGACGACAGCGGCACCATCCAGCCCTGGCTGGCGAAGTCCTGGACGATCTCCGAGGACCAGAAGACCTACACCTTCGCCCTGCGCGAGGGCGTCACCTTCAGCGACGGCACCGCCTTCGACGCGGCCGCGGTGAAGGCCAACCTGGACCACGTGGTCGCCCCCGCCACCAAGTCCGCCGGCGCCGCCCAGCTGATCGAGAACTACCGGTCGGCCAGGGTGGTCGACCCGAGGACCGTCGAGGTCACCCTCGCCGCGCCCGCCTCCTCCTTCCTCACCGGCCTGGCCTCGCCCAGCCTCGGCATCGAGTCGCCCGCCACGCTGGCCGGCGACCCCAAGGCGCTCTGCTCGAAGATCGTCGGCACCGGCCCCTTCACCAGCGCCGAGGGCTTCACCCCGCAGCAGGGCATCACCTACCAGCGCCGCGCCGACTACGCCTGGGCCCCCGACGGCGCCGTCAACCGGGGCGCCGCCCACCTGGACCGGCTGACCGTGCGGATCGTCCCGGACAACGCCTCCCGCCAGGGCGCGCTGACCAGCGGTCAGGCCGACGCCGCCGCCGCGATCGCCCCGGTCAACGTGGCCAAGCTCAAGGCCGACCCCAAGTTCAGCGTGCACAGCGCCGTCTCCCCCGGCGTCCCCTGGAGCCTCAACCCCAACACCGAGAAGGGCCCGCTCACCGACGTCCGGCTGCGCAAGGCGCTGCGCAACGGCATCGACTGGCACCTGATCGTCCAGAAGCTCTACTTCGGCGTCTCCCCCGCCGCCACCGGGGCGCTCTCGCCCTCCACCCCGCAGTACGCGGCGAGCGTCGCCGGCCAGTACGGCTACGACGCCGCGGCCGCCGGGAAGCTGCTGGCCGACGCCGGCTGGACGGCGCGCGACGCCGAGGGCTACCGCACCAAGGACGGCAAGCGGCTGAGCCTGGACTTCCTGTACATCGGCGAGTACTTCGGCCAGTACACCGCCCTGGCCACCCAGATCCAGGCCGCCGCCAAGGACCTCGGCATCGAGATCCGCAACCAGAACCTGGACACCGGCACCTACGTCAAGCGCGTCCTCGCCGGGGACTACGACCTCCTCAACAGCAGCGCCAACAACTCCTCCCCGGACGCGCTGCGGCTGGTCTTCGGCAGCGCCCACGTGCCCACCGCCAAGATCGACAACAACGCCGCCCGCTACCGCGACGACCAGGTCGACGCCCAGCTCGCCGAGGCGCTCGCGACTACCGACGTGCAGCGGCAGAAGGCCCTGTACACCGCCGTCCAGCAGAAGATCGGCGACGACGCGGCGATCCTGCCCGTCTTCAACAACACCTACGTGCTGGGCACTTCGGCCCGGGTGCGGGGCGTCGTCTTCGAGCAGCAGAGCTTCCCCAACTTCGCCGACACCTGGCTCGCGCCGTGATCGGCGCCGCCGCCCGCCGGCTCGGCAGCGCCGTCCTGGTGCTGTGGGGCGCGGTGACGGTCGCCTTCCTCGCCCTGCACCTCACCTCCGGCGACCCGGTCGACCTGCTCACCGGCCTGCGCGGCACCAGCGACCAGCTGCGCGCCGAGATCACCCGGGAGTACGGCCTGGACCGGCCGCTGCCGCTCCAGTACACGACCTTCCTCGGCCACGTGCTGCGCGGCGACCTCGGCGACTCCTACGTGCTACACCTCCCGGTGCGCACCGCGATCGGCCAGCAGCTCGGCCCGACCCTCCAACTGCTGGCCGCCACCGTGCTGGTGACCGTCGTGCTGGCGCTGGCGGCGGCCCTGCTGACCGCCGGGCGCCCGCGCGCGGTGCGCACCCCGGCCGCGCTGCTGGAGGGCCTGGGCGTCGCGGTGCCCGCCTTCTGGCTCGGCACCCTGCTGCTCGCGCTGTTCTCCTTCAGGCTGCGCTGGTTCCCCGCGCTCGGGGCGCCCGGACTGGACGGGCTCGTCCTGCCCGCCCTGGCGCTGGCCGCCGCGCCCGCCGCGGTGATCACCCGGGTGCTGCGGCGCGGGCTGGAACAGACCCTGGACGAACCGTTCGTCACCACGGCCCGCGCCCGGGGCGTCGGCGAGGCGGCGGTCCGGCTGCGGCACGCGCTGCGGCACGGCCTGCTGCCGGTCACCACCCTGGTCGGCTGGCTGACCGGCTCGCTGATCGGCGGCGCGGTGGTGGTCGAGTCGGTCTTCTCCCGGCAGGGGCTGGGCACGCTCGCGGTCACCGCCGTCCGCAACAAGGACCTGCCGCTGGTCATCGGCATCGTGCTGGTGGCCGGGCTGGTCTGCGCCGTCGTCAACACCGCCGTCGATCTGTCCTACCGGCTGATCGACCCGCGACTGCGCACCCGAGAGAACTGAGGAGGAACCGTGGTCGTCCCCCGCATCAGGCCCGGCGCCGCCGTCGGGCTCGCGCTCTGCGCCGTCCTCCTGCTGGCCGCGCTCGCCCCCGGGCTGTTCACCGGCACCGGCCCGGACGCCGCCGACGCCGCCGACAGCCTGCTGCCCCCCGGGGCCGCGCACTGGATGGGCACCGACGAGAACGGACGCGACGTCTACTCCCGGGTGGTGCACGGCGCCCGGCCCTCGCTGCTGATCGGCCTGTCCGCCTCCGCCCTGGCGCTGGCGGCCGGCACCGTGGTCGGCGTCCTGGCCGCCCAGGGCGGGCGGGCCGTCGACGGGGTCGTCGCCCGGGCGCTGGACGTGCTGATGTCCATCCCCGGCGTGCTGCTGGTGCTGCTGGTGGTCGCGGTGCTGGGCACCGGCACCGGCAACCTGGTGGCCGGCCTCGCCCTGGTCACCCTGCCCGGCTACGCCCGGCTGGTGCGCGCCGAGGTGCTGCGGGTGCGCGGCACCGACTACGTCGAGGCGGCCACCGTGCTCGGCTGGTCCCGGCTCCAGGTGGTCCTGCGGCACATCGTGCCGAACGCCGTCGGCCCGCTGCTGGCGCTCGCCACCGTCGGCGTCGGCGGCATGATCGTCACCGGCTCCGCGCTCAGCTACCTGGGACTCGGCCCGCAGCCGCCCACCGCCGAGTGGGGCGCGATGCTCGCCGGCAGCGGCGACTACGTCGAGGTCGCCTGGTGGACGGCGGTCTTCCCGGGCGCGGCGATCACCCTCACGGTGCTGGCCGTCTCGGCCGCCGGGCAGTGGCTCCAGGACCGGGCCGAAGGCCGGGTGGCGCGATGAACGGGCGCGGCGCACGAGACACCCGGAGGCACCGATGAGCACCGAACTGCGGCCGGAGCCCACGGCCGGACGCACCCAGGAACCGCCGCCGCCCGTCGTCGAGGTGCGCGGCCTCACCGTCACCTTCCCCGGCCCGCGCGGTTCGGTCAACGCCGTGCGCGGCCTGTCGCTGACCGTCGGCGCCGGGGAGAGCGTCGCCCTGGTCGGCGAGTCCGGCTCCGGCAAGAGCGTCACCGCGCGCAGCCTGGTCGGGCTGGCCGGGAGCGGCGCGCGCACCGCCGCCGAGACCTTCCGGATCGACGGACGCGACGCCGGAGCGCTGACCGGCCGGCAGTGGCGGCCGCTGCGCGGGCGCCGGATCGGCTTCGTGCTGCAGGACGCGCTGGTCTCGCTCGACCCGCTGCGCCGGGTCGGCGACGAGATCGCCGAGGCGCTGCGCGCCCACCGCACCGTGCCGCGCGCCGAGGTGCCCGCGCGGGTCCTGCGGCTGCTCTCCGAGGCGGGGGTGCCCCAACCGGAACTGCGCGCCCGGCAGTTCCCGCACCAGCTGTCCGGCGGCCTGCGCCAGCGGGCCCTGATCGCCTCCGCGCTCGCCGCCGATCCGGCCCTGCTGATCGCCGACGAGCCGACCACCGCCCTGGACGTCACCGTCCAGGCGCAGATCCTGGACCTGCTCGCCGAGCGGCGCCGGGCCGGCCGGGCCCTGCTGCTGATCAGCCACGACCTCGCGGTGGTGGCCCAGGTCGCCGACCGGGTGCTGGTGATGAAGGACGGCGAGGTGGTCGAACAGGGCCCCACCGCCCAGGTGCTGGCCGAGCCCGGGCACCCGTACACCCGGCGGCTGCTCGCCGCGGTGCCCCGGCCGCGGGCGCGCGGCACCCGGCTCTCCGGGCCGCGCGCGGGCAGCGAGCTGCCCCGCCCGCGCACCGGGGAGCGGGTGGTGCTGCGCGCCGAGGGCCTCGGCAAGTCCTTCGCCGTCCCCGGCCACGCCCCGGTGGCCGCCGTCCGGGACGTCTCGCTGACCCTCCGCGAGGGCCGCACGCTCGGCATCGTGGGCGAGTCCGGCTCCGGCAAGAGCACCACCGGGCGCCTGCTGCTGGGCCTGGCCTCGCCGGACGCCGGACGGGTCGAGGTGGACGGGCAGTCCTGGCAGGGCCTGCGCGGCACCGCGCGGCGCGCCCTCCACCGGCGGATCCAGGTCGTCCACCAGGACCCGCTCAGCAGCTTCGACCCGCGCTACCCGGTCGCCCGGATCATCGCCGAGCCGCTGGCCGCCACCGGCGTGCCCCGGGCGGCGCGGGCCGGCCGGGTCGCCGAGCTGATGGCCCAGGTGGGACTGGACCCGGACCTGCTGCACCGCCGTCCGCGCGCGCTGTCCGGCGGGCAGCGCCAGCGGGTGGCGATCGCCCGGGCACTGGCCCCCCGCCCGCGGATCATCGTGCTCGACGAGCCGGTGGCGGCGCTGGACGTCTCGGTCCAGGCCCAGGTCCTCGACCTGCTGGCCGAGCTGCGGGCCGAGCTCGGCGTCGCCTACGTGTTCATCTCGCACGACCTCGGCGTGGTGCGCCACCTCGCCGACGAGGTGCTGGTGATGAAGGACGGCGGGGTCGTCGAGTCCGGGGACGTCACCGAGGTCCTCACCGCACCGCGTCACCCCTACACCCGCCAGCTGCTGGACGCCGTCCCCCGACTGGACGGCCCGAACCCCGGGAAGGCCCCATGAGCACCGAACGCGAGCTCCACCTCAACCTCCACATGGTCGGCAGCGCCATGGGCGTGCACCCCGCCGCCTGGCGGGTGTCCGGCTCCGATCCGTACGGCTTCGCCCGGGTGGAGACCTGGGTGGCCGCCGCGCAGCTCGCCGAACGCGGCCTGATGGACGCGGTGTTCCTCTCCGACACCCCCGGGGTCTTCGGTGACGTCGACTTCAGCCCGCACGGCGCGTACTACCACGAGCCGACCCTGCTCCTCACCGCGATCGCCGGCGCCACCTCCCGGATCGGCCTGATCGCCACCGCCTCCACCACCTCCAACGAGCCGTACAACATCGCCCGCCGCTTCAAGTCGCTCGACGTGCTCAGCGGCGGCCGGGCCGGCTGGAACGCCGTCACCACCTACATCCCGCAGGTGGCGGCCAACTTCGGCGGCACCGGGCTGGCGCCGCGCACCGACCGGTACGCGCGCGCCGAGGAGTTCGTCGACATCGTCAAGGCGCTGTGGCGCAGCTGGGAGCCGGAGGCGCTGGTGGCGGACGTGCGCACCGGCCGCTTCACCGACCCGCGGCGGCTGCGGCCGATATCCCACCAGGGGGCGCACTTCAGCGTGCGCGGGCCGCTGCCGCTGCCGCCCTCCGCCCAGGGCCACCCGCTGGTGGTGCAGGCCGGTGCCTCCGAGCCGGGGCGCGAACTGGCCGGGCGGACGGCGGACGTGGTGTTCTCCGGGGCCAAGACGCCGGACGTCGCGCACGCCTACGCCGGCGACGTCCGGGCCCGGGCCGAGCGGCACGGCCGCGACCCCCGGTCGGTCAAGATCCTGCCCGGCCTGATGACCACCGTGGCCGACAGCCGGCGCGAGGCGCTGGAGCGGCTGCGGCGGCTGGACGAGCTGGCGGGCCACGCGCCCTGGCGGGGGGCGCACATCGAGGCGGTCGGCACGCCCGAGCACGTCGCCGACGTCGCCGAGGAGTGGTTCGCCTCGGGCGCGGCGGACGGCTTCACCCTGATGCCGGACGTGTTCGCCGACGGTCTGCAGGCCTTCGTCGAGCTGGTGGTGCCGATCCTGCAGAAGCGCGGGATCTACCGCTCCGCCTACCGGGGCAGCACGCTGCGCGAGCACTTCGGCGTGCCGCACCCCTACCCGGCGCCGGCCGTCGTGTGACCGCCGGCGCGCCCCGCACCCGATCCACCCGCCCCCGGCGTGTCGGGGGCCGACTCCTGAGGAAACAGGCATGACCGCGTTCTCCGTCCTCGACCAGGGCCCCCGCCGGGCCGGCACCGGCAGCGCCGAGCTGCTCCAGGAGGCCACCCGGCTCGCCGTGCACGTCGAGGAGCTGGGCTTCAGCCGGTACTGGGTGGCCGAGCACCACGCCCAGGCGGCGGTGGGCATCTCGGCGCCCGAGATCGTCATCGCACACCTGGCGGCCCGCACCACCCGGCTGCGGATCGGCGCCGGTGGCATGCTGCTGCCCAACCACTCGCCGCTGCACGTCGCGGAGCAGTTCCAGACCCTGGAGGCGCTGCACCCCGGCCGGATCGACCTCGGCATCGGCCGGTCCACCGGCACCGAGCACGGGCCGACCGCCGCCGTGCTCCAGCGTTCCTCGCTCGCCCCGGAGGTCTTCAACGGCCAGCTGGCGCAGCTGCTGGCGTTCGGGGGGCGCACCCCCCTCCCGGAGGGCCACGAGCTGGCCGGGGTCAGGGCGGTGCCCCGGGACGCGCCGCTGCCGCAGGTGTTCCTGCTCGGCGGCAGCCCCGCCTCGGCGGGCACGGCGGCCCGGCTGGGCCTGGGCTACGGGTACCTGGCGGCCTACCAGAACCCGGTCAACGCCTTCACCGCGCTGCGCCGCTACCGGGAGCAGTTCGTCCCGGCCCACGAGGGCGCGCGGCCGTGGGCGATCCTGGCGCTGACCGTGGTGGTGGGCCGGGACGACCGGCACGCCGACGAGCTGGCCACCCCGTGGCGCCTGGCGCTCGCGCAGCACGCGACGGGCAACCCGTCGCCGCTGCTGCCCGTCGACCAGGCCCTGGCCCACCGGCCGACCCCGGCGGAGCAGGTCGCCCAGCGCACCCCGCCGCTGAACGACCTGCGGGCCGAGGTGGTCGGCGGGCCCGCCACGGTGGCCGCGAAGCTGAAGGCCTTCGTGGCCGAGTCCGGCGCCGACGAGGTGATGGTGGTGGCGAACACCTACGACCCGCAGGACCGCCGGGAGTCCTACAGCCGGCTGGCCGAGCTCGCCGGTCTGGACCGCGGCTGACCGTCCGGCCGCGCCGAAGGGGGGTGGGACACCGTGACGGTGTCCCACCCCCCTTCGGCGTGCCGGGGCTCAGCGGCGCACGGGCAGCTCGCGCAGGGCCGGGAGCACCTCGGCGGCGAAGGTGCGCATCGCGGCGAAGGCCGTCTCGGCGGGCAGGGTGCCGTACTCGAAGGCGGCGTTGACCTGGGTGACGCCGACGGCGGCGAGCTCGCGCAGCTGGTCGACGATCTGCTCGGGCGAGCCGGCCAGCAGCCGCTCGGAGGCGAACTCCTCGTCGGCCGGGTCGACGGCGACGGGCAGCGGCGGGACGCCGCCGGTCGGGTAGGCGCCCTCGGCCAGCGCCTGGGAGGTCCGGATCTGCCGGGCGACCTCACGGGCGGCGGCCCGGCGCCCGGCCGGGTCGGTGCCGATGTGCACGAACCGGTTGACCGCGTACTCCAGGCCCTCGGCCGCGACGCCCTCCTCGGCCGCCAGGGTGTTCACCGTCCGCCACTGGGCGGCCAGTTCGTCCGGGGTCGACAGGGCCAGGCCGAGCAGGTGGAAGCCGCGCCGGACGGCGAAGCGGGTGGACTCCGGTGACACCGCGGCGGCCCAGATCGGCGGATGCGGGGTCTGGTGGGAGGGCGGCAGGACGGTCACCGGGGCATCGATCCGGTGGAACTCCCCCTTGTGGGTGACCTCGTTCTCGGTGAGCAGCCGCAGCAGCAGATCGGTGGACTCCTCGAAGGCGGCCCGGCTGTGGTCGAGGTCGCGGCCGAAGCCGAGGAACTCGTGCGGCTGGTAGCCGCGGCCGATGCCCAGGTCCAGCCGTCCGCCGGACAGCTGGTCGAGGGTGTTGACGTCGGCGACCAGCCGGACCGGGTCCCACAGCGGCAGCACCAGGATCCCGGTGCCGATCCGCAGGTCGGGGGCGAGCCCGGCGGCCCGGCCGAGCAGCAGCAGCGGCGAGGAGCTGAGGCTGTAGCCGGAGAAGTGGTGTTCGGTGACCCAGATGCCGGAGAATCCCCGGTCATTGGCCCATTCGACCTGCCGGGCGAAGTCCAGGTACTTCCGGCGGGCGGACTCCCGGTCCACCGACGGGGAGATGCTGAGGTAGGTGATTCCGACGCGCATGACCGGGTTTCGCTCCTCTGGGGGTTCGGCGGGTTGTGTGGTCAGGAGGCGGGCAGGGCGGACTCGGCCAGCAGGTGGTCGAGGTGGCCGGCCAGTTCGGCCGGCGTGGGGTGGTCGAAGGCGACCACCGGGGGCAGGGTGAGCCCGGTGGCGGCGCCGAGCCGGTTGCGCAGGTCCAGGACGCTGAAGGAGGAGAAGCCGAGGTCCTGGAAGCGTTCCCGTTCGCCGATCTGCGCCGGGTCGGGGTGGCCGAGGGCGGCCGCGGCGTGCTCCCGGACCACGGCCAGCAGCAGGGCGGTGCGGTCCGGGGGGCCGGCCGCCGCCCAGCGGCGCAGCAGGGCGTCCGGGTCGTCGGCGGCGGGCCCGTCGGCGGGCGGGCCGTCCGCGCCCTCGACGGGCGCCCCGGCCGGGGCGGCGCCGGACGGGCCGGGGGTGGCCAGCCAGTAGGCGGTGCGGGCGAAGGGGTGGCCGGGCACGGTGTCGGGGTCGGCGGCGGGCGCCGGGCCGGCCGGGCCGGAGACCGGGAGCCCGTGCACCTCGGCCCCGGCCAGCGCGGCCGCGAGCGCCCTCGGCTGGGGCCGTTCGCGCAGCTGCGCGGCCAGGTGGGCGGCCTCGGGGTGGATCGCGGCCGTCAGCGCGCTGAGCGTTCCGTGCGGACCGAGCTCCAGGTAGGCGGTGACGCCGTAGCGGTCGCGCAGGGTGCGCACGCCCCGGTCGAAGCGGACGGTGGCGCGGATCTGCTCGGTCCAGTAGTCGGGCCCGGCGATCCGCTGCGGGTCGGCGGCCTCGCCGGTGAGGTTGCTGATCACCGGCAGGTCCGGGGCGCGGTAGCCGATCCGCCGCGCCTCGGCGTGGAAGCGTTCGAGCACCGGGTCCAGCTGGGCGGAGTGGAAGGCGTGCGAGACCCGCAGCCGGCGGGTGCGCAGCCCGAGCGCGGTCAGCTCCCGGTCGAGCCGGTCGACCGCGGCGGTGTCGCCGGAGACCACGGTCGAGGCGGGCCCGTTGACGGCGGCCAGGTCCAGCGCGCCGGCGTACGGCGCGAGCAGTTCGGTGAGCCGTTCCTCGGAGGCCTGGACGGAGAGCATGGCGCCGGCGCCGGCGGGCAGTTCGTCCATCAGCCGGGCCCGGGCGGCGACCAGGGCGGCCGCCGACTCCAGGTCGAACACCCCGGCCAGGTGGGCCGCGGACAGTTCGCCGAGCGAGTGGCCCAGCACCGCGACCGGGGGCGGCAGCCGGGTGCCGAGCAGCCGGGCCAGGGCGGTCTGGTGGGCGAACAGGGCCGGCTGGGTGTAGCGGGTGCGGTCCAGCAGGGCGGCCTCGGGGGTGCCCGGCTCGGCGAACATGACGTCCCGCAGCGGGCGTTCGAGATGGGGGTCGAGGGCGTCACAGACCTCGTCCAGCGCCTTGGCGAACTCCTGGTGCTCGGCGTGGAGTTCGCGGCCCATCCCGGCGGACTGGGCGCCCTGGCCGGAGAAGGTCCAGGCGGCCCTGGCGGGGGCGACGGCGGTTCCGCGCACCAGGGCGGGGTGTGCGCGCCCGGCGGCCAGGGCGCGCAGGGCGGGGGCGATCTCCTCGGGGCGGTCGGTGAGCACGGCGGCCCGGTGCGGGAACCGGGCCCGGCCGTGCCGGAGCCAGTGGGCGGTCTCCTGCGGGTTCCCGGCCGCGCCAGCCTCGGCGTGCGCGGCGAGCGCCAGCGCGTGTTCGCCGAGCGCCGCGGGGGTGCGGGCGGTGAGCAGCCAGGGCCGCCCGGCGGGAGCGGCGCCGGGGTCGGCGGGCGGCGCCTGCGGCGCCTGCGGGGGCTGCGGGGGCTGCGGGGCCTCCTCCAGGACGAGGTGGGCGTTGGTGCCGCTGATCCCGAAGGAGGAGACGGCGGCCCGGCGCGGGTGCTCCCCGCGCGGCCAGGGCGCCGCCCCGGTGAGCAGCTCGACCGCGCCCCGGGACCAGTCGACGTGCGGGGTGGGCGCGTCCAGGTGGAGGCTGGCCGGCAGGGTGTCGTGCCGCAGCGAGAGGATCAGTTTGATCACCCCGGCCACCCCTGCGGCGGCCTGGGTGTGACCGATGTTGGACTTCAACGAGCCGAGCCGCAGCGGGCGTTCGCGCTCGGCCCGGCCGTACACGGCGAGCAGGGCGCTCGCCTCGATCGGGTCGCCGAGGGTGGTGCCGGTGCCGTGCGCCTCGACCGCGTCGATCTGGCCGGGGGTGAGCCGGGCGTCGGCCAGGGCCTCCCGGATGACCGCTTCCTGCGCCGGTCCGCTGGGGGCGGTGAGCCCGTTGCTGGGCCCGTCCTGGTTGACGGCCGAGCCGCGCAGCACGGCGAGCACCCGGTGGCCGTGGGCGCGGGCGTCGGAAAGGCGCTCCAGCAGCAGCAGGCCGACGCCCTCGGCGAGCCCGGTGCCGTCGGCGCCCGCCGCGAAGGCCTTGCACCGGCCGTCCGGGGCCAGTCCGCGCTGGCGGCTGAACTCCAGGAACACCCTCGGGTGGGCGAGCACGCAGGCGCCGCCGGCCAGGGCCAGGTCGCTCTCGCCCGAGCGCAGCGAACGGGCGGCCAGGTGCATCGCGACCAGCGAGGACGAGCAGGCGGTGTCGACGGTCAGGGCCGGCCCGTGCAGGCCGAAGTGGTAGGCGAGCCGGCCGGAGGCCACGGAGCCGGCGTTGCCGGTCATGAAGTGGCCGTCGAGTTCGCCGGCCACCTCGTGCGGGCGCGGGGCGTAGTCCTGGCCGATCATGCCGACGTACACGCCGGTGCGGCTGCCGCGCAGGCCGGCCGGGTCGATCGCGGCGGACTCGAAGGCGCGCCACGCGGTCTCCAGCAGCAGCCGCTGCTGCGGGTCCATGGCCAGCGCCTCGCGCGGGCCCAGGCCGAAGAAGGCGGCGTCGAACTCCCCCGCGCCGTCGAGGAACCCGCCCTGGCGGGCGTAGGAGGTGCCGGGGGTGGCCGGGTCCTCGTCGAACAGCGCGTCGAGGTCCCAGCCGCGGTCGGCGGGGAAGTCGCCGACCGCGTCCCGGCCCTCGGCGAGCAGCTGCCACAGGTCCTCGGGGGTGCGCACGCCGCCGGGCAGCCGGCAGGCCATGCCGACGATCGCGATCGGCTCGTGGGCCCGCTCCTCCAGGGCCTCGATCCGGCGCCTGGCCTGGCGCAGGTCGGCGGTCGCGCGGCGCAGGTAGTCGCGCAGCCGCTCCTCGGTGCCGCCGGGGGCGGCGGTCGATCCGGTCGTCCCGGGCATCTCAGAGCTCCGTTCCGGGGTGGTTGAGTTCGTCGTCGAGCGCGGCGAACAGTTCGTCGTCGCTGGCCCCGGCGAGGTCCTCGGCGAGGTCCCCGGCGCGCTCGCCGCCGGCCTCGGCCGGGCCGTCGTCGAGCCGCCAGAGCAGCTCGCGCAGCCGCCGTCCGACCTTTCCGCGGACGCTCTCCGCGGCGGCCAGTGCGGGCAGCAGGGCCTCCAGCCGGTCGAGTTCGGCCAGCAGCGGGTCCTGCGGGGCCTCGTCGCCGGGGGCCAGGGCGCGGTGCAGGTGGCCGGCCAGCGCCGCCGGGGTCGGATGGTCGAACACCGTGGTCGGCGCCAGCCGCAGGCCGGTGGCCGCACCGAGGCGGTTGCGCAGTTCGACGGCGGTCAGCGAGTCGAAGCCGATCTCCTTGAAGGCCTGGTCGGGGGCGACGGTGGCGGCCGTGCCGTGGCCGAGGACGGCGGCGGCCTGGGCCAGCACCAGCTGGAGCAGGGCCTCCGCGCGCCCGGCCGGGTCGAGGCCGGCCAGCCTCGCCTGCAGCGGGGCCGCGGACCCGGCGGCGGGCGCGGCGGCGGACCCGGCGGCGCTGCGCCGGACGGGGGCACCCGCCAGCGAGCGCAGCAGCGGGGGCACGCTCCCGGCGGCCCGGCCCGCCCGCAGGTCGAAGCGGCTGGTGACCACGGCCGCCCGGCCGGTGGCGCGGGCCGCGTCCAGCAGGGCCAGGCCCTCCCGGTCGGCCAGCGGCACCAGGCCGCCGCGGGCCAGCCGGGCCCGGTCGCCGTCGGTGAGCTGCCCGGTGAGGCCGCTGGCCCGCTGCCACAGGCCCCAGGCCAGCGAGGTCGCGGGCAGGCCCTCGGCGGCGCGGCGCTGGGCGAGGGCGTCCAGGTACGCGTTGGCGGCGGCGTAGTTGGCCTGTCCGCCGCCGCCGAGCACGCCGGAGACGGAGGAGAACAGCAGCAGGCCGGAGAGGTCGGCGTCCCGGGTCAGCTCGTCCAGGTGCCGGGCGGCCCGGGCCTTGGGGGCGAGCACGGTCTCCAGGGCGGCCGGGTCGAGGGCCTCCAGGACGCCGTCGGCCAGCACCCCCGCGGTGTGCACCACCAGGGTCAGCGGATGCTCGGCGGGCACGGCGTCGAGCAGCGCGGCCAGCGCGGCCCGGTCGGCGACGTCCACCGCGGCGAGGGTCACCTCGGCGCCCAGTGCGGCGAGTTCGGCGGCCAGCTCGGCCGCGCCGGCGGCCTCCGGGCCCCGGCGCCCGGCCAGCAGCAGGTGCCGGACGCCGTGTTCGGCCACCAGGTGCCGGGCGGTCAGCGCGCCCAGGGTGCCGGTGCCGCCGGTGACCAGGACGGTGCCCGCCGGGTCGAGCGGCGCGGGGACGCTCACCACCACCTTGCCGGTGTGCCGGGCCTGGGCGAGGTGGCGCAGCGCCTCCCCGGCGCGGGCGACCGGCCAGACGGTGACCGGCGGCAGGGTCAGCGCCCCGCGCTCGAACAGCGACAGCAGTTCGGCCAGCAGCTCGCCGATCCGCTGCGGGCCGGCCTCCAGCAGGTCGAAGGAGCGGTAGCGCACGCCGGGGTGCAGCTCGGCGATCCGCTGCGGGTCGCGCAGGTCGGCCTTGCCCATCTCGACGAAGCGGCCGCCGCGCGGCAGCAGCCGCAGGGAGGCGTCGACGAAGTCCCCGGTGAAGGAGTTCAGCACGACGTCCACCCCGGCGCCGTCGGTGGCGGCCAGGAACCGTCCCTCGAAGTCGAGGGTGCGGGAGGAGGCGGTGCGCTCCGGGTCGATGCCGAGCGCGGCGAGGGTGTCCCACTTGCCGGGCCCGGCCGTCCCGTACACCTCGGCGCCGAGGTGGGTGGCGAGCTGGACGGCGGCGATGCCGACCCCGCCGGCCGCCGAGTGCACCAGCAGGCGCTCCCCGGCGCGGAGCCCGGCCAGGTCGACCAGGGCGTAGTGGGCGGTCAGGTAGGCGGCGGGGACGGCGGCGGCCTGGGCGAAGGTCCAGCCGGCCGGGATGCGGGCCAGCAGCCGGTGGTCGGTGACGGCGACCGGGCCGATGCCGCCGGAGACCAGACCGGTGACCCGGTCGCCGGGCGCCAGGCCGGTGACCTCCGGGCCGACGGCGGTGACCACGCCGGCCGCCTCGGTGCCGAGCAGGGCGCGGTCCGGGTAGACGCCGAGGGTGATCAGCACGTCCCGGAAGTTCAGCCCGGCGGCGCGCACGGCGATCCGCACCTCTCCGGGGCCGAGCGGGCGGTCGGCGTCCGGGGCGGGGACCAGGGCCAGCCCGTCCAGGGTGTCGCCGGTGGGGGCGAGCCGCCAGGGACCGTCGCCCGGGGCGAGGAGCTCGGGGCGGGCGGGCAGCGGCACGACCGCCGGGGTGAGCACCGCGCCCCGGCGCAGGGCGAGTTGGGGCTCGTCCAGGGTGAGGGCCGCGGCCAGCGCGTCCCGGGATCCGGGGTGCCCGTCGGTGTCCAGCAGGCGCAGCCGGCCGGGGTGCTCGGTCTGGGCGCTGCGCAGCAGGCCCCACAGGGCGGCCGCGACCGGCTCGACCGGGCGGTCGGCGGGGTCGGTGCTCTGGGCGTCGCGGGTCAGCACGGCCAGCCGGGTGCCGGCCAGGTGCTCCTGGGCGAGCCAGCGCTGCACGAAGCCGAGCAGTGCGGCGGTGGCGGTCCCGAGGTCCGGGTGCTCGGGCAGGGTGAGCGGCAGGACCGCGGTGGCGGGCGGGTCGGCGGTGAACAGGGTGGCGGGGTCGGCCGGTTCGGTGTCGAGACGGTACTCGGGCAGTTCGGACCACTCGGCGCGCTCCGCGGGCTGCGGGGCGACGGGCGTCCAGTCCAGGTGGTACAGGCCGTCCGGGCGTCCGGCCGGGCCGGCGGCGGCGAGGGCGCCGGGGGCGAGCGGGCGCAGGGCGATCCGCTCGGCGGAGACCACCGGCCCGCCGGCCGGGTCGACGGCGCTCAGCGCCAGCGAGTCCGTGCCGTGCCGGGTCAGCCGCACGCGCAGGCCGGTGGCGGCCGTGGCGGCGAGCGTGACGCCGGTCCAGGCGAAGGGGAGCGCCGTCCCCCGGTCGCCGTCGGTGCCGGTGTCGTCGGCGGCCAGCGGGTGGAGGGTGGCGTCGAGCAGCGCGGGGTGGATGCCGTAGCGGGCGGCGTCCGGGTGGGCGGCCTCCGGGAGTTCGACCTCGGCGTAGAGGGTGTCGCCGGCGCGCCACAGGGCGCGGACGCCCTGGAAGGCCGGGCCGTAGTCGTAGCCCCGGTCGGCGAGGCCCGGGTAGAGGGCGGCCGGATCGACGGGCGTGGCGCCGGGCGGCGGCCAGGCGCCGGACGTCCACTCCTCCGGGTGCGCCGCGGGCTGCTCCGGGAGCAGCAGGGCGGTGGCGTGCCGGGTCCAGGGCTCCTGGGGTCCGGCGGCGGCCGGGCGGGAGTGGACGGCCAGCGCGCGGGCGCCGTCGTCGTCCGGGGGCTGCACGGTGGTCTGCAGGTGGACGGCCCCGGCGCCGAGCACCAGCGGGGCCTCCAGGGTCAGTTCGGCCAGGGCCGGGACGGCGGCGCGGTGGCCGGCGTGCAGGGCGAGCTCGACCAGCGCGGTGGCGGGCAGCAGCGGGGTGCCGGTGACGGCGTGGTCGAGCAGCCAGGGGTGGGTGCCGGTGGAGAGGCTGCTGGTGTAGAGCGCGGTGCCGTCCGGGAGGTCGGTGGTGGCGCCCAGCAGCGGATGGTCGGCGCTGTGCAGGCCGAGGTGGCCGGGATCGCTGATGTCCGGGGCCGGGTCGAGCCAGTAGTGGCGGTGCTGGAAGGGGTAGGTGGGCAGGCCGGGCGGGGTGGCGGGCGCGGTGACGGGCCAGTCCAGACGGTGGCCGTGCAGTTCGACGGCGGCCAGCGCCTGCAGCAGCGGCCGGTCGTCCTCGCGATTGCGGCGCAGGGTGCCGGTGACGAGCGTGTCCGGACGGCCGGCCAGCGTCTCCTGGACACCGACCGTCAGCACCGGATGCGCACTGGACTCCACGAACGTCGTGAAACCCTCCTCGGCCAGGGCCTGGACGGTCTCCTCGAAACGCACCCGGCCCCGCAGATTACGGAACCAGTACCCGGCATCCAGCGTCCGGGTGTCCACCCGGCCACCGGTCACCGTCGAGTAGAACGGCACCGACGACTCCCTCGGCACGATCCCGCCCAGCAGAGCGAGCAACTCGGCCTCCAAAGGCTCCACCCGCGCGGAATGCGAGGCGTAGTCCACCGGAACCCGCCGCACCCGCACCTCCCGCTCCTCACCCCACGCCACCAGCGCAGCGATCGCCGAAGCCGCCCCGGACACCACCGTCGACGACGGACCGTTGACCGCCGCAACCTCCAACTCACCACCCCAACGCCCGATCAGCTCCTCCACCTCCGCCACCGCCAACGGCACCGACGCCATCCCGCCGTCACCCGCGATCGAACGGATCGCCCGGCTGCGCAACGCCACCACCGCCGCCGCATCCTCCAGACTCAACGCCCCCGACACCGCCGCCGCCGCGATCTCACCCTGCGAATGCCCCACCACCGCACCCACCGGCAACCCCAACGACCGCCACAACCCCGCCAGCGACACCATCACCGCCCACAACACCGGCTGCACCACATCGACCCGCTCCAACAACACCGGATCCCGCAGCGCCTCCTCCAACCTCCACTCCACATGAGGCTCCAGCGCCTTCCCCGCCCGCGCCAGCCACTGCGCGAACACCGGCGACGACTCCGCCAACGCCACCCCCATCCCCACCCACTGCGACCCCTGACCCGGGAACACCAGCACCACCCCACCCGGCGACGACGCCAACCGCCCCGCCACCACCGCCGGATGATCGGTCAGGGCCCGCAGCGCGGCCACCACCTCGGCGCGCTCGTCCGAGACGACGGCGGCGCCGTACCCGTGCCGGGCGCCCCGGGTCAGCGTCCAGGCGGCGACCTCGGCCAGCCCGGTCTGCGCGCCCGCGCCCTCCAGCCAGTCCGCCAGCCGCTCCGCCGCCGCGCCCAGCGCCGCCTCGGAACGCGCCGACAGGAGCACGGGGCCCGCGACCGGGGCCGGGTCGGCGGCCGCGGTGGCCGGGGCCTCCTCCAGGATCACGTGCGCATTGGTGCCGCTCATGCCGAAGGCGGAGACGCCGGCCCGGCGCGGCCGCTCACCCGGCGCCCAGGCGACGGGCTCGCGCAGCAGTTCCACCGCGCCGCTCTCCCACTCCACGGCGCCGGTCGGCTCGTCGATGTGCAGGGTGGCCGGCAGCACCCCGTGCCGCAGCGCCTGCACCATCTTGATCACACCCGCCACCCCGGCCGCCGCCTGGGCATGCCCGATGTTCGACTTCACCGACCCCAGCCACAACGGCCGCCCGTCCGGGCGCTCCTGACCGTACGTCGCCAGCAGCGCCTGAGCCTCGATCGGATCACCCAGCCGCGTCCCCGTCCCGTGCGCCTCCACCACGTCCACGTCCCCCGCACCCAACCCCGCCGACGCCAACGCCGCCCGGATCACCCGCTCCTGCGAAGGACCGTTCGGCGCCGTCAGACCGTTCGAGGCACCGTCCTGGTTGACCGCCGTACCGCGCACCACCGCCAGGACGGGGTGGCCGTTGGCGCGGGCGTCCGAGAGCCGTTCGACCAGCAGCAGTCCGACGCCCTCGGCGAAGCCGGTGCCGTCGGCGCCGGACGCGAAGGCCCGGCAGCGGCCGTCCGGCGACAGGCCGCGCTGGCGGCTGAACTCGATCAGGGTGTCCGGGGTGGACATCACGGTGGCGCCGCCGACCAGGGCGAGGCTGCACTCACCGGAGCGCAGGGCCTGGCCCGCGAGGTGCAGGGCGACCAGCGAGGAGGAGCAGGCCGTGTCCACCGTCACCGCCGGGCCCTCGAACCCGTAGGTGTAGGCGATCCGCCCCGACGCCACGCTGCCCGCGCTGCCGGTGCCGAGGTAGCCCTCCGCCTCGGGGGCGGAGCCGCGCACCCGGCCGCCGTACTCGGTGTAGATCAGGCCGGTGAAGACGCCGACCGGGGTGGCGCGCAGCGCGGCCGGGTCCAGCCCGGCGCTCTCCAGCGCCTCCCAGGACGCCTCCAGCAGCAGCCGCTGCTGCGGGTCCATCGCGACGGCCTCACGCGGGTTGATGCCGAAGAACGCGGGGTCGAAGTCGGCGGCGCCGGCCAGGAAGCCGCCGTGCCGGGTGTAGGCCGTCCCGGTGCGCTCCGGATCCGGGTCGTACAGCGCCTCCAGGTCCCAGCCCCGGTCCGCCGGGAACTCCGAGATCGCGTCCCGCCCCTCGGCCACCAGCCGCCACAGCTCCTCCGGCGACCCCACCCCACCCGGATAACGGCACGCCATCCCGATGATCGCGAGGGGTTCGTCGGCGGCGGCGCGGGTGCGGGCGGGCGCGGCGGCGGGCGCGCCGCCGCTCTGCCGCAGCAGCTCGCCGAGGTGCTCGGCGAGGGCGCGCGGGCTGGGGTGGTTGAACACCAGGGTCGGCGGCAGCTTGAGTCCGGTGGCGGCGGCGACCCGGTCGCGGAGCTGGACGGCGGTGAGGGACTCGAAACCGAGGTCCCGGAAGGCCCGGTCGGGGTCGAGCTCCGCGGTGGTGGCGTAGCCGAGGACGGTGGCGACCTCGGCCCGCACCAGCTCGCGCAGGTGCCGCTCAAGATCGGCGGCGGACAGCCGGCGGAGGCGCTCGGCGGCGCCGTCCTCCCCCGCCGTGCGTCCGGCGGCCCGGCGGGCCGGGGTGCGGGTGGGCCGGGCCGAGCCCCGGGGGGCGGGGACGGTCAGCCGGCCGGCGTCCACCGGGCGCAGCACCAGGGTGGCGACGGTGAGCACGGGGGTGCCCTCGGGGTCGACGGCCAGGACGCCGAGGGTGTCCTCGTCCAGGCGGTCCAGGCGCACCCGCAGCACGGTGGCGCCGACGGCGTGCAGGCCGAGGCCGTTCCAGGCGAAGGGCAGCCGCAGCACCGCGGGGCGGTCCGGGCCGCCCGCCGCGGCCTCCGCATGGAGGGCGGCGTCCAGCAGGGCGGGGTGGATGCCGTAGCGGGCGGCGTCCGGGTGGGCGGCCTCGGGGAGTTCGACCTCGGCGTAGAGGGTGTCGCCCTGCTGCCAGGCGGCGCGCAGGCCCCGGTAGGTCGGGCCGTAGCCGACCTCGGCGGCGGTGAACCTGCGTTCGGCGTCGGCGAGATCGAGGAGGGTGGCGCCCGCCGGGGGCCAGTCGGCGGGGAACTCATCGGCGGGGGTGGCGGGTTCGGCGGGCTCGGCCGCTTCGGCGGCGAGGGTGCCGGTGGCGTGGTGGGTCCAGTCGCCGGCGCCGCCGTGCTCGGGGCGCGAATAGACGTCGAAGGTGCGCCGGCCGTCCTCGTCGGCGGCCGGGGCGAGGACCTGGAGGTCGAGCGCCGCCTCGCCGAGGGTCAGCGGTGCCAGCAGGACGAGTTCGTCCACGCCGGGCGATCCGGCGGACGCGGCGGTGGCCAGGGCCAGTTCGGCGAATCCGGTGCCGGGGAACAGCGCGGTGTGGGAGACGGTGTGCTCGGCCAGCCAGGGGTGGCTGCGCGGCGAGAGGCGGCCGCTGAGGAGCAGTCCGCCGTCGTCGGCCCGTTCGACGGTCGCGCCGAGCAGCGGGTGGGCGGAGGCGTCCGGGCCGCCGGTGGCGGTGGGGGCGTCCAGCCAGTAGTGGCGGTGCTGGAAGGGGTAGGTGGGCAGGCCGGGCGGGGTGGCGGGCGCGGTGACGGGCCAGTCCAGACGGTGGCCGTGCAGTTCGACGGCGGCCAGCGCCTGCAGCAGCGGCCGGTCGTCCTCACGGTTGCGGCGCAGGGTGCCGGTGACGAGCGTGTCCGGACGGCCGGCCAGGGTCTCCTGGACACCGACCGTCAGCACCGGATGCGCACTGGACTCCACGAACGTCGTGAAACCCTCCTCGGCCAGGGCCTGGACGGTCTCCTCGAAACGCACCCGGCCCCGCAGATTACGGAACCAGTACCCGGCATCCAGCGTCCGGGTGTCCACCCGGCCACCGGTCACCGTCGAGTAGAACGGCACCGACGACTCCCTCGGCACGATCCCGCCCAGCAGAGCGAGCAACTCGGCCTCCAGGGGCTCCACCCGCGCGGAATGCGAGGCGTAGTCCACCGGAACCCGCCGCACCCGCACCTCCCGCTCCTCACCCCACGCCACCAGCGCCGCGATCGCCGAAGCCGCCCCGGACACCACCGTCGACGACGGACCGTTGACCGCCGCAACCTCCAACTCACCACCCCAGCGCCCGATCAGCTCCTCCACCTCCGCCACCGCCAACGGCACCGACGCCATCCCGCCGTCACCCGCGATCGAACGGATCGCCCGGCTGCGCAACGCCACCACCGCCGCCGCGTCCGCCAGACTCAACGCCCCCGACACCGCCGCCGCCGCGATCTCACCCTGCGAATGCCCCACCACCGCACCCACCGGCAACCCCAACGACCGCCACAACCCCGCCAGCGACACCATCACCGCCCACAGCACCGGCTGCACCACATCGACCCGCTCCAACAACACCGGATCCCGCAGCGCCTCCTCCAACCGCCACTCCACATGAGGCTCCAGCGCCTTCCCCGTGCGCGCCAGCCACTGCGCGAACACCGGCGACGACTCCGCCAACGCCACCCCCATCCCCACCCACTGCGACCCCTGACCCGGGAACACCAGCACCACCCCACCCGGCGACGACGCCAACCGCCCCGCCACCACCGCCGGATGGGACTTCTGCTCCGCCAACGCCCGCAGTCCGGCGATCAGTTCGTCGCGGTCCGGGGAGACCACGGCGCCGCCGAACCGGTGCCGGGCGCCCCGGGTCAGCGTCCAGGCCGCCACCTGCGCCGGTCCGGCCTGGGCGCCCGTACCCTCCAGCCAGTCCGCCAGCCGCTCCGCCGCCGCGCCCAGCGCCGCCTCCGAGCGGCCCGAGAGCAGCACCGGGGCCGTCACGGGTGCCGGGTCGTCCGCCGGGGCCCCGGCGGTCTCCGCCACCGCGGGCGCCTCCTCCAGGATCACGTGCGCATTGGTGCCGCTGATCCCGAAGGCGGAGACGCCCGCACGACGCGGCCGCTCCCCCGGCGCCCAGTCGACCGGCGTCCGCAGCAGTTCCACCCCGCGCGAGGACCAGTCCACCTCACCGGTCGGCTCGTCGATGTGCAGGGTGGCCGGCAGCACCCCGTGCCGCAGCGCCTGCACCATCTTGATCACACCCGCCACCCCGGCCGCCGCCTGGGCATGCCCGATGTTGGACTTCACCGACCCCAGCCACAACGGCCGCCCCGCAGGGCGCTCCTGACCGTACGTCGCCAGCAGCGCCTGCGCCTCGATCGGATCACCCAGCCGCGTCCCCGTCCCGTGCGCCTCCACCACGTCCACGTCCCCCGCACCCAACCCCGCCGACGCCAGCGCCGCCCGGATCACCCGCTCCTGCGAAGGACCGTTCGGCGCGGAGAGCTGGCTGCTGGTGCCGTCCTGGTTGACGGCCGAGCCGCGCACCACCGCGTACACCGGATGGCCGTTGGCCCGGGCGTCGGAGAGCCGCTCCAGGAGCAGCAGGGCCGCGCCCTCGCCCCAGCCGGTGCCGTCGGCGGCGGCCGAGAAGGCCTTGCAGCGGCCGTCCGGCGACAGGCCGCGCTGGCGGCTGAACTCGACGAAGGTGTTGGGGGTGGCCATCACCGTGGCCCCGCCCGCGAGCGCCAGTGTGCACTCGCCCGACCGCAGGGCCTGGGCGGCCAGGTGCAGGGCGACCAGCGAGGAGGAGCAGGCGGTGTCCACCGTCACCGCCGGGCCCTCGAACCCGTAGGTGTAGGCGATCCGCCCCGACGCCACGCTGGGCGCGCTGCCGATGCCGACCTGGCCCTCGACCGCCGCCGGCACCGGGTTGAGCCGTGAGCCGTAGTCGCTGTACATGATCCCGGTGAAGACGCCGACCGGGGTGGCGCGCAGCGCGGCCGGGTCCAGCCCGGCGCTCTCCAGCGCCTCCCAGGTGGTCTCCAGCAGCAGCCGCTGCTGGGGGTCGATGGTGCCGCTCTCCCGGGGGCTGATGCCGAAGAAGTCGGCGTCGAAGTCGGCGGCGCCGGCCAGGAAGCCGCCGTGCCGGGTGTAGGCCGTCCCGGTGCGCTCCGGATCCGGGTCGTACAGCGCCTCCAGGTCCCAGCCCCGGTCCGCCGGGAACTCCGAGATCGCGTCCCGCCCCTCGGCCACCAGCCGCCACAGCTCCTCCGGCGACCCCACCCCACCCGGATAACGGCACGCCATCCCGACGATGGCGATCGGCTCCGTGTACCTGGCCTCGGCCTCGTGCAGCCGCAGGCGGGTGTCCTGGAGGCTGGCGCTGACCCGCTTGAGGTAGTCGCGGAGCTTCTCGTCGTTCGACATGCGTGCTCTGCCCTTCGATGGTTCGAGGTGTGGCGGGGCCGGACGGGGTGGAGCGGGGCGGAGGGGTCAGACCTGTTCCAGGGCGAACCCGGACTTGATCCACTTGCTGGACTCCACCGCGAGGACGGCGGCGCGGTCGCCCGCGGCCAGCTTCGGCAGCACCTGTTCGAGCTGGAAGAAGACCAGCGCGTTGCCGGTGTTGGCGGTCTCGCCGACGCAGCTGATCTCCTCGGCGCCGGGCAGACCGAGCCGCTGGACGATCCGGGCGGTCATCTGGGTGGACAGCTGCGGCGGCAGCAGGTGCGTCACCTCGTCCGGCTGCCAGCCGGCCTCGTCGAGCAGCCGGCGCAGGATCTGCTCGGCGAACAGCGGGACGGTCTCCTCGATCGCCTTGTAGTCCTCGCGCGCCGCCGGCCGCCCGCTGTGCCGGTCGACCGGCCCGAACCACTCCAGCACCTGGCCCGGCGCCCGTCCCCGTCCGGCCAGCTGGACGAAGGAGGCGCGGACGGCGGTCGGGCCCGCGGCCGGGTCGGCGCTCAGCACGGCGGCCCCGGCGGCGTCGCCGAACAGCACGTAGTTGACCAGTTCGGCGGGCGGGACCGCGCGCAGGTCGGCGCTCAGGTCGTAGTGCTTGGCGATGACGTCGCCGCCGAGCACCAGGGCGGTGCGGTGGCGGCCGGTGGAGAGCAGCTGCCGGGCGACGTCGATCGCCTGGACCGCACCGGAACAGCCGGACTGCAGCTGGTAGGTGGCCACACCGTCGATGCCGAGCCGGTCGGCGATCTGGTTGACGGTGGCCGGCATCAGACTGTCGGGGGTGGCGGTGCCGAGCACCACGAGGTCGATGTCGGCGGGGTCGGTGCCGGCCGCGGCGAGCGCACGCTCACCGGCGGTGGTGCCGAGGTCGGCCAGGGTGTCGCGCTGCTCGCCGGTCTCCAGGTCGAGGGCGAGGTGGCGGGTCCGGGTGCCGATGAAGGTGTCCACCCACTGTTCCCAGAGGGCGTCCATGCCGAAGCGGCGGCCCAGGGCGGCGTTGTCGATGGGCGGGCCCGGCAGCGCGGTGCCGGCCGCCAGGAGGCGGATCTCTGCGGGGTCCATCTGCGGTCTGCTCCCAGGGGCGTCGGTACGCTCCCCCCGGCCGGACGGCGGTCCGGCGGGCGGGCGTACGGCGGGCGGGCGTCGGGCGGGCGGCGGACGGGGGTCCGGCGGGAGTGCGGCGGGCGGGGTTTCAGCGGCGGTAGAGGACGATCGCCGAGGCGTAGGACTTGTGGGTCTCCACCGGCCGGAACTGGCGGAACCCGATCGCCCCGCGCAGCGGGCCGGCCACCGCGACCGCCTTGATGGTCTGCTGCTCGCCGAGGGTCAGCCGGGCGTCGTCGACGATGCCGCCGGTGCGGATGACATGACCGTCGATCAGCCGGATCTCCTCCGAGAAGTAGCCCAGGAAGTTGCCGTCCGGTCCCTTGCGCAGCATCCGCCCGATGCCCTTGGTCGTGCCGACCAGCGCGCCCTGCTGGTCACGGAGCTCGTAGCGGACGTGGGCGAGGTCGTCCAGCGTCGGGGTGCTCCCGCTGAAGTCCGCGTTGGTGGAGTCGTAGCTGATCAGGGTCTCGGTGAGGTCGGTCAGGTGGATCAGGTTCTCCGGTTCGCCGACCGGCGGGTTCGGCCCGGTCGGGCCGAGCGGCGGTACCGCCAGCCTGGCGAGCAGCCAGCCCCGCAGGGCGTCGGCGGCGGGGCCCAGCGGGCCGGGAAGGGGGATCGGTGCCATGCTCGGCTCCATTCGGCACGGGGACGGGGACGCCGGGGAAAACGGCGTGCCGATCACGCTAGGCAACGGCGCTAAACCGGCCCGGCGGCCCCCGCTGAACCGGCCGCCGCCACCCGTCGAATGCGCGGCTAAATCCGCGACAAACGGCCATTGAATTCCCGTTGATTCCCGCCGGAACTCCCGTGGCCCGCCCCCGGGCGGCGCAACTAGCATGCGCCGGAGTAACCAGAATTCCCCCCCGGGCACCATTCCGGGAAATCCGACTGGGAGGCCGCGTTGTCCGCCAGTTCCGCCGAAGCACCGTCGTTCCCGGTGCGCCGCACCTGCCCCTACCAGCCGCCGGACGTCTACCGGGAGATCAGCACACGGGGCCCGATCAACCAGGTCACCCTCTGGGACGACCGCCGGGTCTGGCTGATCACCGGCTACGCCGAGGCCCGCCGGCTGCTCGCCGACGAGCGGCTGTCCTCCGACCGCAGCTACGACGCCTACCCGACCATGGCCCCGCACCTGGGCGCGCCGGCCGCCCGCAAGCTGGTGCTGGTGGGCGAGGACCCGCCGATCCACCACCACCACCGACGGCTGCTCAACCCGGAGTTCAGCCTCAAGCACGCCCGGGCGCTGCGCCCCGACATCGAGCGGATCGTCAACGGACTGATCGACCGGATCGAGGAACTCGGCTCCCCCGCCGACCTGGTGGAGCATTTCGCCGCGCCGATCCCGTCGCTCGTGATGTCGGCGCTGCTGGGCATCCCCTACGAGGACCACGCCTTCTTCCAGTCCGCCACCGCGGGCGTCATGCAGGGCCGGGACCCGGCCCACACCGAGGCCTCTGCCGCCGAACTGGTCCGCTACCTGGACCGGCTGGTGACGGCCCAGGAGGACAGCCCCGACGAGAACCTGGTCGGCCGGCTGGTGGCGCACGTGGAGAGCGGCGAGCTGAGCCACGACGAGGTGGTCCAGCTGACCATGGTGCTGCTGATCGCCGGTCTGGAGACCACCTCCTCGATGATCCCGATCAGCGTGCTGGCCCTGCTGGAGAACCCGGAGCAGCTGGCGGCACTGCGCTCGGGCGAGGTGCCGGCCGCCACCGCGATCGAGGAGCTGCTGCGGATCACGGCGGTGACCGACTTCGCCGGGGTGCGCTGGATCACCGACGACATCGAGATCGACGGCCGGGTGCTGAAGGCCGGGGACGGCCTGGTGGTCTCCTCCACCATGACCAACCGGGACGAGCGGGTGCACGCCGAGCCCTACGATCTCGACCTCTCCCGGGCCAGCCGCCAGCACCTGACCTTCGGCTACGGCATCCACCAGTGCCTGGGGCAGAACCTGGCCCGGCTGCAACTGGAGATCGCCTTCGAGACGCTGGTGCGCCGGCTGCCCGGGCTGCGGCTGGCGGTGCCGGCCGAGGAGCTGGTGATGCGCCGGACCGGCACCATGCAGAGCGTCGAGCGCCTGCCGGTGGCCTGGTGAGCGCCGCCGGGGTGCGGGTCTCCACCGACCGGGACCGCTGCATCGGCGCGGGCCTGTGCGTGCTGACCGCGCCGGACGTCTTCGAGCACGACGACGACGGCCTGGTGACCCTGCTGACGCCCGAGCCCCCGGCCGGCCTGGAGCAGGACGTCCGGCTCGCCCAGCAGCTCTGCCCGGCCCAGGCCGTGCTCCTGACGGACCCCCGACCGGACACGACCTAAAGACTCCGGGAACCTTCCCCGCCCCGGACCGGCGGGACGAATCCGCAGGTCACCGATGCCCGGCCGGCGGATTCCCACCCCGTCGAAGGCCGCCGACCCGAATTCCGGGTCGGCGGCCTTAACGGTGTCTAAGGGCCGATGGCCGCCGCCCCGCCATTGTTTATACGCTCTTTCAGTACGCCGGGCGCCCAGCGCCGGGCTTTCGGCAAGGCGGTCCTCGGGCGCGGCGCCCCTCCGGTACCCCGCCGCGCCGTCCCGCCGCATTCCGCGGCCGCGGGGCATCGCGTGATGCGCACCCGCCTCCTCATCCGCCTTCTCCTCCCCTGCTATCCCTAAGGACTGAAATGACGCAATCAGCCGAGGACCGGCTGGACGGTCCGCTGGTCAAGCTGATCATTGTCATGGCGCTCGCGTCGGTGACCGCGACGCTGAACGCGACCATCGTCGGCGTCGGGCTGAGCCCGCTGGCCGCCACCTTCGACACCACGCTCACCACCGCCGAGTGGGTCATCACCGGCTATCTGCTGGCGGTCGCCGCGACCATCCCGGTGACCGGCTGGGCGGTGGACCACTTCGGCGGCAAGAAGGTCTGGCTGTTCGGCCTGGTGCTCTACACCGTGACGGCCGTCGCCTCGGCGCTGTCCTGGAACATCGGCTCGCTGGTGACCTTCCGCATCCTCCAGGGCGTGGCGGCCGGCATCATCGAGCCGGTCATGATGACGCTCACCGCCCGCGCGGCCGGCCCGGCCCGGCTGGGCAAGGTGATGGGCCTGCTGGCCCTGCCGATGACGCTCGGCCCGGTGATCGGCCCGATCCTCGGCGGCGTCATCGCGGACAACCTGCACTGGAGCTGGCTGTTCCTGGTGAACGTGCCGATCGTGCTGATCGCGCTGGTGTTCTCGTTCAAGGTGGTGCCCGCCGACGCTCCCGCCGAGGGCGAGCGGGCGACCTTCGACGTCCTCGGCACCCTGCTGCTGAGCCCCGGCTTCGCCGTCCTGGTGTACGGGCTGTCGCAGACCGCCCACGAGGGCTTCGGCTCGACCACGGTGGTGGTGTCGCTGATCATCGGCGCCCTGCTGGTGGCGGGCTTCGTGGTGCACGCGCTCACCACCCGCCGCACCCCGCTGATCGACGTGCGGCTGCTCGCCAACCGGGGCTTCACGGCCGCCGTGGTCGCCATGGCGCTCACCGGCGCGGCGGTGTTCTCGCTGTACGTGCTGCTGCCGCTCTACCAGCAGCAGGTGCACGGCCAGAGCCTGATGGCCAGTGGGCTGCTGCTGGCCCCGTTCGGGGTCGGCACCTTCCTCGGGATGCCGCTGGCCGGGCGGCTCAGCGACAAGCTGGGCGCCAATCTGCTGGTGCCGGTCGGCGCCGCGCTGGTGGTGCTCGGCACGCTCGGCAACGCGCTGTCCTCGGCGGCCACCAGCCAGCTGGTGCTCGGCCTCTACGCCCTGGTCTCGGGCATCGGCCTCGGCTGCGTCGGCGCGCCGACGCTCGCCTCGCTCTACCGGACCGTCCCGCTGGAGAAGACCTCGGGGGCGACCAGCACCATGCTGTCGCTCAACCAGGTCGGCGGCTCCTTCGGCGTGGCGCTGGTGGCGCTGCTGGTCCAGCGCGGGGTCGCGCACGGCGACTCGGTCCGCAACGCCTACTCCACCACCTTCTGGTGGGAGCTGGCGATGACCGCGGTCATCGTGGTGGTCGGTCTGCTCCTGCCCGGCCGCCCGAAGGCCTTCGCGGCCGGCCCGGTGGTGGAGGAGGTCTCGCCGCGGGACACCGGCGAGCCGGTGGCCTCCTGACCCGGAGGCCCCGGTCCCGCGGGCCGGGCGGCGGGCCCCCGTGGGGAGCCCGCCGCCCGGCCCGGGTCGTACGGGGACCGCTCGGCCGGTGTGGCCCGTCGTGGCCCCGTACGGCCCGCGGTGCCCCGCGGTCACCCCGTGCGGCCGCCCGTCAGTGCCGGCTCCGGCCGCTCCCCGCGAGCGGCCGGGCGGCTCCATCGGCGCATCGCCGGGACCTCCACGAGCCGGAAACTGAGCCAGGACACCCCGATGGTCACGGCCAGCAGCACCAGGCCGAGGCCGGCCACCTCGGGCACCGACCAGACCTTCGTCTCGCCGAGGGCCAGCCGGACGTAGTGCAGCACCAGGTGGTGCGTCATGTAGAAGGCGAAGGAGATCTCGCCCAGACGCACCGCCGTCCGGCCGCGGAACGGCGAGCGGGTCCCCGCGATGTCCGCGCGTGCCGCCGCGGCGACCAGCAGGGCCAGCGGCAGCGCCAGCGTGGCGGTGAAGCCGTACGCCGTCGGCACCAGGGCCAGCTGGGCCGCCGCCCCGGCCGCGACCAGCAGCGCCGCACCGGGCAGGCCGAGCCGGATCCACCGGCCGGTCAGCATGATCCGGGCCAGCAGGATGCCGAGCACGAAGTCCAGCGCGCGCACGGCCGGGAACGCCACCAGGAACCAGTTCTGCGTCAGCGACACCTTCAGGCCCGGCAGCTGGGGGCTGCCCGGCAGTGCGGTCTCGGCGACGAGCGGGAGCAGCGCGATCGTCGCCGTCACGCCCCACACCCAGGCCCACAGCCGCTCCGGCCGGATCCGCCGGACCAGCGCGTGCAGCCAGGGGAAGGCCAGGTAGAACGCCAGCTCGACGCTGAGCGACCAGCTGGGCAGGTTGACCGCCCGCATCACGTCCAGCTCCGGGAACCACGCGTTCAGCAGGAAGAAGCTGGGCAACAGCCGGGCGGTGGTGAGCAGTTCACCCGCCGCGAGGGCCAGCAGCAGCGCCGCCAGCCAGGTCAGCAGATGGGTCGGGAAGATCTTCACCAGCCGGCGGCGCCAGAACCCCGTCCGGCTCTCGCCGATCCGGGCCGACCAGGTCAGCACGAACCCGCTCAGGATGAAGAAGAACTCCACCCCCAGCCAGCCCAGGCCGAAGGCGTACCGGAACACCGCCGCGGCCGGGCCGGGGGCGAGGTAGCCCTCGACCGAGAGGTGGGTGAAGTAGACGATCAGGGCGGCGGCGAAGCGCAGCCCGGTGAGGGACGGAAGGTTCGAGAACGCGGCCTGTCTGCCGCGGAGTTCGGTCATCGCGGGTCCTTTGCGCAAGGCGGACGGGAAGGGACGCCGACCGCTCGGTGCGGTCGGGCGGCCAGCCTCCATCGGGCGGCTAAACCCCTTCCGTGCACGCGGCTAAACCCCCTGCGGCCGCGCCCTTGCCATGTCCCCGACGGGCCCCTCGCGCCCGCCCCGGCGCCCGCGACGGCGCCCGCGACGGCGGCCGGCCCGGGCGTCGTCCGCGGAACGGCGGCGGACAGCCGTCAGCACCGGACGGGCCCGGGGCCCGTCCGGTGCGTACCGCTCGCCGGTCAGCGGTCGACGAACTGCAGACTGAAGTCGGTGAGCCGGGCGCCGGCGACCTGCTCGGCGGGCACCGCGGCCTCGATCGCGGCCAGCTCCTCGGGGCCGAGGGCGAGCGTCGCGGCGGCGAGGTTCTCCTCCAGGTGGTCGATCCGCCGGGTGCCGGGGATCGGGACGACGTCCTCGCCCCGGTGGTGCACCCAGGCCAGCGCCAACTGGCCGACCGACACTCCGAGTTCGATGGACAGTGGCTCCAGCCGGTCGACCAGGGCGAGGTTGGCCGGGAAGTTCTCCGGGGTGAACCGCGGCTGGGCGACGGTCCGGAAGTCCTCCGGCCCGAACACCTCCGCGGCCCGGTAGCGCCCGGTGAGCAGACCCCGGGCGAGCGGGGCGTTGGGCACGATGCCGATGCCCAGCTCGCGCGCGAGCGGGACGACCTCGCTCTCCAGGCCGCGGGAGAACAGCGACCACTCGGTCTGCACGGCGGCCAGCGGGTGCACGGCGTGGGCCCGGCGGATGGTCTCCGGGGCGGCCTCGGAGAGCCCGATGTGGCGCACCTTCCCCTCCCGCACCAGCTCGGCCAGCGCGCCGACCGTCTCCTCGATCGGCACCGAGGGGTCGATCCGGGCCGGGTAGAAGAGGTCGATGTGGTCGAGCCCGAGGCGCTTGAGCGAGGCGTCGGCGGACTCCTTCACGTAGGCGGCGTCGCCGCGCACCGCCTGCCCGATCCCGTCGCCGGTGCGCACCACCCCGAACTTGGTGGCCACCACCGCCTCGTCGCGCCGGCCGGCCACCGCCCGGCCGACCAGTTCCTCGCTCAGGCCGTGCCCGTAGACGTCGGCGGTGTCGATCAGGGTGACGCCCAGGTCGAGCGCCCGGCGGATGGTGGCGACCGCCTGCTCCGGATCGGTCGGGCCGTAGAACTCGCTCAGGCCGAGGGCGCCGAGCCCCTGGGCACCGACTTCCAGGCCGCCCAGGTGGCGGGTGGGGACATCGTTCACTCGAATCGCTCCGTCATCGCTCGGGGATCGGTTCTGCCTCCTCCAGCGTGCCGAAGGGGGCTAAACCGCACCCAAACGGGAACGGGGCGGACGTCAGGCCCGCACGGCGGCGGGCCTGCGCCGGGCGGGGGCGTCCGCGCCGACCTCCAGGATGGTGCGCTGGAGGTTGCGCAGCCAGCAGCCCGGCTCCAGGCCCAGCTCCCGGTTGAGGGTGTCGCGCGCGGAGTGGTAGACGGTGAGCGCGTCGGCCTGCCGGCCCGAGCGCCACAGGGCCAGCATCAGCTGGGCGTAGAAGCTCTCCTGCAGCGGGTGCTCGCGGATCAGGCAGCGCAGCTGGGAGACCACCTCGCGGTCCCGGGAGAGCATCAGCTTGGACTCCACCAGCAGTTCGCTGCACTCCAGCTGGAGCTCCTGCAGCCAGGCCGCGAAGGTGTTGACCACCGGCCCGGCCTGCAGACCGGCCAGCACCGGGCCGCGCCACAGGGCGACGGTCTTCTCCAGCAGCTCGCAGGCCTCGTCGTAGCGCCGTTCGCGCATCATCGCCCGGGCGGCGGGCAGTTGCTCCTGGAGGGTGTGGAAGTCGACGGCCTGCGGGGGCGTCCACAGGACGTAGCCGGGCGCCCGGGTGATGATCGGCTCGGGCTCGCCGGGGCGGGTGAGCAGCTTGCGCAGCTGCGAGACGTAGACGTAGACGGCGTCCCGGGCGCGCTGGGGCGGCGTGGCGGGCCACAGCTCGCGCACCAGGTCGTCCACCGAGACCACCTGGCCCATCCGGGCGAGCAGGACGGCCAGCACCGCCTCGGTCTTGCGGGAGGTGATCACGACCTGGCCGTCCGCGTCACTGACCCTGAGCGGGCCGAGTACCTCGTACCTCACCGGTGCTCCTCCTCCGCCCGCCCCTTCCGCCTGCCCCGCCGCGCACGTCCGCGCGGCCGTCGCCGGCGGCCTTGCAGCGCGTCAACAATCTGCGGCCGGCGGTTATTCCCGCAGCCCGGCGAGGTCCGGTCCGCCGGCGGGCAGGCCGAGGTTCTCGCGCAGGGTGGCGCCCTCGCGGTACTCGGCGCGCAGCACGCCGCGCTCCTGGAGGTGCGGGACCACCAGGTCGGTGAACTCGTCGAAGCCGACCGGGTTGAGGTGGCCGGCCAGGATGTAGCCGTCCGCGGCGCCGCTCTGGACGTCGGCGTCGATCCGGGCGGCCACCCCGGCCGGGGTGCCGGTGAAGGTGTGCCGCAGCAGCGTGCGGATCGCCAGCTCGCGCACCGACAGGCCCTCGGCGAGCGCCCGGTCGTACAGCGTCGCGGCGGGCGACCCGGGCGGCGCCGCGGGCGGGGGCGGCGGGTCGTCCGGGTCGTGGCCGGACAGGTCCGCCGCCCACAGCTGCCCGATCCGGGTGAGCGCGATCGCCGGGGTGATCTGCCGCGCCGCCACCTCGCGGGAGCGCTCCTCGGCCTCCGCCGGGGTGTCGCCGAGGATGAACCCGGCACCCGGCATCACCTTGAGCGCGTCCGGGTCCCGGCCCAGCGCCCGGGCCCGCGCCCGCAGGTCGGCCCGGAACCGCCGGCCGGGCCCGGGGCGGTCGTGCAGGCCGAAGACGATGTCGGCGTGGCGGGCCGCGAAGTCGCGCCCCTGCCCGGAGTCCCCGGCCTGCACCAGGACCGGGCGGCCCTGCGGTCCCGGCGGCAGGGTGAAGCGGCCCTCCAGGTCGAAGTGGGCGCCCCGGTGGCGGTAGGGGGCGAGGCCGCCGCGCCAGAGCGTGTCGGCGGCCCGGACGAACTCCTCGGCGCGGGCGTACCGGTCGGCGGGCGCGAGGTGGGCGCCCCGGCGGAAGTTGACCCCGGCCTCGGGGTCGGCGGTGGTGACCATGTTCCAGCCCGCGCGGCCGCCCGAGAGGTGGTCCAGGGAGGCGATCTGCCGGGCGAGTTCGTACGGTTCGTTGTAGGTGGTGCTCATCGTCGGGACGAGCCCGATGTGCCGGGTGACGGCGGCCAGCGCGGACATCACCGTCGGGCTGTGCGGGCGGCCGGCCACCTCCAGGTCGTCCAGCCGTCCGGCGTGTTCGCGCAGCCGCAGGGTCTCGGCGATCAGGAAGAAGTCGAACCGGCCGCGTTCGGCGGTGCGGACGGCGTGCCGGAACGACGCGAAGTCGATCTGGCTGCCGGAGCGGGGGTCGTCCCAGACCACCCAGACGCTGTGCGGGAAGGTGGCGGCGAGCAGGACCTGTCGGCGCGGGCGCACGGGCACGGTTCCTCCTGGTTCCTCGTCAGACGCTGCGGCCGGAGAGCCGGTTGTCCGGGGCGGGCAGGCCGAGGCGCTCGCGCAGCGTGGCGCCCTCGTACCGCCGGCGGAAGGCTCCGCGCAGCTGCAGCTCGGGCACCAGGCCCCGGACGATGCCCGGCAGGTCCCGCCCGGGCGAGGCGGGCAGCAGCCGCACGCCGTCCAGGCCGGTGCGCTGCCAGGCGAGCAGCGATCCGGCGAGCTCCTCCGGGGTGCCGGCGAACGCGCCGGGGCCGCCCGCGCGGCGGGCCGCGGCGCGGCGCGGGTCGGTGTCCAGGGCCACCGGGCGGTCGGCGAACACCAGCAGCGGCGGCCCCGTCCGGGCCGCTCCGGCCTCGGCCTCGGCGGCCCGCAGGGCGGCGAGCTGCGCCCGGGCGTCGTCCGGGTCGGCGACGGTCAGCAGGGCGAGGTCGGCGGCGCGGGCGGCGAGCCGGCGGCCGGCCTCGTCGTGCACCGCGACCAGGACCGGCGGCTGCCCCTGCGGCGGGCGCGGGGTGACGGACGGTCCCCGGACGGCGAAGTGGCGGCCGCGGTGGTCGACGGGCCGCACCCGCGCGCGGTCCAGGAAGCGGCCGCTCGCGGCGTCGCGGATCTCCGCGCCGTCCTCCCAGCTGTCCCACAGCGCGCGGATCACCTCGACGGCCTCCTCGGTCTCCGCCAGCCGCTCCTGCGCGGTGCCGGGGGCGCGCCCGGCGTTGCGGTCCTCGGCCGGGTCCAGCCCGGGCCGCACCAGGGCCGCCGCCCGGCCGCCGGTCACGAAGTCCAGGGTGGCGAGGGCGGTCGACAGGTGGAAGGGCTCGCCGTGGGTCGGGGTGACCGTCGGCGCGATGCCGATCCACCGGGTCGACGCGCCCAGGGCGGCGGCGAGTTGCAGCGCCTCCGGCCGGGCCGTGCCGTCCGGCGCCGGGCGGTGGGCGTCGTCCAGGGTGACCAGGTCCAGCAGCCCGCGCTCGGCCTCGGCCACCCGCTCGGCCCACCGCTCCGGCGGCAGGGGCGTCTCCCGCTCCGGCGCACCGCCCGGGTCGCCGTCCAGGGCCACGGCCAACCGCAGTACCGCGCTCGCCGCCATCAGGCACCACCGCACTCTCCCCGTGCCCCGCAGGGCCGGACGACCTCCACCGCCCGTCCCCGGCGGGGACGGCAGGCACGGCACGCTAGCCACGCCCGGCCGGGGGCGGCAATCGCGGTTCGGCGCGGCTTCAGCCCGGGTTCAGCCCGCCGCGCGCGGGCCGGAGGTCCCGAGGGCACCGCCGCACGGGAGCCGACGCCCAGCTCGCGTCAGGTGCCGGCCGCGTGGACCCCGACCGCCCCGGCGGGCACGCCCGGCGGTGCTCCTCGACCACCACACGAACCAGCACCGCACGAGAGCCCACACCCAACTCGCCGCACGCGCGGGCCCTGCGCACCCCGACCGCCCCGGCAGGCACGCCCGACGGTGCTCCTCGACCACCACACGAACCAGCACCGCACGAGAGCCCACACCCAACTCGCGTCAGGTGCAGGCCGCGTGGACCCCGCCCGCCCGGGCGGGCACGCCCGGCGGTGCTCCTCGACCACCATACGAACCAGCGCC
>NZ_JBHVTL010000018.1:98784-106495 GCF_042884635.1 Kitasatospora sp. NPDC058115
ACACCCAACTCGCGTCAGGTGCAGGCCGCGTGGACCCCGCCCGCCCGGGCGGGCACGCCCGGCGGTGCTCCTCGACCACCATACGAACCAGCGCCGCACGGGAGCCGACACCCAACTCGCGTCAGGTGCAGGCCGCGTGGACCCCGCCCGCCCCGGCAGGCACGCCCGGCGGTGCTCCTCGACCACCACACGAACCAGCGCCGCACGGGAGCCGACACCCAACTCGCGTCAGGTGCAGGCCGCGTGGACCCCGCCCGCCCCGGCAGGCACGCCCGACGGTGCTCCTCGACCACCACACGAACCAACGCCGCACGAGAGCCCACACCCAACTCGCCGTACACGCGGGCCCTGCGCACCCCGACCGCCCCGGCGGGCGCAGCCACGACGCACTACGACGCCCGACGGTGCTCCTCGACCACCATACGAACCAGCGCCGCACGGGAGCCGATACCCAACTTGCGGTACGTGCGGGCGATGTGGACCTCGACCGTGCGGGCGCTCAGTCCGAGCCGGTCGGCGATCTCGCGGCTGCGCAGGCCGGTGCCGGCCAGTTCGGCGATCTCGCGTTCCCGCTCGGTGAGCAGCTCGAAGGAAGGACCGGCCGGCTCGGCCGTTGCGGCGGGCAGGGCCGAGCGGGGCGGCCGGGCGGAGGCCGGCCTCCGGGACGGGGCCGCGCCGCGGCGGCCCGGCCGCTCCTCGGCCTGCGGCCGGCCGGGCCCGGACGCGTCGGCACGGCTCCCCCGGCCCAGCCGCGCGGTGGCCTCGGCGAGCAGGCCGCGCGAGCCGGTACGGGCCGCCACCTCGCCCGCCGCGGCGAGCAGTTGGCCGGCCACCCGGTCGTCGGCCGGGTCCTGGTGGCCGAGGGCCGTGAGCGCGGTGCCGAGCCAGTGCCCGGCCAGGTCGGTGTCGCCGCTGCGCAGCGCGGACCGGGCGGCCTCGGCGAGGACGGCCGCGTCCTGCGGGTCCCGCCCCGGGGTGGCCCGTTCGATGTGCGGGGCGAGCCGTTCGGCAGGGGCGCCGCGGCCCGCGAGGACGCCGACGGCCCGGCGGTGGGCGTCGGAGCGCCAGCAGAAGTCGGTGCCGTCGTGGACCAGCCAGCGCACCAGCGGGTGCCGGAAGGTGCTCCGGGGGCCGCCGGCCAGCGGTCGCAGCAGGTCGAGCCGGCGCAGGTCGTCGATGGTGCGGCAGGCCTCGTCCTCGCTCGTCCCGGCGACCGCGGCGACCGCCCGGGCGTCCAGCTCGGTGCCGAGCACCGAGGCCGCGTCGAGGACGAGCCGCTGCTCCGGGCCGAGGACGGCGAGTTCGGTCACCAGGTGCCGGGCCAGCCGGTCGGGCAGCGCGGCGTCCGGCGGCAGGCCGCGCAGGTCGGCCAGCGAACCCTCCGGGCGGCCGGACAGCCGGCCGGGGCAGACCCCGGCGAGTGCCAGCAGGTAGAGCGGGTTCCCGTGGGAGTCCCGGTGCAGGGCGCGCAGCCGGGGGGTGGTGGCGGGCAGGTCGAGCAGTTCGGCGGCCTGGGCGAGGCCGAGCCGGCCGAGCTCGATCCGCCGGGTGGTGCCGAGCTGGCTGCCCCGGGCGAGGGTGGCGCGCAGCGTCTGCGGGGTCTGCCGGGGCCGGTGGGAGACCACCAGCGCGAGCGGGGCCCGCACCGGCCAGCGGATCAGCCGGTCGAGCAGCGCGAGCGAGCCGGGGTCGGCCGCGTGGACGTCGTCCAGCACGATCAACAGGCCCCGGCAGGTGTGCTGTTCGAGCAGCGCGCGCAGCCGCTCCGGGTTCGGGCAGCCGTCCGTCGAGGCCTCCACGGAGACGGAGATCCGCCGGAGCAGGGCGAGCAGTTCGTCGCGCAGCCCGGCGAGGTCGGCGAGGCCGATCCAGTCGCGCAGGATCTGCACGAACAGGGCGCCGGCCAGGTCCTGTTCGGCGGGGTCGGCCAGGGCCCGCAGGACGGTGAAGCCGCGGGCCGAGGCGTCCTCGGCGAGTGCGGTGAGCAGCCGGGACTTACCGCTGCCCGGGTCCCCGGCGAGCTCCACCACGGTCTGCCGACCCGATGTCACCTCGTCGAGCACGTCCCGCAGTTGGTCGAGTTCGGCGCGCCGGACGGTGTCCGTGCGGAGGCTGATGCGGTCGCGGGCCACGCTGCCGGCGTCCCGGAGTTCTCGGGTCCCTCGGGTCTCTCGGACTGCGATCACGGTTGCTGCCCCTTCCCCCGGTGGCGGGCGGAACCGGCGGATCCCCCCGACCGCTGTCGATCATAGCTTCGAACACGGGACAACCGGCCGGACGAAACAAGGATTTCACGAACCCCGTGACCGGTCCGGACCTCCCGCTTCAGGTCTCGTTTGGCCTCGTCCGCCAGGCTCGGCACCTCTGCCGGTCCGACCCGAGAGGCCCGTGATGACCAATCCGACCGGAGCCGGTCTCCGTCTCGCACCACCGCCGCGCGAGCGACGGCACACGCTGTACTTCCTGGAGGCGATCCGGGACTTCTCGCCCGTCTTCCTGGACACCGAGGTGGACGCCACCCGCCTGCTGGAGGACCGCGCCCGGGCCCGGGCGACCGGACAGCGCCGCTCGGTGGTCGGCTACCTGCTGGTGGCCGCGGGCGGGGTGCTGGCCCGTCACCCGGAGGCCAACTCCGCCTACCGGGGCGGCCCGCGCCCCCGGGTGGCCGCCTTCCCGACGGTGTCCGGCAAGGTCACCCTGGACCGCACCCTCGGCGGCACCCGGGTGGTGCTGTCCACCGTCGTGCCCGAGCCGCACACCGCCGGCCTCGCCGAGGTGCAGCGCCGGCTGGACCGCGTGCTGGACGGCGACCCGGCCGAGCTGCCCGAGTTCGCCGGCATCCGGGCCCTGCACCGGCTGTCCTGGCTGCGCGGCCGGCTGCGGTTCGCCCGGGCCGCCCGCGACCTGCGGCTGCGCCCGCTGATCACCGGGACCTTCGCGGTCACCTCGCTCGGCCACCGGCCGGTCGACGGCTTCCACTCGGTCGGCGGGACCACCGTGACGCTCGGCGTCGGCCGGATCGTCGAGCGCCCGGTGGTCCGGGACGGCGCGATCGTCGCCGCCCCGGTGTTCCGGCTCAGCCTGGCCTTCGACCACCGGGTCATCGACGGCGCGGAGGCGGCGGACGTCCTCGCCGAGATCCGTGCCGCGCTGGAGGAGTGGCCCGGCCCCGGGGAGGACGAACCGGCCGCCGAACCGGCCACCGAACCGGTGACCGAACCGGTGACCGGCCCGGCCGTCCGGTCGGAGGCGAGCGCATGAGCGGCCGGGCCCCGGCGAACGACCTCGCCGAACTGAAGCAGTTCGTGGTGGCGCAGGCCACCTCCCAGGGCATCACCCCCGCCGAGTACGGCGCCGTGCTGGACGGCGTCGTGGACGACGGCGACGGCGGCCCCGGCTCCTGGGTGCGCCGCTGGACCGAGGCGGGCGACCGGCTGGAACGCGACGGCCGGCTGCTGGAGGCCGGGCGCTACTACACGATGGCCCGCTTCCCCTACCCCTCCGGTTCCGCCCGCCGGGAGGCCGAGGACCGCGCCCGCGCGGTGTTCGCCCGCTGGGCCGCCGGCTTCCCCGGCATCGAACGGATCGAGGTGCCCACCGCGGCCGGCCCGGTGGCCGCCTGGGCGGGCGGGCTGTCCGCGCGGGAGCCCCGGCCGCTGCTGCTGATGTCGGGCGGGATCATCAGCCTCAAGGAGCAGTGGGCACCCGTCCTGCTGCAGCTGGCCGAGTTCGGCCTGGCCGGGGTGGTCACCGAGATGCCCGGCGTCGGCGAGAACCCGCTGCCGTACGACCTGACGGCGCCCGCGCTGCTGCCGGCCGTCCTGGACGCCGTCGCCGACCGCGCCGACACCTCGCGCACCTACGCGCTGGCGCTCAGCTTCAGCGGCAACCTGGCGCTGCACGCCGCGCTCGCCGATCCCCGCATCCGCGGCGTCGTCGGCGCGGGCCTGCCCGTGCACGACTTCTTCACCGACCGGGTGTGGCACGCCACCGTCCCCCGGGTCACCGTGGACACCCTCGCCCACCTGGCCCGCACCGACGCCGGATCCGTGTTCGACGCCCTCGCCCCGCTCGCCCTGGGCCCGGACCGGCTCGGGGCCGTCGACGTCCCGGTGGCCCTGGTCACCAGCGCCCGCGACGAGATCATCCCGCCCTCCGACACCGACCGGCTGCTGCGCTCGCTGCGCAGCCTGCGCCTGCGGGTGCACGACGACGTGCACGGCTCGCCCCGGTTCTTCCCGCAGACCCGGCTCTGGACGCTGCTGACGGTCCTGCGGATGAGCGGCGGCCCCTTGGAGCAGCGGCTCGCGCTCGCCGCCGAACTGCGCGCGCTGGACCGGAAGTGAACCGGCGGTAAGCAACACGCGAGGGCCGGGGGCGTCCGTACGTAGTTCCGCTGATGCGCGGACGGCCCCCGGTGGGACAACCTGGGCCGGACGACATCCCCCCCCAGGAGGCCACTGTGAAGTACAAGTTGCTCGGGAGCCTGCGCGTCACCACGGAGCACGGCACCTCGGCCGTCAAGGCCCGGAACATGGAGGTGCTGCTGGCGACCCTGCTGATCCGGGCCAACGAGGTGGTGTCCGTCCCGCAGCTCGGTTTCGAGATCTGGGGCGACGCCCCACCACGACGTCACCTGGCCGCGATCCACGTCTACATCTCCCGGCTGCGCAAGCTGCTCGCCGACGGCCGGCCGGAGAGCGTCATCGCCACCCAGTCCCCCGGGTACGTCCTGCGCCTCGGCCCGCAGGACCGGCTGGACTCCGACGACTTCCAGCAGCTGATGCAGACCGGGCGCACCGCCGCCCGCGAGGGCCGCACCGAACAGGCCGCCGCCGCCTTCGAGGAGGCCCTCGCCCTGTGGCACGGCCCCGCGCTCGGCGACCTGCGCTCCGGGCCGATCCTGGAGGGCTTCGCCACCTGGGCCGAGGAGGCCCGGCTGGAATGCCTCGGCATGCACGTCGAGACCGGCCTGGCCACCGGGCGCCACCGCGAACTGATCGGCAGACTCTACTCGTTGGTCGCCGAGCACCCGCTGCACGAGGCCTTCCACCGGCAGCTGATGATCGCCCTGTACCGCTCGGAGCGGCAGGCCGACGCGCTGCGCGTCTACCGCGCGGCCCACCGCACCATCACCGCCGAACTCGGCATCGAGCCCGGCCGGGCGCTGCGCGAGGTGCAGCGGGCGATCCTGCTGTCCGACCGCCGGCTCGACCTGCTCCGCCCGCAGCGGGGCGAGTCCGGTGAAGCCGCCGAGTCCGCCGAGCGGGCCGGCCGTGCGGAGCGGCAGGCCGCCGCATGAGCGCCGTCGGCACCCCGTCCGTCGACAGCGCCCTGTGGGTGCGCCGGCTCGGCGGCGGCCCCGCCGCCCCCGCCGCCCCCGCCACCCCCGGCGCGCCGCTGCGGCTGCTCTGCCTGCCGCACGCGGGCGGCTCGGCCTCGGTCTTCCGGCCCTGGTCCGCGGCGGCCGGCCCGGAGGTCGAGGTGCTGGCCCTGCAGTACCCGGGCCGTCAGGACCGCTACCGGGAACCGGCCGTCGCGGACCTCTCCCGGCTGGCGGACCTGGCCGCGCCGGCCGTCCGGGCCGAGGTCGGCGAGGGCCGCTACGCCCTGTTCGGCCACAGCATGGGCGCCCTGCTCGCCTTCGAACTCACCCGCCGCCTCGAACGCGACGGCCGTGCCCCGGAGCTGCTCGTCGTCTCCGGCCGGCGCGCGCCCTCCACCCGGCGCGACGGCGAGTACGACCACCTCACCGACGACCGGGCCCTCACCGCCCACCTGCGGGAGCTCAGCGGGACCGACCCGCGGCTGCTGACGGACGAGGACGCGCTGCAGATGATCCTCCCGGCCGTCCGCGCCGACCTGACGGCCGTGGGCGGCTACCACGCCGGACCGGAGGTGACCGTGCGCACGCCCGTCCTCGCCCTCACCGGCGACACCGACCCCTGGGTCACCCCCGCCGAGGCCGCCGCCTGGCAGGGGCACACCACCTCCGGCTTCGAGCTCCGGATCCACCCCGGCGGCCACTTCTACCTCGACGGGCGCGAGCGGGAGCTGCTCGCGCTGCTGGGCGACCGCCTCGGCCTCGCGCCGGCCCCTCGCTGACCGCTCCACCGCACTCCGCCGGAGTGGGAAGTCGGACCCGCCGACTTCCCACTCCGGCTCTTTGCGTTGCTTCGGTCCTTCGGTGTTGCTTCGGCTCCTCGGCGCCGCATCGGTCCCGGTCCCGGTCCCGGCCGCGTCGTGGCGCGGGGCGCGGGGCGTGGGGCGTGGGCCGGGCCGGGCCGGAGAAGGGGCCGGACGCGGCGAGGCCCGGTGCCGTCCGGTCGACTGCCGGACGGCACCGGGCCTCTCCCCGGCCGCTACAGGCCGAGCTGCCGGTCGATCAGGTCGAACAGCTCGTCGCCGTCGGCCTCCTCCAGCCGGTCGGCGAAGCCGTCGCCCCCCTCCGCCGCCCGGGCGGCGCGGACCTGGTCCAGGGCCGCCTGGAGACGGGCCGCCAGCTGGTCCAGCTCAGCCGCCCCGGCGCCCCCGGCGGTCAGCCCGGCCAGCGCCGACTCCATCGCCGCGAGCCCGGCGAGCGGCGAGGCCGCCGCGGCCCGGTCGGCGCCGGCGTCGTCGGCGCGGCCGTCCTGACCGGCCGGGGTCACCAGTCCGGTCAGGTGCCGGGCCAGCGCGGCGGCGGTGGGGTGGTCGAACAGCAGTGTGCTGGGCAGCCGCAGCCCGAGCAGGGTGCCCAGGCGTCCGCGCAGCTCCACCGCCGTGAGCGAGTCCAGCCCCAGGTCCAGCAGTCCCCGGTCCACCGGCAGAGCACCCGGATCGGCGTGTCCCAGCACCTCGCCGACCGAACGGCGCACCAGGTCCAGGACGGCCCGACCGCGCTCCTGCGGCGCGAGTGCGGCCAGCGTGCCGCGGCGGTCCGGCTCGGCGGGGGCTGCCGCGCGTTGCGGCGTCCGGCGCCCCAGCAGCTCGCGCAGCGCGGCCGCCGGCCCTCCGCCGGACCCGCCGGCCCCGGGCGCCGCCAGCCGGGCGGCGACCGCGACCGGCCGACCGGCCGTCAGGGCCTCGTCCAGCAGCGCGAGCGCGTTCGCGGCGGGCAGCGGGGCGATCCCGGTCCGGGCGATCCGCGCCCGGTCGGCGACGCTCAGCTTCTCCCCCATGCCGTCGCCCTCCCACAGGCCCCACGGGAGGGAGAGCGCGGGCAGCCCGGCCTCGTGCCGGTACCCGGCGAGTGCGTCGAGGAAGGAGTTCGCGGCCGCGTACGAGCCCTGCCCGGCCGTCCCGAGCACCCCGGCGACCGAGGAGAACAGCACGAACGCCCGCAGCGGCAGCTCCCGGGTCGCCTCGTGCAGCGCCCACGCACCGGCCACCTTCGGCCGCAGCACGGCGGCCACCCGCTCGTCCGTCAGCCCCTCGACCAGCCCGTCGTCCAGGACACCGGCGGCGTGCACGACCCCGGTGACCGGAAGGCCGTCCGGCGCCTGCGCCAGCGCCGCCCGGACCGCCGCCGGATCGGCGACGTCACCCGTGACCGGCACCACCGCGACCCCCTGGCCCACCAGTTCCTCGGCCAGGCCGGGCGCCACCCGCCCGCTACGGCTCAGCAGCACCAGCCCGCGTACCCCGTGAACCTCCACCAGGTGCCGCACCAGCACCGCCGCCAGCGCCCCGGAGGCGCCGGTCACCAGCACACTGCCACCACCGAACGCCC
>NZ_JBHVTL010000018.1:106592-197589 GCF_042884635.1 Kitasatospora sp. NPDC058115
CCCCGGCACCGCCGGAAGCGTCGGTCGAGGCATCGGCCTCAGCGGACACCAGGACGCCCCCGGCACCGCGGGAACCATCCGCCGACGCCCCCGGCGTGCCGGACACCAGGACGCCCCCGGCATCACCCGAGCCATCCGCCGACGCCCCGGACGCACCAGTCACCAGCACACTGCCACCACCGAACGCCCCGGCACCGCCGGAAGCGTCGGTCGAGGCATCGGCCTCAGCGGACACCAGGACGCCCCCGGCACCGCGGGAACCATCCGCCGACGCCCCCGGCGTACCGGTCACCAGGACGCCCCCGGCATCACCCGAGCCATCCGCCGACGCATCGGCCACACGGGCCGCCGGGACGCTCCCGGCGTCGGACGCACCGGGCGACCCGGCATCACCCGAGCCGGCCAGCAGCGCAGCGGACACTCCAGTACCCACAGCGTGACCGGCGCCAGACACCCCAGCGTCGCCGGCACCATCCGCCGACGCCGCCAACACGCCGGTCACCGGGATTGCCCCGGCATCACCCGAGGCATCCGCCGACGCCCCAGGCGCCCCGGACGCACCGGCCGCCGGGACGCTCCCGGCGTCGGACGCACCGGGCGACCCGGCATCACCCGAGCCGGCCAGCGGCGCAGCGGACACTCCAGTACCCACAGCGTGACCGGCGCCGGACGCTCCGGCACCGCCGGAAGCATCTGCCGAGGCCACCGTCAGCCGTGGTGCCAGGATCTGCCCGGCGCGCAGCAGCAGGTGGGGCTCGTCCTCGGGCCAGGCGAGGGCGGGGAGCGCCGGACGGGTGCCGGGCGGGAGGTCGGTGTCGAGCAGCAGGATCCGGCCGGGGTGTTCGGCAGCCGCCGAGCGGATCAGGCCTCCGGCCGCCGCCGCGGCGAGCGCGTCGGCGCTGCCCTCGGCCGCCGCCGGCAGCAGGACGACCAGGCGGGAGGCCTCGTGGCGGCGGTCGGCCAGCCAGGCCCGCAGGGTGCTCAGCGCCCAGCCGGTGGCGTGGGCGACCTGGTCGGGGACGGGGAGGTCCGCCGGACGGGGCGGCAGGGTCAGCCCGACGACCGCCGGTACGGGTTCGGCGAGCTCGGACAGGCTCTCGACCAGGACGGCCGGGTGCGGGTCCGCGGGGAGGGCCAGCCGGCGGGTGCCGGGGACGAGCAGCGGGTCGTTCCGGCGGGCGGCGGCGAAGCGCTCGGCGGGCACCTCCGCGAGTTCGAGGGCGCCGGCGTGCAGCAGCACGGCGCCGTCCGCGTCGTAGAGGGTGACGGCGCCGCGGTGCTCCCCGTCCGGGACGATCCGGGCCCGCAGCGGTCCGGCCGGGACCGCCGCGTACGGGCGGACCTCGCGCCAGGCGACGGGCAGCCGCAGCGTGGTGCGGTCGTCGGACGGCAGGCCCGCGTGCGCCCAGGGGTGCAGGGCGGCGTCCAGGGCGGCGGGCGGCACCACGAAGCGCCGGTCGGCGTCCCGGGCGCCCTCGGCGGGTCCGGCGAGTTCGGCCCACAGGGTGCCGTCGGGGTGCTGCCAGGCGGCGGTCACGGTGCGGAAGGCGCCACCGTAGCCGAGGCCGTGGGCGTCGAGGGCGGCGTACAGTTCCTCGGCGGCGACCGGCCGGGCGCCGGGCGGCGGCCAGCTGCCCAGCGGCGGGGCCGGATCGGCCGGGGCGGGCGCGAGCACGCCTCCGGCGTACCTGGTCCAGGGTTCCTCGTCGGCGGTGTCGGGCCGGGCGTGGATGCGGACGGCCCGCTCCCCGTTGCCGTCCGCCGGGTCCAGCCCGACCTGGAGCCGCAGCGCCGGGCCGTCCGGGAGCAGCAGCGGGGCGTGCAGGTCGAGGGCGGCGACGACCGGCAGGCCGGCGGCGCGGCCCGCGTGCAGCGCGAGGTCGAGCAGGGCGGTCGCGGGCAGCACGGTCGCGCCGGCCACGGTGTGCCCGGCCAGCCAGGGGTGCTCGCGCGGGTCGAGCCGGCCGGTCAGCACCGTCCCGGCGCCGTCGGCGAGTTCGACGGCGGCACCGAGGAACGGGTGACCGGCGGTGGTGAGCCCGGCGGCCCCGAGGTCGCCGGCGACGGCCGGGGCGTCGAGCCAGTGCCGGGTGCGCTGGAAGGGGTAGGTCGGCAGGCCGGGGGCCGACCGGCCGGCGGCGCCCAGGACGGCGGGCCAGTCGACGGCGGCCCCGGCGGCGTGCACGGTGGCGACGGCCCGCAGCAGGGTGTCCGCCTCGTCGCGTTCGCGCCGCAGCACCGCCGCCGTGACGGCCGGCGGGTCCTGCGGGTCCCGCTGGTCGTGCGGGTCCTGCGGCTCACCGGCCAGCACGTCCTCGACCAGGGAGGTGAGCAGGGTGTCGGGGCCGATCTCCAGGTAACGCACGGTGCCGAGGTCCCGCAGGGCCCGCACGCCGTCGGCGAAGCGGACGGTCCCGCGCACCTGGCGCACCCAGAGGTCGGGCCAGTCGGTGTCCGCCGGATCGGCCGGGCGGCCGGTGAGGTCGGAGACGAAGGGGATCGTGGGACGGCCGAAGGCGAGGCCGTCGAGGGCGGCGCGGAAGTCGTCCAGCATCGGGTCCATCAGCGGGGAGTGGAAGGCGTGGCTGACGGTCAGCCGCCGGGCCTTGACCCCCGTGGCGGCGAGCCGGGCGGCGACCGCGAGCACGGCGTCCTCCGCTCCGGAGACGACCGTGGCCCGCGGGCCGTTGACGGCGGCCACCGAGGCCCGGTCGGTGTAGCCGTCGAGGGCGGCGAGCACGTCCGGCTCGGCGGCCCGGAAGGAGAGCATGATCCCCTCGGCGGGCAGCGCGTCCATCAGCCGGCTGCGTGCGGCCACCAGGGCGACGGCGTCGTCCAGGGTGAGCACGCCCGCGGTGTGGGCGGCGGCGACGGCGCCGATCGAGTGTCCGAGGACGGCGTCCGGCCGCACGCCCCAGTGGTCGAGCAGCCGCACGAGGGCGAACTCCACGGCGAACAGGGCGGGCTGGGTGTAGCCGGTGCGGTCCAGCAGGCCGGTCTCCTCGAAGAGGACCTCCCGCAACGGCCGCTCCAGGTGGGGCGCGAAGGCCTCGCAGACCTCGTCGAGGGCGGCCGCGAACCGCGGGTACCTCCCGTACAGTTCCCGGGCCATGCCGACGCGCTGGCTGCCCTGGCCGGTGAAGACGAAGGCGGTCCGGCCGCTCCGGGCGGTGCCGCGCAGCAGCTCCGGGGAGTCCGCTCCGGCGGCCAGTGCCCGCAGCCCGTCGGCCAGTTCGGCCGGCGAGGAGCCGAGCACCACCGCGCGCTGCTCGAAGGCCGACCGGGTGACGGCCAGCGCGGCTCCGGCTTCGGCCAGTTGGTCCCCGGGCAGCTCGGCGGCGAGGGCGAGCAGCCGTTGTGCCTGGTCCCGCAGCGCGGGCCCGGTGCGCGCCGACACCGGCCAGGCCACCGGCCCGGCCGCGTCCGGCCGCGCCGCGACCTCGGGTGCGTCGGGCGTGGAGGGTGCGTCGGGCGCCGAGGGCGCCCCGGACGTCGCGGACGTCGCGGGCGCGTCCGCCGGCGGCGCCTGTTCGAGGATCACATGGGCGTTGGTGCCGCTGATCCCGAACGAGGACACCCCGGCCCGGCGCGGCCGGCCGGCCTGCGGCCACTCCTGCGGCTCGGCCAGCAGCTCCACCGCCCCGGCCGTCCAGTCCACGTGCGGCGAGGGCGCGTCCAGGTGCAGGGTCGCGGGCAGCCGGCCCCGCCGGATGGCCTCGACCATCTTGATCACGCCCGCCACCCCGGCCGCCGCCTGGGTGTGGCCGATGTTCGACTTGATCGAGCCGAGCCACAGCGGCCGTCCCTCCGGCCGGCCCTGCCCGTACGTGGCCAGCAGGGCCTGCGCCTCGATCGGGTCGCCGAGGCGGGTGCCCGTCCCGTGCGCCTCGACCGCGTCCACGCCGTCCGCCTTGAGGCCGGCGGAGGCCAGTGCGGCCCGGATGACCCGCTGCTGGGCGGGCCCGTTCGGTGCCGTCAGCCCGTTCGACGCACCGTCCTGGTTGACGGCCGTGCCGCGCAGCAGGGCCAGCACGGGGTGCCCGTTGCGCCGCGCGTCGGAGAGGCGTTCCAGGACGAGCACGCCCGCGCCCTCGGCCCAGCCGGTGCCGTCGGCGCCGGCCGCGAAGGGCTTGCAGCGCCCGTCGGGGGCCAGCCCGCGCTGGCGGCTGAACTCCACGAAGGTGGCGGGGGTGGCCATCACGGTGACGCCGCCGGCCAGAGCGAGGGTCGCCTCACCGCTGCGCAGGGCCTGGGCGGCCAGGTGCAGCGCGACCAGCGAGGAGGAGCACGCCGTGTCCACCGTGACCGCCGGACCCTCCAGCCCGAGCGCGTAGGAGACCCGCCCGGAGGCGACGCTGCCGGCGCTGCCGCTGACCAGGTAGCCCTCGTAGCCGTCGGGCGCCTCGGGGGCCTGGCTGAGGCGGGAGCCGTAGTCGTCGTACATCACGCCGACGAAGACGCCGGTCCGGCTGCCGCGCAGCGTCCCCGGGTCGATGCCGGCCCGCTCGACGGCCTCCCAGGCGGTCTCCAGCAGGATCCGCTGCTGCGGGTCGGTGGCCAGCGCCTCGCGCGGGCTCATGCCGAAGAACGCGGGGTCGAAGTCGGCGGCGTCGTAGAGGAATCCGCCCTCGCGGGCGGCGGAGGTGCCGGGCCGCTCCGGGTCGGGGTGGAAGAGCCGGTCCAGGCGCCAGCCGCGGTCCTCGGGGAACGGGCCGACGGCGTCGACGCCGTCGGCGACCAGCTGCCACAGCTCCTCGGCGGAGCTCACCCCGCCGGGGTAGCGGCAGCCGATGCCGACGATCGCGACCGGGTCGTCGGTCACCGGGACCGGCGGATCGAGCGGCCGGTCCTCACCGGTGCCCGGCCGCGAGGGCAGCAGGGTGTCGCCCAGGTGGGCGGCCAGGGCCGCCGGGCTCGGGTGGTCGAAGACCAGGGTGCTGGGCAGCGTCAGGCCGGTCGTCGCGTTGAGCCGGTTGCGCAGGTCGACGGCGGCCAGCGAGTCGAAGCCCTGCTCGGTGAAGGAGCGGTCCTCCTCGACGGCCTGCGGCCCGCTGTGCCCGAGCACCGCGGCGGTGGCGCCGCGGACCAGTTCGCGCAGCAGCGCCCCGCGCTCGGCCTCCGGCAGGGCGGCGAGCCGGTCCGCGAGCGGCGTCGTGCCGGGCCCCGCCGCCGGGGCGGCGTGCGCCGTGCGACGCGGGGCCGGGCCGGCCTGCGCGCGCAGTGGCGCGGGCAGCGGCGCCCCGGTGGCGGCGGGCGTCGCGAGGTCCAGCCGGACCGGGGCGAGCAGCGCCCGCGCCGTCCCGAGCGCGTCGTCGAGCAGGGCGAGCGCCTCGGCCGGGGGCAGCGGGGCGATGCCGGTCCGGGCCAGCCGCGCGAGGTCGGCGGCGGAGAGCCGGCTGCCCATGCCGTCGCCGTCCCACAGGCCCCAGGCCAACGACAGTCCGGGCAGGCCGAGTTCGCGCCGGTGGGCGGCGAGCGCGTCCAGGAAGGAGTTCGCGGCCGCGTACGGGCCCTGGCCCGCGGTGCCGAGCAGACCGGCGACCGAGGAGAACAGCACGAAGGCCCGCAGCGGCAGTTCGGCGGTCGCCCGGTGCAGCGCCCAGGCGCCGTCGGCCTTGGGCCGCAGCACGGCGGCGACCCGTTCGGGGGTGAGCCCCTCGGTCACGCCGTCGTCGACCACGCCGGCCGCGTGCAGCACGGCGGTGACCGGCAGCCCGGCGGGCGCCTGGGCCAGCGCCTCCCGCACGGCCCGGGGGTCGGCGACATCGGCGGCGACGGTCGCCACGGCGGTCCCGGCCGCCGTCAACTCCTCGACCAGGCCGGGTTCGACGGTGCCCCGGCGGCTGAGCAGGAGCAGTCCCCGGACTCCGTGGGCGTGCACCAGATGGCGGGCGACCAGGGCGCCGAGCGCCCCCGAGGCGCCGGTCAGCAGAACAGTGCCGTCGCCGAAGTCCGGGCGACTGTCCGGGAGTTCGGCGCGGGTCAGCCTCGGCCGCAGGATCGCATCATGACGCAGCGTCAGCTCTGCTTCCTGGTCGAACTGCAGGGCGTCCGCCGTGACCCGATCGCCCGGACCGGCGTCCAGCAGGGCCACCCGGCCCGGGTGTTCGGCGGCGGCGGAGCGGAAGAGTCCGCGGACGGCCGCCGCAGCGAGGTCCTGGACCGGGTCGTCGTCGCCGGTGGTGACGGCGCCCCGGGTGAGCAGCACCAGCCGGGAGGTGCTGAAGCGCGGGTCGGCCAGCCACTCCTGGAGCACCGGCAGCAGTTGCCGGACGGCCGCGCGGGCGGCCTCCGCCGGGTCGGCGGCACCGTCCGTGGCCCCCGGACCGTCCGGGGTCGCGTACGGGAGCAGGACGAGCGGCGGCACCGGCTCCGGGATCCCGTCCAGCGCGGTCACGGCACCGACGGGCGGCAGCAGGTCCGGCTCCGGGCGCTGCCCGTCGAGGACGAGCACCGCGGCCTCCCCCGCACCGGCGGGAGTGGGGGGCCCGGCCGGCGCCGGCTCCCAGGCGAGCGCGTACAGCGAGCGCTCGGCGGTGCTCCGCAGGGCGCGGGCCAGCGCCTCCGGGGCGACCGGGCGCAGATCCAGCCGGGCGACGTCGGCCAGCGGCTCACCGCGGCCGTCGGCGAGCGTGAGCCGGTAGCCGCCGTCGACGGGCCGCAGCGCCACCCGGGCGGCGACCGCGCCCACGGCGTGCACGGCGACGCCGTTCCAGGCGAAGGGCAGCAGCAGGCCGGGCCCCGCGTCCGTCGGGTGTCCGTGCCCGGCGAGCAGGTGGAGGGCGGCGTCCAGCAGGGCCGGGTGCAGCCCGTACGCCCCGGCGTCGGCGGCGGGGCCCTCGGGCAGCTCGACCTCGGCCCAGAGCGTGCCGTCCGTGGCGCGCCAGGCGGCGCGCAGGCCCTGGAAGGCGGGGCCGTAGCGGTAGCCCTCGGCGGCGAGTCGCGGGTACAGCGCGGCCACGTCCAGCGGCTCGGCGCCGGCCGGGGGCCAGGCCCGCAGGGAGTCCGGCGCGGCGGCGGTCGGTTCGGTCGCTCCGGCCGCTCCGGCGGCTTCGGCGGCTTCGGCGGCTTCGGCGGCTTCGGCGGCTTCGGCGGCTTCGGCGGCGAGCGTTCCGGTGGCGTGCCGGGTCCAGGGCCCTTCCCCGTCCCCGGCCGGCCGGGCGTGCACGGCCAGCGCCCGCCGGCCGTCCGCGTCCGCCGGCCCCACGGAGAGCTGGAGCTGCACGGCCGCGTCGGCGGCGAGCGGCAGCGGGGACTCCAGGGTCAGCTCGGCCAGGTACGGGGTTCCGGCGCGCTCCCCCGCCCGGAGCGCCAGTTCGACCAGCGCGGCGCCGGGCAGCAGCGGGGTGCCGAGGATCTCGTGGTCGGCGAGCCAGGGCAGGGCGGCCGGGGAGAGCCGGCCGGTCAGCACCAGGCCGTCGCTGCCGGGCAGCCGCAGTTCGGCGCCGAGCAGCGGATGGTCGGCGCGGTCCAGGCCCACCTCGCGCGGGTCGGCCGGGGTGGGATCGGCGTCGAGCCAGAAGCGCCGGTGTTCGAAGGGGTAGGTGGGCAGTTGGGGGGCGTCAGCGATGCTGCCGCTCACCCCGGTCAGGGCCGGCCAGTCGACGGCGGTCCCGGTGACGGCCAGCCGGGCGAGGGCGGTCGCCAGGGCCGGTGCCTCGGGGCGGTCCCGGCGCAGGGCGGCCGCGGCCGCGGTGGGCGCGTCCGCACCGAGGGCGGCCTCGACCAGCGGGGTGAGGACGGCGTCGGGTCCGAGTTCGAGGTAGCGGGTGACACCCTGCTCGTGGAGGGTGCGGACCACGTCGTGGAAGCGCACGGCCGAACGGATGTGCCGCGCCCAGTACCCCGGATCGGCCAACTCCTCCGCCGTGGCGAGCTTTCCCGTCAGATCGGAGACCACCGGCAGCAACGGCTCGGTGAACACCACCCCGGCCACGGCCCGCTCGAACTGCTCCAACACCCCTTCCATGTGCGGCGAATGGAACGCATGACTGACCGTCAGACGCCGGACCCGGCGGCCACGCCCGCGCCACGCCTCCGCCAGCTCCGCCACCACCTCCTCGTCACCCGACAGCACCACCGCACGAGGACCGTTGACCGCCGCCAGCGACACCCGGCCCACATGCTCCGCCAGCTCCGCCAGCACCTCCTCCTCACCGGCCTCCACCGCCACCATCGCCCCACCGGAACGCGCCGACTCCATCAACCGGCCCCGCGCCGCCACCAGCGCCACCGCGTCCTCCAGCGAGAACGCCCCCGCCACGAACGCCGCCACCACACCACCGATCGAATGCCCGGCCACCACATCGGCCGTCACCCCCGCCGACACCACCAACCGGTACAACGCCACCTCCACCGCGAACAACGCCGGCTGGGTGAACGCCGTACGATCCAGCACCTCACCACCCTCGAACACCACCTCCCGCAACGAACGCTCCACATACGGACCGAACGCCTCGCACACCTCGTCGAACGCCCCCCGGAACACCGGGAACGCCTCGTACAACCCCCGCCCCATCCCCGACCACTGACTCCCCTGCCCCGTGAACACGAACGCCGTCCGGCCACCGGCCGCGACCCGGCCCCGCGACAGCGTCGGGCTCTCCGCGCCGGAGGCCAACGCGGCGAGACCGTCCAGCAGGTCGGAACGTCCGGAGCCGACCAGTACGGCCCGGTGGTCCAGTGCGCCACGCGTCCGGGCCAGCGCGAATCCGAGGCGGGCCGGGTCGAGCTCCGGCCGGTCCTGGGCGAAGGCGAGCAGCCGTGCGGCCTGCGCACCCAACGCCGCCGCACTGCGCGCCGACACCGGCCACGCCACCACCGGCGCCGTCACCACCTCCGGCTCCACCGGGGCGGGCGCCTGCTCCAGAATCACATGCGCATTCGTCCCACTGATCCCGAACGACGACACACCCGCCCGACGCGCACGCCCCACCTCCGGCCACTCCCGCGCCCCCACCAACAACTCCACCCCACCCGAGGACCAGTCCACCAACGGCGACCGCTCCTCCGCATACAACGAACCCGGCAACACCCCCTCCGCCAGAGCCCGCACCATCTTGATCACACCACCCACACCCGCAGCAGCCTGCGCATGCCCGATGTTCGACTTCAACGACCCCAACCACAACGGCCGATCCACCGAACGACCCTGACCGTACGTCGCCAGCAACGCCTGCGCCTCGATCGGATCACCCAACCGCGTCCCCGTCCCGTGCGCCTCCACCACATCCACATCCCCCGCACCCAACCCCGCCGACGCCAACGCCGCCCGGATCACCCGCTCCTGCGAAGGACCGTTCGGCGCCGTCAAACCGTTCGACGCACCGTCCTGATTGACCGCCGACCCCCGCACCACCGCCAGCACCCGATGCCCCAGCCGCCGAGCGTCCGACAACCGCTCCAGCACCAGCACACCGACACCCTCACTCCACCCCGTCCCGTCCGCACCCGCCGCGAACGACCTGCACCGCCCGTCCGCCGACAACCCCCGCTGCCGACTGAACTCCACGAAGGTGTCCGGCCGGGCCATCACGGTGACGCCGCCGGCCAGGGCGAGGGTCGCCTCACCGCTGCGCAGGGCCTGGGCGGCCAGGTGCAGCGCGACCAGCGAGGAGGAGCAGGCCGTGTCCACGGTGACCGCCGGGCCCTCCAGACCGAAGGTGTAGGCGATCCGGCCGGAGATCACGCTGGAGGTGTTGCCGGTCAGCAGGTACCCCTCGTAGCCCTCGGGGGCGCGCTGCAGCCGGGAGCCGTAGTCGTTGTACATCACCCCGGCGAAGACGCCGGTGCGGCTGCCGCGCAGCCCCGCCGGATCGATCCCCGCCGACTCCAACGCCTCCCACGACGACTCCAGCAGCAACCGCTGCTGCGGATCCATCGCCGCCGCCTCACGCGGCGAGATCCCGAAGAACTCCGCATCGAAATCGGCAGCCCGGTGCAGGAACCCGCCCTCCCGCGCGTACGACGTCCCCGGATGATCCGGATCCGGGTGGTACAACCCCTCCAGATCCCACCCACGATCCGACGGGAACGGCGAAATCGCATCCCGCCCCTCCACCACCAACCGCCACAACTCCTCCGGCGACCCCACCCCACCCGGATACCGGCACGCCATCCCCACGATCGCCACCGGCTCATCCACCGCCACCACCCGCCCCACGGACGCCTGCCCGGTCGCGGACCCGGCGCCGTCCAGGCCGGCGAGCAGGCGCCGGGCGAGCGCGGCCGGGGACGGCTGGTCGAAGACGACGGTGGTGGGCAGGCGCAGGCCGGTCGCGGTGTTGAGCCGGTTGCGCAGTTCCACGGCGGTCAGTGAGTCCAGCCCGAGGTCCTTGAAGGACCGCTCCGCGTCGACGGTGTCCGCGCCGCTGTGGCCGAGCACGGCGGCCACCGCGCCGCGCACCAACTCCTCGGCGGTCCGAGCGCGTTCGGCCTCGGGCAGGGCGGCGGTGCGCTCGGCCCAGCCGGTGCCGGCCGCAGCGCCCGCGGTACGGGCCGCGGCGCGGCGGGCGGGTGCGCGGACCAGGCCGCGCAGCGGGGCCGGCAGCGGACCGTCGGCGGCGCGGGCCCGCAGGGCGGCCGGGTCGATCCGGGCGGCCACCAGCAGCGGGGCGGGGTCGGCGAGCGCCGCGTCGAGCAGGTCCAGGGCGGCCGGGGTCTCCAGCGGCGGCAGACCGCTGCGGCCCCAGCGGCGCAGCACCTCGGGGTCCAGCGCACCGGCCATGCCGTCCTGGTCGGCCCAGAGCGACCAGGCCAGCGAGAGGGCGGGCAGGCCGGCCGCCCGGCGGTGCTGGGCGAGTGCGTCCAGGAAGGTGTTGGCGGCCGCGTAGCCGCCCTGGCCGGCGGTGCCGGTGACACCGGAGACGGAGGAGAAGAGCACGAAGGCCGCCAGGTCGAGGCCGGCGGTGAGCTCGTGCAGGTGCCAGGCCGCGTCCGCCTTGGGGCGCAGCACCCGGGTGATCCGGTCGCCGTCGAGTCCGGCGAGGGTGGCGTCGTCCACGATTCCGGCGAGGTGGAAGACGGCGCTCAGCGGCCGGTCGGCGGGCAGCTCGGCGAGCAGTCCGGCCAGCGCGGCCCGGTCGCCGGTGTCGGCCGCGCCGAAGGCCACCTCGGCGCCCTGCTCGGCCAGTTCGCGGGCCAGTTCGGCCGCGCCGGGGGCGGCCGGCCCGCTGCGGCTGACCAGCAGCAGCCGCCGGACGCCGTGCCGGGCGACCAGGTGGCGGGCGAGCAGGGTGCCGAGCCCGCCGGTGCCGCCGGTGATCAGGACGGTGCCCCGGCCGAGGTCCGGTGCGGCGCCGTCCGCGGCACGCAGCGGCGCGGGCTGGAGCAGGGGCTGGAGCACCGCGTCGGCGCGCAGGGCGAGTTGGGGCAGGCCGGTGGCGAGTGCGGCCGGGAGCGCGGCGGCGGAGGCCGGGTCGTCGTCCAGGTCGGCGAGCTGGAAGCGGTCGGGCTGCTCGCTCTGGGCGCTGCGCAGCAGGCCCCAGACGGCGGCGGCGGCCGGGTCGGGCGCGGCGTCGTCGGCCGTGGCGGTGACGGCGCGGCGGGTCACGACGGCGAGCCGGGTGTCGGCCAGCCGTTCGTCGTCGAGCCAGTGCCGGGCGAGTCGCAGCGCCTCGCGGGTGAGCTCGTGGGCCGCTCCGGGCAGGCCGGTGCCGGACAGCGGCAGGACGGCGAGCACGGTGTCGGGCGCGGGCTGCCCCACGTCGAGCGCGGCGCGCAGCGCCTCCAGGTCCGGGACGGCCGGCAGCTCGGGCAGGCCCTGCGGCGGGGGGCCGAGCAGCAGGGTCCGGCCGGGGGCGGGGTCGCCTCCGGCGGGCACCGGCCGCCAGTCGAGGTGGTGCAGGGCCGCGCGCGCGTCGGCCGGGGCGGGCCGGGCGGCGGGCGCCGCCGTGCGCAGGGCGAGCGTTCCGACGGACAGCACGGGACGGCCCTCGGCGTCGAAGGCCTCCAGCGCGGTGCCCTCGGCGGCCGGGGTCCAGCGGACCCGCAGCAGGTCCGCGCCCTCGGCGTGCAGCCGGACGGCGCCGAAGGAGAACGGCAGCGGAAGGCCCTCCGCCCCGCTCTCGGCTTCGGTGGTCCGGGCGTCGACCAGCGGGTGCAGTGCGGCGTCCAGCAGCGCGGGGTGGATGCCGAACTCGGCGGCGTCACCGGCCTGTCCGTCGCCCAGCGCGAGTTCGGCGAACAGCTCCGGGCCGCGCCGCCAGGCCGCGCGCACGCCCTGGAAGGCGGTGCCGTACGCGTAGCCCCGGGCGAGCAGCCGGTCGTACAGCGCGTCCACGTCCAGTGGTTCGGCGTCGGCCGGGGGCCAGGCGACGGTCCCGGCGCCGGCGGCCGGGGCGGTCTCGGTGAGCAGGCCCTCGGCGTGCCTGGTCCAGCCCTCGGTGTCCTCCTGGCCGGGGCGCCCGGGGCGGGCGTGGATCGCCAGGGTCCGGCGGCCGTGCCCGTCCGGGGGGCCGACGGCGATCTGGAGCTGGACGGCGCCCTCGGCGGTCAGCGGCAGCGGTGCGTGCAGCGTCAGTTCCTCGACGCCGTCGGCGCCGACGCGTCCGGCGGCGGCGAGGGCGAGCTCCAGGAAGGCGGTGCCGGGCAGCAGCGGGGTGCCCAGGATGTCGTGGTCGGCGAGCCAGGGCAGGGCGGCCAGCGAGAGCCGGCCGGTGAGCAGCAGTCCGCCGTCCTCGGCGAGTCCGACAGCGGCCGCGAGCAGCGGGTGCCCGGCCTCGGCCAGCCCGAGGGCGGCGGCGTCGGCGGCCGGCCGGGGCGCCGACCAGTAGGCGGTGTGCTGGAAGGCGTAGGTGGGCAGGTCCAGCCGGACCGCCGGGCCGGGCAGCAGCGGGCGCAGCGCCTCGCCGGGGGCGCCGGCGGTGTGCAGCCGGGCGAGCGCGGTGGCCAGGGTGCGGACCTCCGGCTGGTTCCGGCGGGCGAGCGGTACGACGGCGGGGCCGGCGTCCTCGTCCAGTGCCTCCCGGACGAGCGGGGTGAGGACGGCGTCGGGTCCGAGTTCGAGGTAGCGGGTGACACCCTGCTCGTGGAGGGTGCGGACCACGTCGTGGAAGCGCACGGCCGAACGGATGTGCCGCGCCCAGTACCCCGGATCGGCCAACTCCTCCGCCGTGGCGAGCTTTCCGGTCAGATCGGAGACCACCGGCAGCAAAGGCTCGGTGAACACCACCCCGGCCACGGCCCGCTCGAACTGCTCCAACACCCCTTCCATGTGCGGCGAATGGAACGCGTGACTGACCGTCAGGCGCCGGACGCGGCGGCCACGCCCGCGCCACGCCTCCGCCAGCTCCGCCACCACCTCCTCGTCACCCGACAGCACCACCGCACGAGGACCGTTGACCGCCGCCAGCGACACCCGGCCCACATGCTCCGCCAGCTCCGCCAGCACCTCCTCCTCACCGGCCTCCACCGCCACCATCGCCCCACCGGAGCGCGCCGACCCCATCAGCCGGCCGCGCGCCGCCACCAGCGCCACCGCGTCCTCCAGCGAGAACGCCCCCGCCACGAACGCCGCCACCACACTACCGATCGAATGCCCGGCCACCACATCGGCCGTCACCCCCGCCGACACCACCAACCGGTACAACGCCACCTCCACCGCGAACAACGCCGGCTGGGTGAACGCCGTACGATCCAGCACCTCACCACCCTCGAACACCACCTCCCGCAACGAACGCTCCAGATACGGACCGAACGCCTCGCACACCTCGTCGAACGCCCCCCGGAACACCGGGAACGCCTCGTACAACCCCCGCCCCATCCCCGACCACTGACTCCCCTGCCCCGTGAACACGAACGCCGTCCGGCCCTCCTGGGCGGAGCCGGTCAGCAGACCGGGGGCGTCCTCGCCGGCGGCCAACGCCCGCAGGCCGTCGAGCAGTTCGGCACGTTCCGAGCCCAGGACGACCGCCCGCTGCTCGAAGGCGGAGCGGGTGGTGAGCAGGGCCCGGCCCAGCACGCCCGCGTCCAGGTCGGGGTGCTCCTCGGCGAAGGCGAGCAGCCGTGCGGCCTGCGCACCCAACGCCGCCGCACTGCGCGCCGACACCGGCCACGCCACCACCGGCGCCGTCACCACCTCCGGCTCCACCGGGGCGGGCGCCTGCTCCAGAATCACATGCGCATTCGTCCCACTGATCCCGAACGACGACACACCCGCCCGACGCGCACGCCCCACCTCCGGCCACTCCCGCGCCCCCACCAACAACTCCACCCCACCCGAGGACCAGTCCACCAACGGCGACCGCTCCTCCGCATACAAAGACCCCGGCAACACCCCCTCCGCCAGAGCCCGCACCATCTTGATCACACCACCCACACCCGCAGCAGCCTGCGCATGCCCAATGTTCGACTTCAACGACCCCAACCACAACGGCCGATCAGCAGCCCGCCCCTGACCGTACGTCGCCAGCAACGCCTGCGCCTCGATCGGATCACCCAACCGCGTCCCCGTCCCGTGCGCCTCCACCACATCCACATCCCCCGCACCCAACCCCGCCGACGCCAACGCCGCCCGGATCACCCGCTCCTGCGAAGGACCGTTCGGCGCCGTCAAACCGTTCGACGCACCGTCCTGATTGACCGCCGACCCCCGCACCACCGCCAGCACCCGATGCCCCAGCCGCCGAGCGTCCGACAACCGCTCCAGCACCAGCACACCGACACCCTCACTCCACCCCGTCCCGTCCGCACCCGCCGCGAACGACCTGCACCGCCCGTCCGCCGACAACCCCCGCTGCCGACTGAACTCCACGAACATGCCGGGGCTCGCCATGACCGTCACGCCGCCGGCCATCGCCAGGTCGCAGTCCCCGCCGCGCAGCGCGGCGGCCGCCTGGTGGAGCGCGACCAGCGAGGAGGAGCACGCCGTGTCCACCGTCACCGCCGGACCCTCCAGACCGAAGGTGTAGGCCACCCGCCCGGAGATCACGCTGGTCGTGCTGCCGGTGAGCACGAAGCCGTCCGAACCGTCGCCCCCCTCGGAGAGCCGGGGGCCGTACTCCATGGCGGTCGCTCCGACGTAGACGCCGGTGCGGCTGCCGCGCAGCCCCGCCGGATCGATCCCCGCCGACTCCAACGCCTCCCACGACGACTCCAGCACCAGCCGCTGCTGCGGATCCATCGCCGCCGCCTCACGCGGCGAGATCCCGAAGAACTCCGCATCGAAGCCGGCGGCACCGTGCAGGAACCCGCCCTCCCGCGCGTACGACGTCCCCGGATGATCCGGATCCGGGTGGTACAACCCCTCCAGATCCCACCCACGATCCGACGGGAACGGCGAAATCGCATCCCGCCCCTCCACCACCAACCGCCACAACTCCTCCGGCGACCCCACCCCACCCGGATACCGGCACGCCATCCCCACGATCGCCACCGGCTCATCCACCGCCACCACCCGCCCCACGGACGGGTCGCGGTCCTCACCGCGCAGGTGCTCGGCCAGGGCCTGCGGGGTCGGGTGGTCGTAGACGGCGGACGCGGGCAGGTCGAGGCCGGTGGCGGCGGCCAGGCGGTCGCGCAGTTCGACGGCGCCCAGCGAGTCCAGGCCGAGGTCCTTGAAGGTCCGCCGGCTGTCCAGGCCGTGCGGGGTCGGGTGACCGAGCACCACGGCGGCCTGGGCCCGGACGAGTTCCAGCAGATCGCGGTCCCGGCGCCGCCGCTCGGGCGCACCGGCGGTGACGGCGGGCTCGACGACGGCGGGCTCGGCGAGGACGGGCCCGGCGACCGGCTCCGGCTCCTCGGCGACGGCGTCCGGACCCGCCAGCCAGTACCGCTCCCGCTGGAAGGCGTACGTCGGCAGCGCGACCGCCCGGGCCGCCGCCGGACCGGTCGTGCCCGGCCCGAAGCAGCCGGACCAGTCCACCTCACCGCCCCGCACGTGCAGCAGCCCGACCGCGCCGAGCAGGCTCGCCGCCTCCGGCCGTCCCCGGCGCAGCAGCGCCGCTCCGGCGACCTCGCCGCCCAGGCCGTCGGCCGCCGCCGTGTCCCGCACGAGCGCGGTGAGCACCGCGTCCGGGCCGAGTTCGAGGTGGGTCCGCACGCCGAGGCCGTGCAGGGCGCGCACCCCGTCGGCGAAGCGGACGGCCTCACGGGCGTGGCGCACCCAGTGCTCGGGGTCGGCCAGGGTGTCCGCCTCGACCGGCCGCCCGGTGAGGGTGGAGACCAGCGGTGTCCGGGGCCGTGCGTAGGACAGGCCGGCGGCGACCTCACGGAAGCGGTCCAGGGCCGGTGCCATCAGCGGCGAGTGGAAGGCGTGGCCGACCCGCAGCCGGCGGGTGCGCCGGCCGAGGTCGGCGAGTTCCCCGGCGACGGCCAGCACGGCCGGTTCGGTGCCGGAGAGCACGACGGCGCGCGGGCCGTTGACGGCGGCGATGCCCACCTCCGCCTCCCGGCCGGACAGCCGGGCGAGCACCTCGGCCTCGTCGGCCTCCACCGCCACCATCGCGCCGCCCGCGGGCAGTTCGCCCATCAGCCGGCCCCGCGCGGTGATCAGCGCGGCGGCGTCGGCCAGGGTCAGCACCCCGGCGGCGTGCGCGGCGGCGATCTCGCCGATGGAGTGCCCGGCCACGGCGTCGGGGACCACGCCCCAGGACCGCAGCAGGGCGTGCAGCGCGGTGCCGAGGGCGAACAGCGCGGGCTGGGTGTACTCGGTGCGGTCCAGCAGCCCGGCCTCGGCGCTGCCCGGCTCGGCGAACAGCAGCCCGCCGAGCGGACGGTCGAGGTGCTGGTCCAGGGCGGCCAGGGTCTCGTCCAGGGCGGCCGCGAACACCGGGAAACGGGCGTGGAGTTCACGGCCGGCACCGGGCCGCTGGCTGCCCTGGCCGGGGAACAGGAAGGCGGTGCCGCCCGCCGTGCCGGTGGTACCGGTGACCACGCCGGACGCCTCCGCGCCGTCGGCGAGCGCCTCCAGCGCGGCGGCCAGCCCCGCGCGGTCCTCGGCCACCACGACGGCACGGTCCTCGAAGGCGGTCCGGGCGGTGGCGAGCGGACCCGCGAGCGCGGCCGGACCGAGCGCGGGCCGGGCCTCCAGGTGCGCGCGCAGGGCGGCGGCCTGTCCGCGCAGCGCCTGGCCACCCCGGCCGGACAGCAGCACGGGGGCGGGCAGCGGCACGGGGGCGGGCAGCGGAGCCTCGTCCGCCGTGGGCACGGGCACCGGCGGGGCGTCCCTCAGCACCACGTGGACGTCGGTCCCGCCCATGCCGAAAGAGCTCACCCCGGCCAGCCGGGCCCGCGCGGCGGCACCGGGCCACGGGGTGCGCCCGGTGGCGACCCGCAGCCGCAGGGCCGTCAGGTCGACGGCGGGGTTGGGGGTGCGGTGGTGCAGGGTCGGCGGCAGCTCGCCGTGGTGCAGCGCGAGCACCGTCTTCAGCAGGCCGACCAGGCCGGCCGCCCCTTCCAGGTGGCCCACGTTGCTCTTGGCCGAGCCCACCAGCAGCGGGTCGTCCTCGGCCCGGCCGGCACCCAGCACCCGGCCCAGGGCAGCGGCCTCCACCGGGTCGCCGACCGCCGTCCCGGTACCGTGCAGTTCGACGTAGTGGACGGCCGCCGGGTCCACCCCGGCCTGCCGGTAGGCGGCCGCCAGCACCTCGGCCTGGCCGTCGACGCCCGGGACGGTCAGGCCCTCGGTGGCGCCGTCGTTGCCGGTGGCGCTCCCGAGCAGCACCCCGTACACCGGGTCGCCGTCCGCCAGCGCCCGGGCCAGCGGCTTCAGCAGCACGGCGACGCCGCCCTCGCCGCGCGCGTACCCGTCGGCGGCCGCATCGAGCGGGCGGCTGCGCCCGTGCGGGGACAGGCCGCCGAAGCGGGCCGCGCCGAGCGTGCTGTCCGGTGCGGCGATCAGGTTGACCCCGAGGGCCAGGGCGAGCTCGGACTCGCCGCTGCGCAGGCTCTCGCAGGCGAGGTGGACGGCGACCAGGGAGGAGGACTGCGCGGTGTCGACGGTCAGGCTCGGGCCGCGCAGGCCCAGCTGGTAGGAGAGCCGGTTGGCGATCATGCCCCGGTTGAGGCCGGTCAGGGTGTGCCGGTCCACCGCGTCCGGGCCGCGCCGGTGCACCAGCGCCGCGTAGTCGTCCAGGAACGCGCCGACGAACACACCGGTCCGGCTGTCGCGCAGCCGCGCGGGCAGCCGCCCGGCGTCCTCCAGCACCTCCCAGCCCAGCTCCAGCACCAGCCGCTGCTGCGGGTCCATCGCGGCGGCCTCGCGCGGGGAGATCCCGAAGAAGGCCGCGTCGAAGGTGTCGATCCGCTCCAGGAAGGCGCCCGCGCGCGGCACGCCCGGGGTGTCCGACGGCCACCGGTCGGCGGGTGGCTCGCCGACGGCGTCCCGGCCCTCGCGCAGCAGGTCCCAGAACGCCCCCGGGTCGGGCGCGCCGGGCAGGCGGCAGGCCAGGCCGACCACGGCGACGGCACCGGGCGGTACCTCGGGAGCGGTGGCGGCGGCGGTGGTGGCGGGGACGGTCGCGGAGGTCTCGGGCTTGGCGGTCATCGCGGGCTGCGTGCTCCTCGTCGAGGCGGTGGCGGGGTGTCGGGGGCCGGAAGGGGGTCGGGGCGGCCGGGTGAACGGGGGCGGCCCGGCGTACGGGGGGCTGCGCGGTGTCTCGGGGCGGCACGGTGTCTCGGGGCGGCGGCCGACCGGCCGCGGGGAGGGCGCGGACGACGGCCCGCTCGTGCGGCCATGCTCAGCGGGAGGGCTAAACCACCCCTGAACGTCGGCCCGGTACACGGGCACGGAAGGCCTGCTCGGAGGGCCTGCGCGGACGGCCTGCTCCGAACGCCGGGCTCAGATCGGTTCGGCGAGCCGTGCCCACAGCTCCCGCTCGACGGGCGTGGGCGGCACCCCGGCCATCGACCGCTCGGGATGCCCGGCCGGCGGACCGGTGCGCACCGACGGCGCCGGAGGGTCCCACTCCGAGCCGTCGGTGCACGGCATCGGCGCCCAGCCGGCGGCGAACCACCGCATCGGCAGCAGGACGTGACGCAGCGCCCAGCCCGCGGCCCGGCGCCAGGCGGTCCGCCGCGACGATGCCGGCGGTTGCGGTGCTTCCACCTCGGTACCTCCCGGGGTTCTCGGGGTCACAGTGAGCCACCCACCCTCCAGGACGGCGCGAAACCGCCGCTCAACCGGGTCTGAACCCCGGCGCCCCGCCGGGGTTCAGACCCGGTTCAGCCCCTCGGGCCACGATGGCCCGGCAGCCCCGCCCACCGCCGCCCGCGCCCGGGAGCACCGATCGGAGAGCCTTGATGGAAACGACCGCCGACCCGGCCCGCGCCCTGCTGGACCTCCGTCGGCAGGGCCGCCTCGCCGCCGAGTACCCCGCCGTCCGCACCCTGCTCGCCGAGGCCGACGCCGCCGGGACCACGCACGCCGGCCGGATCCTGGCCGGGCTCGACCCGGACGAGGTGCTGGCCGCCCACCCCGGCACCGCCACGCTCACCGTCGCCGTCCTCGGCCACGGGACCGTCGGCCCGCTGATCGCCCCGCTGACCGGCGAACTGGCGCGCCACGGACTGCTGCTGCGCCCGCACCAGGGGAACTTCGACAGCTGGGTGTTCGACCTGTCCGACCCCGGCAGCCCGCTCTACGCCGCCGACCCCGACCTCGTCCTCTGCCTGCTCGACCCGGCCGTGGTCCTCGACGAGGTCCCGCTGCCCTGGCGGCCGGAGGACGTGGCCCGGGTGGCCGACGCGAAGGTCGAGCTGATCGGCCGGCTGGCGGAACGCTTCGCGGCCACCGCCCGCGGGGTGCTGGTCCTCAACACCCTTCCGCTCCCCCGCCGCTGGACCCACCAGCTGGTCGACCACCAGTCCCGGGCCCGGCTCGGCGCGATCTGGCGGGAGGCCAACGCCCGGCTGCTGCGCCTGGGCGAGGAGAACGCGTCCGTGGTGGTCCTCGACCTCGACCCGCTGCTCGCCGAGGGCGTCCCCGCCGCCGACCCCCGGCTCGACGTCTACGCCAAGGCCCACCTCTCCGACCAGTTGCTCGCCGCCTACGCCCGCGAGGCCGGGCACCTGGCCCGCCATCTGGCCGGGCTGACCCGCAAGGTGCTCGTCCTGGACCTGGACCAGACGGTGTGGGGCGGGATCCTCGGCGACGACGGCCCGGAGGGCATCGAGGCGGCCGGCACCCCGCGCGGCGAGGCGTTCCGCGCCTTCCAGCGGGCGGTCAAGCAACTGGGCTCCCAGGGCGTCCTGCTGGCCGCCGCCAGCAAGAACGACCGCGAGCCGGTCCTGTCGGTGCTGCGCGACCACCCCGACATGACGCTGCGGGAGGAGGACTTCGTCCGGGTGACGGCCGACTGGCGCCCCAAGCCGGACGGGATCACCGGCCTCGCCGAGGCGCTCAACCTCGGCACCTCCGGCTTCGTCTTCGTGGACGACTCGCCCTACGAACGCGGCCTGGTCCGCCGCGAGTTGCCCGAGGTCGCGGTGGTCGCGGTGGACGAGGAGCCGGCCCTCCACCTCGAACGGCTGCTGGCCGACGGCTGGTTCGACGTGCGCAGGCTGACCGGCGAGGACCGGGCGCGCACCGAGCTCTACCGGGGCGAGGCCGCCCGCAGCGACTTCCTCCAGGGCTTCGACTCGCTCGCCGACTACCTCGACGAGCTGGAGGTGCGGGTCCGGCTGCGCCCGCTGTCCGCCGACGAGCTCCCCCGGGTGTCCCAACTGACGCTGCGCACGAACCAGTTCAACCTGACCACCCGACGGCTGCAGCCCGCCGAGGTGGCCGCCTTCGCCGGCGCCGAGGGCTCCGGGGTGCTCACCGTGCGCTCCGCCGACCGGTTCGGCGACAACGGCCTGGTCGGCGCGGTCTTCCTGGCCCGCGAGGGCGAGACCCTGCGGATCGACAACTTCCTGCTCAGCTGCCGGGTGTTCTCCCGCGGCATCGAACAGGCGGTGCTCTCCGCCGTCCTCGGCCTGGCCGCCGGGACCGGCCTGCGCGAGGTCACCGGCCACTACCGGCCGAGCCCGCGCAACGGGACGGTCAAGGACCTCCTCCCCCGGTACGGCTTCGCCCCCGCCGACGGAACCGCGCCACCGGACGGCGCCCTCGCCTTCCGCCACGACCTCGGCACCGAACTGACCCCGCCCGGCCACCTGCGGCTCGACGCCGAACTGGCCGGCCTCCTGGAAGGAACCCCCGCATGAGCGACTCCGACGGCCTGGCCGAGCTGATCTCCGTGGCCGGCACCGAACTGGGCCTCCCGCTCGGCCCCGAGTACGCCGAGGTGGACTTCGACGACCTCCCCGGCTGGGACTCGCTCCACCTGCTGGTCCTGCTCACCACCCTGGAGCGGAGCAGCGGCCGCCGGCTCTCGCTCCCCGACCTGCTCCAGGCCCGCACGCTCGCCGACATCCACCGGATCGTCACGGTCTGACACCCCCGCACGACGCCCAACCCACCCGCCGCACCACCCTGATCGAGGTTCCCATGGCCCGCATCCTCACCCTCTCCGGCAGCCCGTCCGCCACCTCCCGCACCACCCGCCTGCTCGGCGCGGCGGCCCACCGCCTCGAAGCCCGGGGCCACCAGGTGACCGCCCTGGAGGTCCGCCGGCTGCCCGCCGAGGTGCTCACCGGCTCGGACGTCACCCACCCCGCCGTCACCGAGGTCGCCGACCTGCTGCAGCGGGTCGACGGCGTCGTGGTGGGCACGCCCGTCTACAAGGCGGCCTACTCGGGCCTGTTGAAGTGCCTGCTGGACCTGCTGCCGCAGTACGCGCTGGCGGGCCGGACGGTGCTGCCGCTGGCCACCGGAGGCTCCCCGGCGCACGTCCTGGCCGTGGACTACGCCCTGCGGCCGGTCCTCAGCGCCATGGGGGCCGCGCACGTCACCCAGGGCTGGTTCGTCCTCGACAGCCACATCCTCACCACCCCGGACGGCGCCGTCGACCTCGCCCCCGCCGCCGCCACCGCCCTCGACGAGGTCGTCGGCCGCTTCGCCGACGCCCTGCCGGCCGCCCCCGAGGGCGAGTTGCTCGGCGCGCCCGGCGTCCCGCACCCGGCGGCGGTCGCCACGGCCGCCCGCTGACCCGCCGATCCGCCGGCCTGCGGGCCCCCGCCTCCGGGCCGCCACCGGCGACCCGGAGGCGGGGCGTTCGGCGACCTGCGGGCGCGGGCCGGCGCGGCCGTCGTCCGTCAGGCCGGGTAGCGGATCGACCCCAGCGGCGGGCAGGGCAGGAGCGTCGCTCCGGCGCCGGGGCGCTCGACGAAGGCCCGCGCCTCGGAGGCCCGCAGCCGGTGGTGGTCCAGTTCGTCGGCGTGCCAGGCGTCGCGCCTGGCCCGGCCGTAGTCCCAGGTGTCGTCGATGAGGCTGAGGCTGGTGTTGCCGGCGCTGCGCCGGAAGTCGGCCTGCACGGCGGTCCGTTGCAGCGCCTCCTGGGTCACCGCGAGGTCGAGCCGGGTGATCAGGACGCCGGGGGTGTGCGGTTCACGGGTCGGCATCGGGGCCTGCGGGAGCAGGGAGACGCCGGTGTCGTAGCGGCTGATGTTGTCGATGCTCGCGCGCTGGGCGTCACTCATCATGATCCGCATCTCCCGGTGCGCCCAGTACACCTCGTCGAGGTCGGCCTCGGTGATGCGCATCCGCCCGTACAGGGCCCGGAAGCGCGGGTCGTGGTGCAGCGGGAGCAGCGGGGCCGCGTGGAGCGCCACGCAGTCGTTGAAGCCGTACGACACCGCGGCGTCGAGGTGGTGGACGACCTCGTCCGCCCGCCCCTGCGCGCAGGCCACCCCCGCGAGGCCGGCGTGGCCGGAGGCGGCGAGCCAGGCGCCGTCGGGGCCGAGCGCCGCGGCCCGCGCGACGACGTCGTGGAGGCTCCCGGTCCCGGCCGCCGCGGCGGACGGTCCCCCGGTCAGGATCCCCACCACCACGTCGTGAAGACGGGCGACCAGCGAGTTGACGGTGTCGGCCATGGATCTCCTCGGACTCGGACGGTGGTGCGCGTGGCGGGGGCGGTGCGTCGGTGACGGCCCCCGTGGAGATGACGGGCCGACGGAGCCGGCGGTTCCGGGAAGCGCGTGCGACCCGGGCGCGCCTCAGCCCAGCTTCTGCAGCACCACGTACGGGTTCGCGTTGAGCAGGTCCGTGCTGTAGTGCAGCGTGCCGTCCGGCTGCATCGTGACCTGGCGGTAGACCGACCGGTCGGTGATGCACGCCGCGCCGGGCGAGGAGTCGGTCGTCCGGGAGGCATAGGTGAGCCGGCTGTCGCCGGCCTCGCTGAGCGTCCACGCGCCTTCGCACCAGATGCCGGTCTTCGGCGTCTCGGCGCGGATGGTGCTCTTCTCCTCGCTCCTCGCCGACTGGACGATCTTGAGGGTGACGGTGGTGACCGCCCCGTCCTCCGCCGTGCGCTGACCCACCCATGTCCCGAGGAACTTCGCGGGGACGGCGCCCTGCCCCGGCTGGTCCGCCGGGGACTCCGCCGGCTCGGGGCTCGTCGCGGCGGGGGCGGGCGGGGCGGCGGGCGTCGTCCGCTCCCCGGCCGCGGCGGTCCTCCCGCCGTCGTCCCCCAGCCGCTCGATCAGCAGGTACCCGCCGCCCAGCAGCAGGGCGACGGCCAGCACCGCGGCCGCCACGCCGTAGCCGCGCCGACGGCGCGGCGCGGCGTGCGGTCCGTGGCCCGGGGCGGTGGCCGGGCCCGGCGGCGCCGGGAACGGCGCGGAGTGGGGCGTCGACGGGTACGGCGCCGACGGGTACGTGGCCGACGGATGCGTGGCCGGCGGGTACGGCGGCGCCGGGTACGCTCCGGCCGGACCGGTGGGGCCCCCGGCCGGCGGGCCGAAGCCCGGCGCGGCCGGCGGTCCGAAGCCGGGCGGCGCGGCCGGGAGCACGGGGGCGCCGCCGCCCGGGACGGCTTGCGGCACCCCGGCGAGCGTCCTGTTCCCGGTGTCCGGTCCCACCGGGGCCGTCCGCTCCCCCTCCAGGTCCAGCAGCTGCACGGCGCTGCGCCCGACCGCCGCCGCCAGCGCCGGAGGCAGCCAGTCGCCGTGGCCGAGCCGGGCGGCGGCCGCGCCGTCGGGGTCCAGCCGTTCCCGCAGCAGCGCGGGCGCCGGGCGGGCGGCCGGGTCCTTGGCCAGGCAGTCACGGACCAGGGGGTACAGCGGGCCGGCCAGCCCGGAGAGGTCGGGCTCCTCGTGCAGCACCCGGTAGAGCAGGACCGGCGCGCTCACCCCGGAGCCGAAGGGCATCGTGCCGGTCGCCGCGTACGCGAGCACCGCGCCGAGCGAGAAGACGTCACCGGCCGGCCCGGCGGGCAGTCCGTTCGCCTGCTCGGGCGACATGAAGCCCGGCGAGCCGAACACCTGGCCGGAGCGGGTGAGCGCGGAGGTGGCGTCCAGGGCTCGGGCGATGCCGAAGTCGATCAGCCGCGGCCCGTCCAGGGTCAGCAGCACGTTCGACGGCTTGACGTCCCGGTGCACCAGCCCGAGGCCGTGCACATGGGCGAGCGCCCCGGCGAGGCCGACCCCGAGGGTGCGGACGGCGGGCTCCGGCAGCGGCCCGAAGTCCCGGACGGCGGTGGTGAGCGCGGGCCCGGCGACGTAGCCGGTGGCCACCCAGGGCTGCCCGCCCTCGGTGTCCGCGTCGAGGACCGGCGGGGTCCAGGTGCCGCCGACCCGCCGGGCGGCCGCCACCTCGTGCCGGAACCGGGCCCGGAACTCGGCGTCCCCGGCCAGGTCGCGACGGACCACCTTGACGGCGACGGTCCGCCCGCCGGGGCTCCGGCCGAGGTAGACCCGGCCCATTCCACCCGCTCCGAGCTGCCGCAGCAGGCGGTACTCGCCCACCTGCCGCGGATCCTCCGCCGCCAGCGGTTCCATCGCCCATCCTCCCCTCGACGACCGTCGCGGCCGTCCCCGCCTCACGCGTCCCACCCGACGCCGGCGGTCCGGGACCGCCCTGGGGACAAGATCACGGTCGCAGAACGGCCGTCAGATGATCATAGGCTCGCACCCCCGCGCTGCCGACCCCCCGTCAGCCCGCGCTCCCCACAGGCCCTTCCCCGCGATTTTCCCGGGGCGTCGCCGGCTCGCCGCCGAGCCGCCCGCCGCGGCGTCGTCGCCGGTGCTACGCTGCCCGCCCCGAGTACGTTCCTGTCCGCCACCGCTGGTACGTTCGCCGTCGATCCAATCCGGTCGAACAGGAAGGTCGGTACCGACCGTTGACTCATCCCTCCCGTATACGGCGGCCACGCTCGCCGCTGCGCACGGCCGTGGCCGTGGCGGCCTCGGCGGCAGCGTTCGGCATGGCCGCGAGCAGTGGCACGGTGGCCGTCGCGGCGCCGGCCGCACCGGTTGCCGGGCTGCAGGCCCAGTTCGCCGCCGCGGCCAAGGAGTTCAAGGTCCCCGAGAGCGTCCTGCTGGCGGTCTCCTACCAGCAGACCCGCTGGGAGTCGCACCAGGGCCTCCCGAGCACCACCGGCAACTACAACGTCATGGGCCTCACCCAGGTCGACCTGGCGGCGGTCGCGGCGGCCCAGGCCGCCGCCCAGCCGGAGGTCGACCTGCGCGGTGACGGCGACGCCCCGGCCGCGCGCCGGGCGGCGGCCCCCGTCCCGGCGCCCCCCGCCGACAGCCCCGCGCTGCACACCCTGGAGGCCGCGGCCAAGCTGATCGGGCGGCCCGAGGCGGAGCTGCGCGAGAACACCCTGCAGAGCATCCGCGGCGGCGCGGCGCTCCTCGCCGAACAGCAGCGCGGGGCGAAGAAGCCGCAGTCCGCCGACCCGGCCGCCTGGTACGACGCGGTGGTCCGCTTCAGCAACGGCGGGGCGCCGGGTCAGGGCTCGGCCGAGGGCCAGGAGTTCGCGGACCGGGTGTTCGGCACCCTCAAGGTCGGCGCGGTCCGGACCACCTCCGAGGGCCAGCGGGTGACGCTCACCGCCGACCCGGCCGCCGCCGCGCACAGCCCGGCGGTCGACCGCGGGGTGGCGCGCGGGGTCGAGCGGCAGCCCGGCTCGCGGGACACCGCGCTCGCCGCCGCGCCCGCCGCGGCGCCGGCCGCGCCCTCGATCGCGGCCGCCGACCCGATCGAGTGCCCGGCCACGCTGGGCTGCGACTTCCGGCCGGCCGCCTACGCGAAGAACAGCGCCGACGTCAACGACTTCGGCAACTACTCCATCGCCAACCGCTCCGGCGTGGACATCGACTACATCGTCATCCACGACACCGAGGGCGGCTACGCGGGCTCGCTGGCCACCTTCCAGAACCCGGCCACCCTGGCGAGCGCGCACTACCTGCTGCGGTCCAGCGACGGCCACGTCACCCAGATGGTGGCGAACAAGGACATCGCCTGGCACGCCGGCAACAAGACCTTCAACATGAACAGCGTCGGCATCGAGCACGAGGGCTACGCGCTGAGCGGCGCCGCCTGGTACTCGGAGCAGCTGTACCAGTCCTCGGCGACGCTCACCCGCTACCTGGCCGACCGGTTCGGGGTCCCGCTGGACCGCGAGCACATCATCGGCCACGACGAGGTCCCGGGGCCGATCCAGAGCTCCGTCAACGGCATGCACTGGGACCCGGGCACGTTCTGGGACTGGAACCACTACATGGACCTGGTCGGCGGGCACGTCACGCCGGACCAGGGCTACGCGGTCGGCGGCCGGATCACCATCAACCCGCCGTTCTCCAACGCCTACCGGCCGACGATCAACAACGTCGCGCCCCAGCCGGCGAACTTCGTCTACCTGTACAGCTCGCCCGGCGGCCCGCTGATCGGCAACGGCACCCAGAACGCCTCGGACTGGTCCGACAAGGCGGTGGCCGGCGGCAGCTACGTGGTCGCCGAGATCCAGGGCCAGTGGATCGCCATCTGGTACAACGGCCGCAAGGCCTGGTTCTGGAACGACGGCACCATGGCCGCCGCCGACAACCGCCCGGGCCAGTACGCGCTGACCCCGAAGGCCGGCCTCAGCAGCGTCGCGGTGTACGGCCGCTCCTACCCGGAGTACAACGCCTACACGGCGTTCCACGTCCCGGCGCCGAGCCCGAACATCGTCGCCCTGGACTACACCCTGCCCGCCGGCCAGCTCTACGTCCCGGCCTCCACGACGCCGGTGGCGGGCGCCTTCTACTACGCCCCGACCGTCGACGGCAGCGCGCCGTACGACCGCAGCTGGGTCACCGGCGGCGTCACGTACTACCCGATCCGGTACAACCACCGGCTCGCCTTCGTCTCGGCCGACGACGTCGACCTCGTGCCGGCCAAGACCGACGTGCTGGCCAGCGGCGAGCGGGTGCAGCTGCTGGCGCAGACCAGCAGCGGCCCGGTGAACGCCGGTGCCAACTTCACCCGCGGTGCGTGGGAGAAGTACCACGCGATGCCGACCGTCCCCGGCCCGGCGGACCCGAACCAGAGCTTCGGCGTGCTGTACATGGGCAGCCAGCTGCACGCGGTGACGGTCGCCAACGGGCACGTCTACACCGCCGACCGCAACCTCTACACCGGCGTGTGGACGCCCTGGTACGACCTCCAGGTCACCGGTGCGGCCGGTCCGCTGTCGTCCCCCGTGACCGAGGTCGCGGTCGCGGCCACCGGGACGAAGATGCACGTGGTCGTCGTCTCCGGCGGCCGTCTGCTGGAGGCCGCCGCCGACTACTCGGCGGGCCGCTGGTACCCGTGGGGCGACATCTCCGGGGTGCTCGGCCTGCCGTCCGGCGCGCTGAACCGGATCGCGGCGACCGCGAGCGGCAACGTGATGTACATCAACGGCGTCGGCACCGACGGCCACGTCTACATCGCCGACGCCGACTACAACCGGGGCGTCTGGGGCTTCGGCGACGTCACCGGCGCGGTCGGCCCGCTGAGCGGGACGATCACCGGCCTGGCCACCGTCGCCGTCGGCTCGCAGCAGCACGTGCTGGCCCTCGTCGACGGCAAGGTCAAGCAGGCCACCGCCGACTACGCGGCCGGCCGGTGGAACGGCTGGGGCGACGTCTCCGCCGTCACCGGGCAGACCGCCCCGCTGAGCAAGCTCGCGGTCACCTTCACCGGCACCAACCTCCGGCTGTTCGGCGTCTACAACGGCCAGGTCGTCTGCGCCAACGGCGACTACGCCCTCGGCCGCTGGTCGACCTGGATGGACACCCAGGCCCCGGGTGCGGCCGGTCCGATCGACCCGGCCACCACCGTGGCGGTGGCCGGCGCCTGACCGGTCCCCGTCCCCGGACGCGCCGCTGCCCCCGACGGGCCTCCGTCGGGGGCAGCGGCGTTCTACGCGTCCGGGCCGGCCGGGTCGCGGTTCAGCAGTGGTCCTCGGTCTTGTAGATGATCCACGCGTCCGACGCGAACAGCGCCGACTGGCCCGGCTGAACGCACCTTGTCGCGTGCCAGCCGTCGAAGTACAACGCCTCGACCGTGATGGCGTGGTCCTCACAGTTCCGGTAGTACTTGTATTCCCCGCTGGTGTACTGCTCGCAGGGAGGATCCGTTGCCGCTGCCCCGGCGGAGGCCGCCGGGACCAGGAGCGCGGCCCCGGTCACGATCGCGGCAAGGCCCGCCCTGAGGGAGTTCTTCGAGATGGACATGCCCGTCAGGGTGCGCCCCGGCCCTATATTTCCTCTACGACCGACCCTTGCGCGCACCGGCCCGTGCGACCGTCCCCGGGCACGCCGCTGCCCCCGACGGGCCTCCGTCGGGGGCAGCGGCGTCCTACGCGTCCGGGCCGGCCGGGTCGCGGTTCAGCAGTGGTCCTCGATCTTGATGATCAGCCACACGTCCGGACCGAACAGCGCCGACTGACCCGGCTGGACGCACGCCCACTCGCGCCAGCCGTCCCAGTACTGCCCCTGGGCCTTGATCGCGTGGTCCTCGCAGTTCCGGTAGTACTCGCGCCCCCCGCTGGTGTACTGACCGCAGGGAAGATCCGTCACCGCTGCCCCGGCGGAGGCCGCCGGGACCAGGAGCGCGGCCCCGGTCACGATCGCGGCAAGGCCCGCCCTGAAGGAGTTCCTCGAAATAGACATGCCCGTCAGGGTGCGCCCCGGCCCTATATTTCCTCTACGACCGACCCCTGCGCGCACTGCGCGGAGGGCGGGCCGGGGGCGTGCGGCGCGGGGCGCGATCGGGAGCCCGATTCCGTGCGCCGGGGCTCGTGCGGGCGGAGGGCGTGTGGGCGGCGGGTGCGGCGGGCAGCACCGCGACGGCAGAACCGTCGGCAGAGGAGGACCGATGTACCAACTCTCCCTCTCCCTGTGGCGCACGTGCGTCCCGTACGTCGTCGCGTTCCTCGCGGTGCAGGCCGCGCGGCTCGGCGTCGACCTCGACAACGCCTCCCTCACCGCCGCGCTGGTCACCGGCTTCGGCACGGCCTACTACGCGGCGTTCCGGTTCCTGGAGCACCGGTTCGGCGCGGCCTGGGGGTGGTTCCTGGGGGCCGCCCGGCCGCCCGCGTACCCGTCCCCGGCGCCCGTGCCGGCCCGGTTCGAGGACCTGAACGTCCCCGAAGGCGGCTGACCCGGAATCCGGCACCGCGCACCGACAAGGGGTTGCGGAGCGACCTGATCCGCAACCCCGAATACCGCGTGCAGTATGACAATTATCCTTTTCAATAAAGCCCTTGACGGGTCGTCACCGAAATATCAAACTGAGCCTGCCGATCCCTGCATCAGGATCTCACGGGCCGCCATTTCCCCGGACCCTTGATGCACGAAGTGAACGGAGGGGGAATTGCCGACGACACCGACCTACCCGGGCGTCTACATCGAAGAGCTTCCCAGTGGCGTCCGCACCGTCACCGCGGTCAGCACGTCGGTGACCGCCTTCGTCGGGGCCACCCGGCGCGGACCGCTCGACCAGCCCGTCACGATCACCGGTTTCGCGGATTTCGAACGCCGTTTCGGCGGGCTCGCGAGCGACAGCCCGGTCAGCTACGCCGTCCAGCAGTTCTTCCTCAACGGGGGCTCGGTCGCGGTCGTCGTCCGGGTCGCCGCGGCCGGCACCGGCGCCGCCGCCGGCGTCACGCTCGGCTCGACCCAGACCTCCGCCGCCACCCCGGTCCTGGAGGTCACCGCGGTCGAACCGGGGCTCTGGGGCGCGGCGCTGCGGGTCGCCGTCGACTACCGGACGCCGACCCCGGCCGAGACCTTCAACCTCCAGGTCTCCGACACCTCCGGCGCCGTCCGGGAGTCCTTCACGGACCTCTCGGTGCGGGCCGCCGACCCCCGGTTCGCCGAGTCGGCGGTCAACGGCGGCTCGGCGGTGGTCCGGGTGAGGGTCCTGGCGGAGAGCCGGCCGGACCCGGTGGGCACCGTCTCCAAGCCGTTCCCGGTCGCGCTGCCGGACCTCACCCACGAGGTCCAGGTCAAGATCGGCGACGTCGCGCGGATCCTCAGGATCCACGACCCGGCCGTGGACGGCGCCCCACCGGCCGGCATCGCCGAACTCGCCCTGCTGCTGGAGCGCAAGCTGCGCGCCCTGCCGGACGCGCCGGGCCGGCGCGCCTTCGCGGGCACCCGGGTCAGCGTGTTCGGCCGACAGCTGCAGGTCGTCGCGGGCTCCACCGACCCGGCCGACGTGGTGCGCTTCCTCGGCGAGGCCGCCAACAACCTCGGCCTCGAAGGCTCGGTCAGCTCGCCGGTGCACGCCCTCACCGGCGGGCGGGACGGCGGCGCCCCCGGCCTGACCGACCTGATCGGCAGCGAGGCGGGCAAGACCGGCATCCAGGCCCTGCGCGACGTGCAGGACGTCAATCTGCTGGTGCTGCCGGAACTGGCCGGCTACGCCGACCTCGACGAGGCCGTCACGGTCGTCTCGGCCGCCCAGGCGCTCTGCGCGGAGAAGCGGATGTTCCTGATCGTCGACTCGCCGCAGGCGTGGACGACGCTGGACGCCGCCCGGGCGGGCCTGTCCGCCTTCGACTCGGTGCGCAGCGACCACGCGGCGCTGTACTTCCCGCACCTGGAGCTGGTCGACCCGCTCACCGGGCGGCTGCGCGCCTTCCCGCCCTCGGGCACCGTCGCCGGGGTGATGGCGCGCACCGACGGGCAGCGGGGCGTGTGGAAGGCCCCGGCGGGCACCGAGGCCGGGCTGCCCGGGGTGCGCGCGCTGACCGTCCCGCTGACGGACCGGGAGAACGGCCTGCTGAACCCGCTCGCGGTCAACTGCCTGCGGACGTTCCCGGTGGTGGGCCCGGTGGTGTGGGGCGCCCGGACCATGGCCGGCGCCGACGTGCTGGGCTCGCAGTGGAAGTACGTGCCGGTGCGGCGCCTCGCGCTGATGCTGGAGGAGAGCCTCTACCGCGGCACCAAGTGGGTCGTGTTCGAGCCCAACGACGAGCGGCTGTGGGCGCAGATCCGGCTGAACGTGGGCGCGTTCCTGCACTCGCTGTTCCAGCAGGGCGCGTTCCAGGGCACCTCCGCGCGTTCGGCCTATTTCGTCAAGTGCGACAAGGACACCACCACGCAGGACGACATCAATCGCGGTGTGGTGAACGTCGTGGTCGGATTCGCGCCGCTGAAACCTGCGGAATTCGTGATCGTCAAGATCGAGCAGCTCGCCGGACAGTTCGAGGTTTAGGATCTCCATGGTCGAGTTCACCGTCAATCCGCACCGGTTCGATCCGTACAAGAACTTCAAATTCCTGGTCGTCTGGGACGGCCGGGTGGTCGCCGGGGTCAGCAAGGTCAGCCCGCTCAAGCGCACCACCGAGGTGGTGAAGCACCGCAGCGGGGGCGATCCGAGCGCACCGCGGAAGTCCCCGGGGCGGACCGACTTCGAGGCCGTCACCCTGGAGCGCGGCGTCACCCACGACCCGGAGTTCGACCGCTGGGCCAACAAGGTCTGGATGGTCGGCGCGGGCCGCGGGGCGGAGGTGTCACTGCGGGACTTCCGCAAGGACCTGGTGATCCAGGTGCTCAACGAGGCCGGCCAGGTGGCGGTCGCCCACAAGCTGTACCGCGCCTGGCCGAGCGAGTACCAGGTGCTCGGCGAACTCGACGCCAACGCCAACGCGGTGGCGATCCAGAGCCTCAAGCTGGAGGTGGAGGGCTGGGAGCGGGACGAGGAGACGCCCGAGCCCGAAGAACCGTCGTTCCAGCAGCCGGCCTGAGCGGCGGCACCGTGGAACTCGCCGGGCAGGCCGCCCTGTTGGCCACCTGGGAGGCCGGCCTGGCGGCCGGTCGCACCGGGCGGGCGCTGTTGCTGCACACCGTCGCGCGCCCCGGCGCCGGCCCGGAGGAGCTCCTGGCCGTCCCGCTCGGCGAGCGGGACGCCGAACTGTTCGGCCTGCGCACCGCGCTGTTCGGCGAACGGCTCACCATGCGGGCCGGCTGCCCGCGCTGCCCGGAGGACCTGGAGTTCACGCTGGACGCCGGGCAGGTGGCCGGTGCCGCACGGCCGGTGACCGGGCCGCTGCGGGTGGAGCTGGACGGCTGGCGGGTCGGTTTCCGCCCGGCCACCCCCGGCGACCTCGCCGCCGCCGAACAGGCCCCCGCCGGCCGGGCCAGGGCGGTCCTGCTGCAACGGTGCGTGCTGACCGCCGAGCACGACGGGGAGCCGGTGGCCGCCCGCCGGCTCCCCGAACCGGTGCAACGGCGGATGGCCGAGGCCGCGGCCGCCGCCGACCCCTGCGCGGACATCCGGCTGAACCTCGGCTGCCCCGGGTGCGGCGGGCAGGCCCTCGCCGAGCTGGACATCGCCTCCTATCTCTGGGAGGAGCTGGACGACTGGGCCCGGGCCACCCTGCTCGACGTCCATCTGCTGGCCACCGCCTACGGCTGGAGCGAGCCGGAGGTCCTGGCGCTCAGCCCGCTGCGGCGCCGCTACTACCTGGAGCTGTGTGCCGATGCCTGACCACTTCGACCGTCTGCTGGCCAAGAGCGACCCGGACCGGGCCGGGGTGCGGGTGCGGCCGCGCCTGCCGGGGCCCTTCGAGCGGATCGAGCAGCTCGGGCCGACGCCGCCGCCCGTCGACGAGGAGCCGGGCGCACCGGAGCGGCGGCCCGCGCCCGCACCGCTCCCCCGGCCGTCGGCGGAGCCGCGCCCGCCGGCACCGCCGGGGGCGCCCCCGGCGACGGGCGGCGACGCCCGGCCGCCCGCCGCGCCCGTCCTTCCGCTGCCGCGCACCCCGCTGCTGGTCCCGCCACCCGTCGCCCCGGCCCCCGCCGCCGTACCGGGCACCGTACCGGCGCCGCGGGCGGGGGCCACCGGGCCGGCGGCCGTGCCGGCCGTCCCCGCTCCGCCCCTGGCGGCCGCGGCCGGACCGGCGGCCGGGGCGGCGCCCGCACCCGCACGGCCCGCCGTCGCACCGGCGCCCGGCCGGCGGACCACCGCGACGGCCGCCCCGCGCCACCCGGCCGGAGCCGGAACCGGTGCCCGGCGCCAACCCCGGCCGGCCGAACGGGTGGTGCGGGTCCAGATCGGCCGGGTGGAGGTCAGGGCCGCCGAGCGCGCCCCGGCCGCACCGCGCGGACCGGCGGCCACCCGGCCGGCCCCGGCCGTCGGCCTGGACGCCTACCTCTCCCGGGAGCCCTCATGACCGGGCGGGTGCGGCCATGAGCAACCACCTCGCGATCGCCACCGTGAGCGAGGCGCTGCGGCTGCTCCTCACCCGCGCGCTCTCCCCCGACATCCCGTTCGCCGTCGAGGTCGGCACCCGCAAACCGCCGACCGAACCGCCCGCCGACCCGACCGTCACCGTCTTCCTCTACCAGGTCACGCCCAACGCCTCGCTGCGCAACCTCGACGCGCCCACCCGCGCGGCCGACGGCACCCTGCTGACCCGCCCGGCCGCTGCCCTCGACCTGCATTACCTGATCAGCTGCTACGGCGAGGAGTCCCAGCTGGTCGGCCAGCGGCTGCTCGGCTGCGTGGTCCGGGCGCTGACCGAACAGCCGGTGCTGCCGCGCCAGTTGATCGAGGAGGCGGCCGCCCGGCCGTACCTGGCGGGCAGCGACCTGGCCGCCGCCCCGCAGCGGGTGCGCCTCACGCCCACGCCGATGGACGTCGACGAGCTGTCCAAGCTGTGGACCACGCTGTTCCAGACCCCGTACGCGCTGTCCGTCGTCTACCAGGCCACCGCCGTCCTCGTCGAGGGCCGGGCCGACCCGGTGGCCGGGCGGCCCGTGCTGCGCCGCACCGTGCGGGCCGTGCCGTCCCGGGCGCCGGTCGTCGAGCGGGTGCGCTCCCGGCCGGCCGGGTCCCGGGGCGCCCCCGAGGAGGGGCCGGTGACCAAGGACCGGGAACTGGTGCTGGACGGCTCCGGCCTGCGCGCGGACCTGGTCGTGGCCCGGCTCGGCGAATGGCGGGTCCCGGTCGGACCGGACGGCGTCCGGGACGACCGGCTGGTGGTCGCCGTACCGGAGGACCTGCCGCCCGGCGTGCACCAGGTGCAGGTGCTGCACGGACTCGCGCTGGACGGCCGGCCCGCCACCGACCACCTCGCCATGGAGTCCAACGCGCAGAGCTTCGCCCGCCAGCCGCGGATCCTCGCACCGATCGGCATCACGGACCGGCGCGTCGGACCGAACGGGGTGTCGGCCCGGCTGAGCGTCCGGCTGGACCTTCCGCTGCGGGACGACCAGCGCGTCCTGCTGCTGCTGGACGAGTCGCGCCCGCCCGCCGGGCGGCCGGGGGCGAGCCACCAGTTCCGCGCCCCCGCGCCGTCGCGGCCGCGCCCCGACCCGTACGAGGTCCGGGTGCCGGTCGTCGGCGTACGCCCGACGGCGTATCTGGCCCGGGTCCAGGTGGACGGCGTGCCCAGCGCGTTGACGGTGGCCGCCGACGGGTCGTTCAGCGGCCCGCTCGTGGATCTGACGCACTGACCGGGGAGGGGGGAGCGATGAGCACGAGCCACGGGCAGGACCCGGAGGAGCCGCACCGGCGGGCGCTGTCGGCCGCGGTCGCCGCCGTGCTCGAACGGATCGACGCGCACGCGGCGGGCCGCACCGACCGCCCGCCGCCCGGCGAGCCCGCACCGCCCGGCACGGCCCTGGACGCCCTCACCACGGACTTCGGGCTCACCCCGTTCGAGCGCGACGTCCTGGTGCTGGCCGCCGCCCCCGCCGTCGACCCCACCACCGCCGCCCGGTGTGCCGCGGCGAGCGGCGACCCCGGGCGCGCCCACCCCACCTTCTCGCTCGCCCTCGCCGCCCTGGACCGGCCGCACTGGAGCGCGCTGACCCCCGTGGGTCCGCTGCGCCGGTTCCGGCTGGTCGAACCGGACGACGAGACCGCGCTCACCACCTCCCGGCTGCGGATCGACGAGCGGGTGCTGCACTTCCTGGTCGGCGTGCCCTACCTGGACGTGCGGCTGCACGGCCTGCTCACCCGGATCGGTCCGCCCGGCGAGCTGCCCGGCCCGCACGAGCGGTGCGCGGCCGAGCTGGCCCGGGCCTGGACCTCGGCCGGACCGGCCGGCCCCCCGCACGCCGAACTGACCGGCGCCGACCGCCGCACCCGCCGGGAGATCGCGGCGGAGGCCGCCCACCGCGCCGGGCTCGGCCTCTACGCCGTGCACCGCGAGGACCTGCCCGGCGCGCCGGCCGAACGCGAGCGGCTCGCCCGGCTCTGGCAGCGGGAGGCGATCCTGATCCCGGCGGCCCTGCTGGTGGAGGGCGGCGAGCCGGACCGGGAACGTCCGCCGTCCCCGAACGCCGTGGAGTCCTTCCTCGGGAGCCTCGCCGTGCCGCTGGTCGTGTCCGGCGACGAGCCCGCGCCCGCGGAGGTCTCGGACCGCGCCCGGCTGACCGTGCCCCCGCTCGGCCCCGAGGAGCAGCTCGCGGTCTGGGCCGCCGCACTGGACGGCGCCCCGGGCCTCACCGACGGCGAACTCCGCGCCCTGGCCGCACAGTTCTCGCTGCCCGGCCATGTGATCCGGGCGGCCGCGGCAACCGCCCGGCGGGCCGCCGAGGACGGCCGGGACATCAGCCCGCTCGCCTGGCACGCCGGGCTGGCGGAGGCCCGGATGTCCCTGGAGGAGCTGGGGCGGCGGGTCGAACCGCGCGCCGGCTGGGAGGACCTCGTGCTGGAGGAGCGCCAGCGCTCGACGCTGCGCGAGATCGTCGCCCACGTCCGCCGGCGCGGCACCGTCCACCAGGAGTGGGGCTTCGAGGCGGTGCTGCGCCGCGGCCTCGGCGTCACCGCGCTGTTCGCCGGCGGGTCGGGCACCGGGAAGACCCTGGCGGCCGAGGTGGTCGCCGGGCAGCTCGGCGTCGACCTGTTCGTCATCGACCTCTCCCAGGTCGTCAGCAAGTACATCGGCGAGACGGAGAAGAACCTCCGGAGGGTCTTCGACGCGGCCGAACGCGGCGGCGCCCTGCTGCTCTTCGACGAGGCCGACGCGCTGTTCGGCAAGCGCAGCGAGATCAGGGACAGCCACGACCGCTACGCCAACCTGGAGGTCAGCTACCTGCTGATGCGGATGGAGGCCTACCGGGGCCTGGCCGTGCTCACCACCAACATGAAGAAGGCGCTGGACCCGGCGTTCCTGCGGCGGATCAGGTTCGTGGTCGACTTCCCGTTCCCCGGGGTGCCGGAGCGCGCCGAGATCTGGCGGCGGGTCATCCCCGCGCAGACCCCCAGCCGGGGCCTCGACCCGGAGCGGCTCGCCCAGCTCACCGTGACCGGCGGTTCCATCCGCAACATCGCGCTGGCCGCCGCCTTCCGGGCCGCCGACGAGGACTGCCCCCTGCAGATGCGGCACCTGCTGGCCGCCGCGCACACCGAGTACCTGAAGCTGGAGCGCTCGCTGACGCCCTCGGAGGTCGGCGGATGGATCTGATCGGGGGGCCGACGGGGGGACCGGCCGGGGCATCGGCCGGGGCATCGGCCGGACGGGTCGAGGTCGAGATCGGCGAGCTGGTCCTCGACGGTTTCGCGCGGATCGACCACGACCGGCTGACGGCGGCGTTCCGCAGCGAACTGACCCGCCTGCTGGAGGCGCGCGGGGTGCCGCTCGCGGCCGGCGGTGACCGGGAGCTGGACCTCGTCGCCGGGCTGCCGCCGCTGCCGGCCGGCGCCTCCCCCCGGCGGCTCGGCGAGGCGCTCGCCCGCGCCGTGCACACCGGGCTGTCCGGCGGGGGCCGGCCGCCGGAAGGGGGGCGGGCATGACCCGGATCGCCGCCACCACTGCGGCCGCGAAGGATTCCGAGCAGGGCGCGGACCGGCGCCGGACCAGGGCGCCGAGGGCCAAGGCCCCCGAACCGAAGGAGATCGTCTCCGGCGCCGGTCAGCCGCTCGACCCGGGCCTGCGCCGGGAGCTGGAGGCACGGCTGGGGCACGACCTCGGCCGGGTCCGGGTGCACACCGACCGGGACTCCGCCGCGCTGACCGAGCTGATCGGCGCGGACGCCGTCGCCGTCGGCCCGGACCTCTTCTTCGGCGAGGGCAAGTACCGGCCGTCCGCCGAGGACGGCCGGCGGCTGCTCACCCATGAGCTGCTGCACACCGTCCAGGCCCCGGATCCGCTCGGCGCGCTGCGGGCCGGCCGGGACCTGGGCGCGGTCAGCCTGCCGCAGGACGCGGTCGAACGGGAGGCGGAGCACGGCGCGCGCGCCGACCGTCCGGCCACCGCGACGCCGGGAGCCACCCCCGGCTGGCTCCGGTACGCGACCGTCGACGCCGACCGGTTCCGCACCGAGCGGCTCGATCCGGCCACGCTGGTCGACCGGCTGGCGGCCGGCATCCTGCGCTCGCTGCGGGGGGACCCGACCGACTCCTCCGGCCGGGTCCGGCTGCAACTCGCACGATTCGCGCCGGAGTTGCAGGCCTCGGTGCTCGCGCGGCTGGCGGACCGGCTGCCGTCCCCGGACTACACCCGGGTGCTGGAGCTGGTCGAGGCCGCCGAGCACCGCCCGGCCGACGTCGACGGCGCGCAGACGCCCGCGCCGGTCACCGAGGGCACCGGACCGGCCGGACCGGCCGAACAGACCGAGCAGCCGCCGTCGCCGACCGAACAGACCGGTCAGACCGGTCAGACGGGCCAGACGGGCCAGACCGAACAGACCGGCCAGACCGGCGACGAGCACGAGCAGACCCCGCCACCGGACCAGGAGACCGGGCCTCCGGAGGAGCAGCAGGACGCGGAGCAGACTCCCCCGGACGCGGAACCGGCGGAGCAGCCGACGAGCGCGCCGGAGGCACCCGGCGCGGCCCCCGGGGCCGCCGCACCCGGGGCCGCGACACCGGACCCCGGGCCGGAGGCACTCGCCCCCGGCACCGGAGCCCCCGAGGCCGGGGAGCCGGGCGCCGCCGCCCGTCCCCCGGCCGGGGCGACGCCGCGCGAGCCCGCCGCCGGACCGCCGGCGCAGCCCGCGCCGGTCAGGCCCGAGCGACTGGACGCCGTCGCGCAGGCCCCGGACAGCCCGCTCGCCCGGCACGGGTTGCTGGAGGACGACCGCCCGAAGGACGACGTCCGGGACGAGGAGCGGCCGTTGGGCCTGGAGCCCGGCGCGGACGCCGAGGTGCCCGAGGCCCCCGACGCGGACCGCGGGCAGCCACCGCAGCCGACCGACACCGGCCCGGAGTTGAGGCCCGGGGACTTCCTCCCCGCGACGGACCCCGAGGTGTCCGCCGTCCCGACCCTCGACCGGATCCGGCCCTCGGCGGACGGCCTGCCGGCCACGGCGGCCGAAGCACCGGCGTTCCCCGAGCCGCCCGCCACCAGGGCCGAGCAGGTCCAGGACGAGCGGGCGAGCCGGCCGGAGACCGAGGAGGACCCGGCGCCGGCACCCGAACCGGCCGAGCCCGCGGCCGCGCCGCCACCGGCCGCCGACGGGAGCCGGGAAACCGAGGAGGCCGAGGAGACCCGGGACGCCCAGGACGCCCGGGAGGACGAGGACCGGGCCGGCCCCGCCGCCCAGCCGCAGCAGCCGGTCGAACCGGAGACCCGGGCCGCCGCCGAACCCACCGCCCCGGAGTCCGGGCCACCACCACAACCGGAGGCGCCCGCGGCGCAGCAGCCGGAGGCGCCCGCCGAACCCGCGCCCCCGCCCGAGCCGAGCGCCCCGGAGCGCACCACCGCGCCCGCCTCCCCCGCCGTCACCCGCGAGCCGGTCGGCGGCGACGCCCAGGACGGTGCTCCCGAGCAGTCCCCCGCCCCCGGCCCGGCGGCCGAAGGGGCCGACGCACCGGCCGAGCCCACCGCCCGGCCCGCCCCGGACGCTTCCCTGGAATCCGGCGGCGGAGCCTGCGCGGGCCCGCCGCAGCCCACCACCGAGGCGGAGCCGGACGGTGCCGGTGCCGACGGCGGCGTCTGCGCGGCCGGGGGCGCGGGCGGGGCCCCGGCCGCGCCGCAGGAGCAGCCGGCCGCGCCCGACGTCTCCGCCCAGGACCCGCCGGGCGCCCTCGCCACCGCCGCGAGCCTGCCGCCCGACCGGATGGCCGCCGCGCTGGACGGCGTGGACGGCTCGGTGGACCGCACGGTCACCGAGCAGCACGCCCGGTTGCGGGAGGCCCCGCCGTCCCTGCGGCGCCCGTCCGGGGCCCCGCGCACCCGGTCCGGCCCGCCCGAGGCCGCGCCGCCCGCCGGGGCGGTGACGGAGCGGCTGGAGCGGATCGGGCCGACGGGCGCGGGGGGCGCGCGGCAGGAGGCCGGACCCCAGCAGGTCGAGGGCCGCAACCCCGGTGAGCGGGTCACCGCGCCGCACGTCGCGGACGACGCGAGCACCCAGGTCTCGCCGCAGGAGGTGCAGCGGCTGCAGGGCGCGGTCGACGGCGTGCCCTCGACGGACCCGGCGCTGAACACCACGGTCGGTCCGGCGCCCCGGGTGGAGCTGACCGGCGAGAGCGATCCGGCGCGCGCCGACGCGCAGGCGGCGAAGCTCAGGGACAGCTCGGCCAGGATCCTCGGCGTCGGCCGGGAGGACGCCGCCAAGCCGATGGGCGAGGACCGGATCGACCCGGACGTGCCGGAGGAGACGCTGACCGCCGCCGTCCCGGGCGACGGCCGCACGCGCGCCGCCGGTCCCGCCCGCGCCGTCGAAGCAGGCCCCGGCGTCGGCCTCGTGACCCAGCAGGAGCGCGGCCCGCAGATCCGGGCCGCCGTCGGCCGGGGCCGGGGCCGGCTGGACTCCGAACAGGCCGCGCAGCGGCAGGGAGAGGCCGAGGCGCGCCGCCGGAACGAGGCCGAGGTGGACCGGGCGGTGGCCGACAACGCCGAGGCCCAGGCCGGTGAGCGGAGCGACGCCGCCGCGAAGGTCCGGGCCGAACGCGAGCAGTGGCGCGGCGAGCAGGACCGGCGGATCTCCGCCGCGGACCAGGAGGCCGGCGCCGAGCACCGGGACAGGACCGGCCGGATCGACGGCCGGCGCGCCGAGGCCGACCGGGACGTCGAGGCCCGCCGGGAGCAGGACAACCGGACGATCCAGGACAGGCGCAGGGAGGCCGAGGAGAAGGCGCAGCGGGAGAAGGACCGCAAGAAGGAGGAGTCCGAGGGCTGGTGGGGCTGGGTCAAGTCCAAGGTGAAGGCGGCCTTCGACGCGCTGGTCGAGGCGGTCACCAAGGTCTTCGACTACTTCCGCGGCCTGGTCACCGCCATCATCGACGGCTTCCGCACCTTCGCGAACTGGGCGATCGACCAGGCGCGGAAGTTCGCCGTCGACCTGATCAACGGGCTGGCGGACGCCTTGATCAGGATCTGCGACGTCCTGCTGGCGGCCTTCCCCGAACTGCGGGACCGGTTCCGCAGGAGGATCGAGGAGTGGCGCGACCGGGCCGTCGCCAAGGTCGACGCGTGGGCGGACGGGCTCAGGAACGCCGTCAACAAGCTGCTGGACGCGCTGGCGGCCGGGCTGAACGCCCTGCTGGACGCGCTGGAGGCGGGGCTGAAGGCCGCGGTGGAGGCGGTCCGCCGGGCCGTGCTGGACGCGATCGACTTCGTGCGGAAGGCGATCGCGGTCTTCGGCGAGTTCGCCGTCCTGATCGGCGACGTCGCCGCCGATCCGGGCGGGTGGCTGAAGAAGCTGGGCACGGCGGCGGTCGACGGCGTGCGGCTGCACCTGTGGGGTGCGATCAAGCGCGCGGTGAAGCAGTGGTTCGACCAGAAGGTGGAGCCGGTCGTCGGCCTGACCTCGACGCTCATCGACGTCCTGGTCAAGGGCTGCATCACGATGGCGCAGATCGGCCGGATGGCCTGGCAGGCGATCGTCGCCGCGCTGCCCGGGATGATCGTCTCGATCGTCGTCGAGAAGCTGGTGTCGCTGATCGTGCCGGCCGCGGGCGCGGTGCTGGCCGTCATCCAGGGCCTGGTGGCGGCGTGGAACACCGTCAGCAGGATCGTCTCCGCGATCGGGAAGTTCGTGGCCTTCCTCAAGGCGGTCAGGTCCGGGTCGGCCGCGTGCCTGTTCGCCGACGCGGTCGCGGCGGGCGTGGTGGCGCTGCTGGACTTCATCTCCAACTTCCTGCTCGGGAAGCTCAAGGGCGCGGGCAAGGCGGTCGGCGCCAGGCTCAGGGGGATCGCCCGGAAGATCCTCAAGGGCCTGGCCAGGGCGGGCCGGGGCGCCCGCAGGGCGGCCGGAAGCGCCGTCAACAGGGCCCGGGCGGGCCTGCGCCGGGCCACCCAAGCGCTCCGCCCGGGCCGTCCCTCCCCCGGCCGGCCGGTACGCCCCGCACGACCGGCCCGGCCCACCGTCCCGCACCCGCAGCGCCCCGCCGCCGCCGGGCGCCCGCGCCGCGAGGCCGCCCGCCCGAAGGCCGCTCCCCGCCGCCCGGCCTCCGCCGTCGGCCGCGCGCTCCGCTCCTCCCGGCGGACCGTCCGGGCCGCCCTCACCCGCGTGCGGGCCGCCGCCCGCGCCCTCGGCCGCAGGCTCCTCGGCAGCAGGCTCGGCCGCGCCCTCACCACCGGCGCCCGGCGGATCCGCGACGCCTACCGCAGGCAGCGCGACCGCCTGCGCGACTGGCGGCAGCGGCGCCGGCAGCAGCGCGCCGCCCGCCGCGAACGCGAGAACTCGCCCCGGGCGAAGCAGCAGCGCCTGGACCTGATCGTCGCCCGGATCCGACCGCGGATCCAGCGGCTGCTGGCCCGCGGCGTCCGGCAGCTGGTGCTGCGGCCCGTGCTGGCCGGGATGCGGGCCTGGTACCGGCTCACCGGGCTGGCGGAGGTCGGCGGTCCGGCCTTCACCGTCGAGGCCCTGCTCAACCCGAAGGCCTCGGCCGGGGGCGGCTTCGAGCTGACGGACGCGGAGATCCGCGCGATCATCCGCAAGCAGGCGGAGGGCCTGCTGGACCGCGCCGACGTCATCGACGTCGCTGCGCGCCTGCGGCTCATCAAGTACCGGGCCCAGGCCGACGCCGTGAACCAGTCGCTGGTGATCCAGGGGTCGCAGGACATCCCCGGCGTCGTCAGGTACCTGCGGGAGCGCGGATCGGCCCTCCAGCTCTCGGCCGCCCAGGGCGGTCCGCTCCTCCTCCCGCCGTACACCGTCGGCACCGGGAAGGTGGACCGCTACCTGGTCGGTCCGGACGCCGAACCGGTCGGCGAGCAGAAGCAGAAGCGGGGCGCCCTCAACTCGATGACCATGGGGGTCACCAAGTACCACGAGCTCGTGGGCGACCTGAAGCGCGTCGGCCTGAGCGACATGGACTTCGCCATGGCGCTGCGGGCCTACAGCACCAACAGCCACCTGCCGCCCTCGTTCACGGCCGAGCAGCGGGCCCTGGTGCGCAGCACGCACTGGCTGATGTTCGTGCGGGAGTCCGTCCGGAGCCCCGCCAACCTCGGCTACGCGGCCATGACGACCGACCTCCTGGCCCGCGGACCGGGCGCCGGCGGGCTGGACCGGACACAGGCGTTCGCCGAGTACGAGGGCAAGCGCCGCGGCGACCGGGGGCGGTTCCCGATGTCGATGGTGAAGGCCGTGCCGGCCGCCCGCGCCCTCAAGCAGGAGGAGGCCGGCCGGCAGAAGCACTTCGACGCCTCGAAGGCCGACCGCGACGAACTGCGCTTCCGCGAGTTGCAGCTCGGCGAGGCCTGGGCCCGCGCCCACACCGGCGGCCTGGGGATCCTCGCCGCCACGGAGGACGAGACCGTGAGGAAGGGCGAGAAGCTCGTCCGGGACTTCCTGCGGAACTTCTACGGCCTGACATGAGAGAGAAGACCGGAATGACCCGATCGTTCACCCGCCTGGTCCTCAGGCCCGAGTTCGGCGAGCACGACTTCAAGCTGGTCGTCTGGGACCTGTTCTGGAACCTGCTCGACCTCGGGCGCAAGGAGGACGGCGCCGTCGTCGACAGCTGGCTCACCCCGGACGGCAGGGCCGAGGTGCACTACGTCGACGACCGGACCACCGGCCTGCGGTACGTCACGATCCGGGGCGAGGGCGCGGCGGAGACGGAGGCGGAACTGCGGCCCCGCTGCCGGGTGTGGACCCTCGACGAGGCCCTGACCGCGCTGCGCCGGAGCGCCGGACGCGGCGAGCGGCCGGCCGCGGACGACCGGCCCGAAGCGGACGACCGGCCAGGCGCGGACGACCGCAACGACCGGCTCGTCGCGCTCTACGCCGCCGCGCTGACCGCCGAGGGCCCGGAGGACCGGGCGGTGGTCGAGGCGTTCGCCGCCGCGGCCCGGGACGACGATCCGGGGATCCGGCAGGCGGTGGTGGTGGCGACCGGCTACCTGCCCTGGCCCGGCCTGGTGGCCCTGGTGGAGGAGCTGGGCCGGACGGACCCGGTGGACCACGTCCGGCACAACGCCCGGGTCCTGCTGGAGGGTCTGGCCCGGACGGAAGGCGACTCCTGATGCCCTACACGGACGCCCCCCGGCCGGTGCGCTCCGGCCTGGTCGTCGTCGACCCGCAGCGCGGCACGCCGCAGCGGATCATCGTGCTGCAGTTCAACCCGGACAGCCTGGAGCGGTCGCTGGCCCCGCAGGCGGCGGGGGCGGACGGCAGCGGGGACCGCACGGAGGCCCTGCGGCTCAAGGGACCGGCCGTGGAGACGTGGAAGTTCACCGCGGAGCTGGACTCCACCGACCAGCTGGACGTGCCGGCCCCGAACGGCATCCATCCGCAGCTGGCCACGCTGGAGTCGCTGGTGCAGCCGGCCAGCGCACAGCTGAGGGCCGGCCAGGCGCTCGCCGCGCTCGGCACCCTGGAGATCGCGCCGGTCGAGGCGCCGCTCACCCTGTTCACCTGGGGCGGCAAGCGGATCCTGCCGGTGCGGCTGACCGAACTCACCATCACCGAGGAGGCGTTCGACATGGATCTGAACCCGGTCAGGGCGGCCGTCGCCGTCGGCCTGCGCGTGCTGACCGTCAGCGATCTGCCGGCCGGCCACCGCGGGGCGGAGCTCTACCTCGCGCACCTGGCGCAGAAGGAACGGCTGGTCACCGCCGGGGCCGACGGCGGGCCGGGGGCGCTCGGCCTGGGCGGGGGGCTCCGATGACCGCCGGCGACCCGTTCGACGCGCTGCCCGCGCCCTCGCCGTACCCGCCGGGCAGCCGCTACCACGGCGTCCCGCTCGCGCTGCACACGGAACCGGACGGACGGCAGGTGCCGTACCTGCGGCGGCGGCTGCTGCCGCGCGCGGACGGCCTGACGCCGCTCGCCGAGCACACCGTCGGGGCCGGCGACCGCCTCGACCTGCTCGCCGACCGCTACCTCGGCAGCGCCGACCAGTGGTGGCGGATCGCCGACGCCAACCCGGTGCTGGATCCACGGGAGCTGACCGCGACGCCGGGCCGGCGGATCGTCATCGCGCTGCCCGGCGCGGGAGCGGGGGTGGACCATGGCTGACGCCCCGGCCGTCACGGGCGGCGGACCGGTCGGCTCGATCCGGCTCAGCCTGCTGATGGGCCCGCGGATCCCGGTGCCGGTGCCGCAGCCGGTGACCGACGCCCTGCTGTCGGCGCAGGTCACGGTGGCGTCCGGGCAGCGCAGCGGGTTCCAGCTGGCCTTCGACCTGTCGAAGCGCGGTCCGGTCAACACCGCCCTGCTGCCGGGCGGCTTCTTCGACCCGAAGACCAGGGTGGTGCTGATGGTGACCGTCACCGGCACCCCGAGCGTGCTGATGGACGGGGTGATCATCCGTCAGGAGGTCGGCATCAGCAACCAGCCCGGGCAGTCCACGCTCACCGTCACCGGGGAGGACCTGACGGTGCTGATGGACCTGGAGGAGCAGGCCGGGGTGCCCTTCCCCGCGATGTCCCCGGCGGCCCGGGTCGCCGCGATCATCGGCAAGTACGGGCAGTACGGCATCGTCCCGCTGGTGATCCCGGAGCTGGTGCCGCAGACGCCGATGCCCACCCGGCGGATCGACTTCCAGAAGGGCACCGACCTCGGGTACGTCAACGAGCTGGCGAAGGCCAACGGGTACGTGTTCTACCTGGACCCCGGCCCGGTCCCCGGGGCGAGCCGGGCGTACTGGGGGCCGGAGAACCGGCTCGGTGTCCCGCAGCACGCGCTGAACGTGAACATGGACGCGCTGTCCAACGTCGACCAGCTCACCTTCGCCTTCGACGGGACGGCGCGCGAGGAGCCGGAGGCCCGCGTCCAGCTCCCGGCGACCAAGGTGTCCGCCGTCCTGCCGGTGCCGGAGGTGAGCGTGCTGCGCCCGCCGCTCGCGCTGCGGCCCGCGCCGGCACTGAAGAAGAAGGTCGTCGCCGACACCGCCAAGAAGGACTCCACCCAGGCGGTGGCCGAGATCATCGCCCAGGCGGTGCAGTCGGCGGACGCCGTCTCGGGCTCCGGCCGGCTCGACGTCCTCCGGTACGGGCACGTGCTGCGGCCGCGCGAGCTGGTCGGCGTCCGCGGCGCCGGCCTCACCTACGACGGCCTGTACTTCGTCAAGAGCGTCACCCACGACCTCAAGCGCGGCTCGTACACCCAGAACTTCACGCTGACCCGCGAGGGCCTGATCGCCCTCCAGCCGGTCGTCGTCCCGTAGCAGCCACAGTCAGGAGGTGCCCGCATGGCCGAACCGACCCGCTACCTCGGCAAGTTCCGGGGGACGGTGGTGAGCAACGCCGACCCGCTGGGGATCGGCCGCATCCAGGCCCAGGTGCCCGACGTGCTGGGCGAGGCGGTCTCCACCTGGGCGATGCCCTGCTTCCCGGTGGCCGGCCCGGGCATGGGGCACTACGCGCTCCCGCCGGTCGGGGCGGGGGTGTGGCTGGAGTTCGAGCAGGGCGACCAGAGCTACCCGGTCTGGACGGGCTGCTGGTACGGATCCGCCGCGGAGGTGCCGGCGGAGGCGGCGACCGGCCCGCCGGGTCTGCCGAACACGGTGCTGGAGACCTCCGGGCGGCGGGTGATCGTGCTGTCCGACGATCCGGTCACCGGGATCACCCTGCGCACCCCGGGCGGGGCCTCGATCGTGATCAACGACTCGGGCATCCGGATCAGCAACGGCCAGGGCGCCTCGATCGCGCTCGTCGGCGCCACCGTTTCCATCAACCAGGACGCCCTGAGCGTGACCTGACGGGGAGGACCTCGTGCCCGGAAATCTGCTGCACGTCAACGCCACGGTGCTCTGCCCGCACGGCGCCCGGGCGACCGCCCGGCCCGCCCAGGCCCGGGTGCTGGTCGCCGGCCAGGCCGTCACCGGCACCGCCGACCCGTACACCGTGACCGGCTGCCCGTTCACCGTGGCCGGCAAGCCGCAGCCGTGCGTCACGGTCCGCTGGGTGGTGCCGTCGGCCCGGATCCGGGTGAACGGCTCCCCCGCGCTGCCGAGCTCCGCCGTCGGGCTGTGCCAGAGCGCCGAGCAGATCCCGCAGGGGCCGCCGGTCGTGACCGTCGTCCAGCAGCGCGCGGAGGGGACGTGAACGGCACGGGGTACCCCGGCGACGGCGCCGGGCCGGCCCGCACGGACCTGGCGTTCCCGTTCCGGATCGACCGGCGCGGGCGCACCGCCGAGGCCGGGTACGACGACCACGTGCGGGACCTGATCGAGCAGTTGCTGTTCACCGCTCCCGGCGAGCGGGTCATGCACCCGGACTTCGGCTGCGGACTGCTCGACCTGGTCTTCGCGCCGAACAGTCCCGAGCTGGCGGCCACCCTGCAGCTGTCCGTCCGGGCGGCGCTGCAACGGTGGCTCGGCGATGTGATCGAGGTCGGCTCGCTCGACGTGGAGAGCGAGGACGACGTGGTGCGGGTCCGGCTGGCGTACGTGGTGCTGCGCACCGGCACGCAGCGGCAGGACATCTTCGAGGGCGGGGTGGCGGCATGACCGGGCGCAGCGAGGGGCCGGGGGCCCGGTGCGGGACGGACCTGCGGCGCGCCGATGTGCGCGCGGCGCGGTCGGCGGGCCTGGACGGCGCCGAGCCGGGCGACGACGGGCGCACGCTGGAGGTGACCTTCCTCGGCCGGGCGCCGGACGGGCTGGGCCCGGAGAACCTCCGGATCGACGGCGGCCGGCGGATCACCGGTCTGCGCGCCGTCCGGGTCGAGGTCGAGCGCGCGGACGACCCGGAGCTGGACGACCTGATGCGGGTCACCCTCGACCGCTCCGGCGACACCTCCCGCTACCGGCTGACCGTGGTCGAGGCGGACGCCCACGGCCGGCCGGGCACCCGCCCCCGTCCGGACTTCGACCCGCGGTACGCGAGCGCCGCCTTCTCCTTCGGCGCCGACTGCCCCTCGCCCTTCGACTGCCGCGCCGAGGAGAGCTGCCCGCCCGTCGTCCGCCCGGCCCCGGTGACCGACTACACGGCCCGCGACTACGAGAGCCTGCGGCGGCTGGTGCTGGACCGGATGAGCCTGACCGTCCCCGGCTGGTCCGAGCGGCACCTGCCCGACCTCGGCGTCACCCTGGTCGAGCTGCTCGCCCACACCGCCGACCTGCTCTCCTACCAGCAGGACGCGGTGGCCACCGAGGCGTACCTCGACACCGCGCGCCGCCGGGTGTCGGTGCGCCGGCACGTCCGGCTGACCGACTACCCGATGCACGACGGCTGCAACGCCCGGGCGTTCGTCGCGCTGACGGTGGACCGCCCGCTGACGCTGCGGCGCGGCACCTTCCGCTTCGCCGCCGTCGACGTCGGCCGGCTCGACCCGCGGGACCGCCCGGACCTGGCGGCGGTGGTCCCCGACGAGGAGCTGGACGCGCTCGCCCGCACCGCCGCCGTCGAGGTGTTCGAGCCGCTCGGCGGGGAGGACGTGGCGCTGCACCCCGCCCACAACACCATCCGGTTCTGGACCTGGGGCGACCAGGACTGCGTGCTGCCCGCGGGCGCGACCGGCGCCACGCTGCGCGACGAGTGGCACCGGTCCGGCCGCCCGGAGGAGCGGGCCCGGCAGCTGGCGCTGCGCCCCGGCGACCTGCTGGTCGTCGAGGAGGTGCTCGGCCCGCGCACCGGCGCCGCCGCCGACGCCGATCCCGCGCACCGCCAGGCCGTCCGGCTGACCTCGGTCACCCCGCTGGTCGACGAGCTGTACGGGCAGCCGCTGGTCGAGGTCGCCTGGGCGCCGCAGGACGCGCTGGCCTTCCCGGTCTGCCTCTCCGCCCACGGCGGCAGCGGCTGCGGGCCGGTCGCCGACGTGAGCGTGGCCCGCGGCAACGTCGTCCTGGCCGACCACGGCCGCTCCCTGACGTTCTGCGGCGGGGCCCCGGAGACGTTCCCGGTGCCGCCGGAGCCGGTGCGGGTGGCGCCCTGCGCGCCGGGCGGCGGCTGCGGGTGCGGATGCGCGGAGGGCGCCGGGGACAGCCCGGCCGCGCAGGCCCTCCAGGAACTGCTCGCCCTGACCCGCGGCGGGCGGCAGCTCGGCCCGCGGCAGGTCCGCGAGCTGGAGGCGCTGGTCGGCGCGGCGGCGGTCCGGCGGGCCGGGCTGGGCGTGCGGCTCGCGCCCGGCTCCGGCGCGGAGGGCGGCGACGGCGGGGGCGCCGAGGTCGAACCGCCCACCGCCGACGCGCAGGCGGCGGTGCTGGAGACGCTGCTCGACCAGACCCGCTACCCCGTCCTGGCGCAGCCCTTCCGGCCGCTGCTGCGCCACACGCCGGTCACCCGGGCGGCCGCCTTCCCGGACCGGGCGCACATCTGTGCCGGACAGGCCGCCCTGCTGGCCGCCGTGCCCGAACGGGTCCACCGGCGGCTGGAGGAGCTGTGGCACCGCGCGCGCGGCGGCCACCGCCTCTCCCGCGCCGAACTCACCGAACTCACCGTGCTGTTCGGTGCCCGGGTGGTGCAGGAGCTGCGTCTCGCGGAGCGGCCCGCCGACGGCCTGCGCGAGCTGCTGGCCCGCCGCACCCGGCTGCTCGCGGGCAAGCTGCGCCGCCTCGACGTGCTCGTCGCGCGCACCCGCTCCGGCGTGGTGCTCCGGCGCTCCGGCGTCTGGGAGGTGGACCGGAGCTGGGGTGCCCGGTACGCGGCCGGGCTCGACCCCGGCTCCCCCGCGCTGGCCGGCCCGGCGGGCGGATCCGCCGTCCAGGATCCGCGCGCCGCCCTGCCCGCGGTCCTGGCCACCGCCGACGGCCTGGAGTGGACGCCCCGCCGGGACCTGCTAGCCGACGGGCCCCGGGACCGGCACTTCGTCGGCGAGTTCGAGGACGACGGCCGTCTCGCGCTGCGCTTCGGCGACGGCCGCCACGGCCGGCCGCCGCGGCCCGGTGCGGAGCTGCGGGTCGCCTACCGCCTCGGCAACGGCGCGGCCGGGAACGTGGGCGCGGAGGCCGTCAACCACCTGGTGGTCTGCCGGCCACCGCGGGGCGGGGCCGCCACCCGGCCGCAGGACGCCGTGCTGCACGTCCGCAACCCGCTGCCCGCGACCGGCGGCACCGAACCCGAACCGCTGGGCCTGGTGCGGCAGTCGGCGCCGCTCGCACTGAGCCGCCGCCGGCTGCGCGCCGTCACGGCCGGCGACTACGCCGAGCTGGCCGCCGGCCTGCCGGAGGTCCGGCGGGCCGCCGCGGAGCTCCGCTGGACCGGCAGCGGCCAGGAGGTGCACGTCGCCGTCGAGCCGTACGGGCAGGCCCTCGCCGACCGCACCCTGCTGGAGGCGGTCGGCCACGCGCTGGAGGCGTACCGCCGGATCGGCCACGAGCTGGTCGTCCGCCCCGCCCTGCTGGTGCCGCTCGACGTCGAACTGCGGATCTGCGCCGCCGCCGGGTACCAACGCGGCCACGTCCTCGCCGAGTTGCGGCGGGTCCTGGGCAGCCGCGCGCTGCCGGACGGGCGCCTCGGCTTCTTCCACCCCGACGCGCTGGGCTTCGGCGAGCCGGTACGGGCCTCCCGGCTGGTGGCCGCGGCGGCCGCCGTGCCGGGCGTGGTCAGCGCCCGGATCACCCGGCTGCGGCGGCAGTTCGGGCGGGACGACGGCGAGCCGGACGCCGGGCTGCTGCGGCTCGGCGCGCTGGAGGTCGCCGCGTGCGACGACGACCCCGACCGGCCGGAGAACGGCCGGCTCTCGATCGTGATCGGAGGTGGCCGGTGAACGGCCAGTGCACCTGCGGCTGCACGGGCACCGCGACCGCGACCCCGGCCCCGCTGTTCAACCCGCCCGGGCTGAACGCCCTCGACCACCGCGTCGGCCGCTACGGGCAGTTCCTCGCGAGCATGCTCGCGCGGCTGTCCGGCCCCGCGTACCCGGCGCTGCGCGACCTGACCGTCCGCACCCCCGACGACCCGGCGATCGCGCTGCTGGACGCCTGGGCGGTGCTCGCCGACGTGCTCACCTTCCACTCCGAGCGGATCGCCGACGAGGGCTATCTGCGCACCGCCACCGAGGAGGGCTCGCTCACCCTGCTCGGCCGGCTGGTCGGGCACCGGCCCCGGCCCGGCGTGGCCGCCGACACCCATCTCGCCTACACCCTCGACCACGACCCGCGGGCCGTCGAGGACCCGGCCGTCACCGTGCCGCGCGGCGCCCGCAGCCAGAGCGTCCCCGGCCCCGGCGAGGACCCGCAGTCCTTCGAGACGGCGGAGGACCTCGTCGCCCGCCCGGCCTGGAACGAGCTGGCCGTGCTGCGCCGCCGCCCCTACCAGCTGACGCCCGGGCAGCTGAACCCCGGCGGCCGGGCCGAGTTGTTCGCCGCCGGCACCGCCAACAACATCAGGCCCGGCGACCGGCTGCTGTTCGTCTTCAGCGCCGACCGGGCCGCCGACCCGGTCCACCGGGTGCTGCGGCTGGTGCCCGAGGTGCGGATCGACCGCGACAACGACGTCACCGTGATCGGGCTGCCCCGGGACCTGCGCACCCTCAAGGACCTGCGCGCCGAGCTGACGGACTGGATCACCGTCTCCGGGCACGCCCCCCGCCCGAGGCCCGGGCGCAGCCGGATCGTCCGGGAGTTCGACGCGCAGGTGCTGGCCCCGCTGCGCGCCGACCTCGACCGGCCCGACGGTCCGCTGAGCACCCCGGCCGACTTCGCCGAACGGCTCGTCCCGGTGGCCGCCCGGGCCGCCGAGGCCGCCGAACTGGCCCGCTCCCAGCAGGCGGTGGCCGACTGGTTCGGCGCCCTCGGCGAGGAGCTGGCCCGGCTGCGCGAGCGCGCCCACCAGCTGGAGCCGCCGCAGCCCCCCGACGGGACCGGATCCCACCCGCCCGGCCCCGCGGCCGCCGACCCGGCCGTCCGCGGCCTCGGTCCGCTGCTGGCGGCGCTGCGCACCACCCCCGCCCGGCCCCCGCTCAGCGCCCGCGACCTCGCCCGCGACCCGCGGCGCCTGTTCGCCGCCGGATCGGACCTCGGCCCGCAGCTGCTGACCGCCCTGGACCCCCGGCTGCGCGCGGGCCTCTACCCCGCCTGGCAACGGGTCGACCTGACCGCGCCGCTCGCCGTGCACGAGATCCAGGCGATGCGGGTGGTGGCCACGCCGTTCGGCGCCACCGCGCCGCTCAAACCCGTGTACGGCGCCGACGGCCGGATCGACCGCTACGTCGACTGGCCGCTCTCCGGCAGCACGCTGATCGGCGTCCGCATCGGCTTCGACACCGCCGGAACCGTCCCCACGACCGCCGACTTCACCTACGTCGAGGCCGGCAGCCTGCTGCACAGCGGGTTCTCGCTGCCGTGGGACCACACCTTCCCGTTCGGGCCCGGCCAGGTCCAGGTGGTCACCACCGAACCGCCGCCGCCGGACCCGCACGCCGGCGCCGCGCCCGCGCCCGACCGGGAGCCCGGTGTCAGCGCCCGGTTCCTGGCCGGACTGCCCGAGCGCACCGTCCTCGTCTCCCGCCCGCAGGCCGACGGCCGCGTGCACGTGCGGGTCGAGGGCGGGCCCGGCCCCGTGCTCGACCACCGGCTCGACCCGGGCCAGGAGACCACCGGCGAGTCCGGCGAACTGAACGTCCGGATGCACCGCCACCCCGCCACCGAGCAGTCCCCGCCCGCGGTCGAGGTGGTGTTCACCACCAAGCTGCAGCCGGTCTCCGGCACCGTCCTCACCCTCGACGCCGTGTACGACCAGATCGCGCCCGGCAGCTGGGTGGTCGTCCAGCGCCCGCGCAAGGGGCTCGACGGCGGCATCCCGGGCGGCCGCGACCTCGCCGAGGTCATCACCCGGGTGACCGATGTGCGGGTGATCTCCCGCGCCGACTTCGGCATCACCGGCAAGGTGACCGAACTGTCCCTCCAGCAGCCCTGGCTGGACGACCAGGACACCCAGCTCTCGCACATCCGGGACGCCACCGTCTACGCCCGCGGCGAGTCGCTGCGGCTCGCCGACGAGCCCGTCACCGAGGACGTCCACGGCGACCGGATCGAACTCGCCCGGCTCTACGACGGGCTGACCCCCGGCCGGCTCGTCGCGGTGAGCGGCGAGCGCACCGACATCCCGGGCACCACCGGCGTCCGGGGCACCGAACTGGCCATGATCGCCGGGGTCGGGCAGAGCGTCGACCCGAGCCTGCCCGGGGACACCGTCCGCACCACGCTCACGCTCAGCGCCGGCCTCGCCCACCGCTACCGGCGCGACACCGTCCAGGTCCTCGGCAACGTCGTGCGCGCCACCCAGGGCGCCACCCGCGACGAGGCGATCGGCAGCGGCGACGCCGGCGTCCCGGGCCAGCGCTTCGCCCTCTGGCAGTCGCCGCTCACCTGGCTGGCCGCCGACACCCCCGGGGGCGCCCGGAGCACCCTGGAGGTGCGGGTCGACGGGGTGCTCTGGCACGAGGTCGACAGCCTCGCCGGGCGCGGCCCCGGCGAACGGGTCTACGTCACCGCGACGGCGGGCGACGGCCGGACCACCGTCACCTTCGGCGACGGCGTGCACGGTTCGCGCCTGCCCACCGGCCGGGAGAACGTCCGCGCCCGCTACCGGATCGGCATCGGCCCGGCGGGCAACGTCGGCGCCGGCCGGATCACCCAGCTCACCACCCGCCCGCTCGGCGTCTCCGCCGTCGTCAACCCGCTGCCCGCCACCGGCGGCGCCGGACCGGACGGCCCCGGCCTCGCCCGGCGCACCGTCCCGCTCGCCGTGACCGCCCTGGACCGGCTGGTCTCGGTGCCCGACTACGCGGACTTCACCCGCTCCCGGGCCGGCATCGGGCGCGCCGCCGCCGTCCGGCTCTCGGACGGCGGGCGCGAACTGGTCCACGTCACCGTGGCCGGGGTGGACGACATCCCGCTCACCGGCGACTCCGACCTGATCCGCACCCTGCGCTCGGCGCTCACCGCCCACGGCGACCCGCGGCTGCCGGTCGAGGTCGCGCCGCGCGAACTCGTGCTGCTGATCGTCGCCGCGGGCGTCGAGCTCGCCCCGGACCGCTCCTGGGACGTGGTCGAACCGGCGCTGCGCCGCGCCCTGCTCGACCGGCTGGGCTTCGCCGGACGCGAACTCGGCCAGAGCGCCCACCTGTCCGAGGTGCTCGCCACCGCCCAGGCGGTGCCCGGCGTGGCCCGGGTCGACGTCGACGCCTTCACCGGTGTGCCCGGCAGCCTCACCCCGGAGGGCCTGGAGCAGCTGTCCGAGCGGCTCGCGCGACCGCAGCCGAGCGTCCCGGCGGCGCTCGCCCGCTTCGAGGAGCAGCGCCACCGGGTGCGCGACCCCGCCGGGGAGAGCCTCACCGCCGTCGCCGCCCGCCACGGCATCACGGTCGCGGAACTGCTGCGGCTCAACCCGGACGTCACCGACACCCGCCCGCTGCCGCCCGGCCGGGTGCTGACGGTCTTCCGCGGCCTGCGCCCGGCCCAGCTCGTCATGCTGGCGCCGAACCTGCCCGACACGTTGATCCTCAAGGAGATCCGCGGATGAGTGACACCGGCGAGCGGGACCCGGACGGACTGCTGGAGCTGCTGCCGCAGTGGCACCGGCTGCGCGACGCCGACGCGGGCGAGCCGCTGCGCGCGCTGCTGGCCGTCATCGCCGAGCAGGCCGACCTCGTGCGCGGCGGCATCGACCAGGGCTACCGGGACCGGTTCGTGGAGACCGCCGCCGACTGGGCCGTCGCCTACCTCGGCGACCTGGTCGGCTACCGGATCCTGCCCGGCTACGAGGAGGTGCTCGCGACCGGCCTGCACGGCGCCGCCTCCCCGGAGCGGGCCGCGGCCCGCGACCGGCTCGCCGCCCGGCTGGCGCCCCGGCACGACGTCGCCAACACCGTCGCCCACCGCCGGCGCAAGGGCACCCTCGCCCTGCTGGAGGAGCTGTCCGCCTCGGTCGCCGACTGGCCCGCGCGCGCCGTGGAACTCTCCCGGCTGGTCGCCGGCACCCCGCCGGTGCGGCTGCTGCGCCCGGACGAGGAGCCCGCCGCCGGGCGGCGGCCGGGCCGGGGCCGGCTCGCCGGCCTGCGGGACGGCGCCGCGCTGGACCTGCTCGGCGGCCCCTTCGACGAGCAGGCGCACACCGTCGACGTCCGCCGGGCCGGCTCCGCCCGCCGCCCGGGCGGCCGCACGCCCGCCGGGGTCGCCCTGTACGTGTGGCGGCTGAAGCCCTACTCCGTCACCCGGGCGCCGGCCTACTGCATCGACCGGGCCAGGAACCTGTTCACCTTCTCGGTGCTCGGCAACGACGCGCCGCTGTTCACCCGGCCCGAACCGGAGCCCTCGGCCTCCCACCTCGCGACGCTCGACAACGTGCCGGCCCCGATCCGGCGGCGCCAGCTGGCCGAGCGCCTCGCCGACTACTACGGGCCCGGCAAGAGCTTCGCCCTCTGGCGCGACGGCGCCCAGGAGCCCGTCCCGCCCGCCGAGATCACGGTGGCCGACCTGACCGGCTGGACCTACCGGCCGGGACGCGGCCAGGTCGCCGTCGACCCGGTGCTCGGCCGGATCGCCTTCGGGGCCCACACCGCCCCGCGCCGCGGCGTCTGGGTCGACCACCACTACGCGTTCGGCGACGACACCGGCGGCGGGGAGTACCCGCGCGAGCGCCCGGAGGTGCGGCACCGGACGCTCTACCGGGTCGGCCCCGGCGGGCCGTACCAGCGGATCACCGACGCCTACGAGCGGTGGCGCGCCGACCAGCAGGCCGGCCGCGCGGGCGGCGCCGCCGTCATCGAGATCACCCACAGCGGCACCCACCAGGAGCAGCTGGACTTCGACCTCGGGGCCGACGACCGCCTCGAACTGCGCGCCGCCGAGGGCACCCGGCCGGTGATCCGGCTGCTCGACTGGTACAGCAACCGGCCGGACGCGCTCAACGTCCGGGGCGTGGTCCCGGGCGGGCGGCTGGTCCTGGACGGCCTGCTGATCACCGGCCGCGGCGTCAACGTCACCGGCCCGCTGGCCTCCGTCACCCTGCGGCACTGCACCCTCGTCCCGGGCTGGTCGCTGGAGCCGCACTGCGCGCCGCACTCGCCGCACGAGCCCAGCCTCGTCCTGGACCGCACCACGGCCTGCGTGCGGATCGAGCACAGCATCCTGGGCGCGATCCAGGTCGTCGGCGACGAGGCCGGCACCGACCCGCTGGAGATCCACCTCGGCGACAGCGTCCTGGACGCCACCGGGCCCCGGCGGCCGGCGCTCGCCGGGCCCGACTGCACCCACGCCCACGCGCTGCTGCACGCGCGCCGCACCACCGTGGCCGGCGAGGTGCACACCCACGCGGTGCCGGTCGCCGAGGACTGCGTCTTCACCGGGCGGCTGCGGGTGGCCCGCCGCTCGACCGGCTGCCTGCGGTTCTGCTACGTGCCCCCGGGCTCGCGCACCCCGCGCCGCTACGCCTGCCAGCCCGACCTGGTCCGCTCGGCGGTGACCGAGCTGGTCGAGCGCGGCGAGCTGCCCCCGGAGCGGGCCGCCCGGCTGCGCGAGCTGGAGACCGCCCGGGTCCGCCCGCTGTTCAGCAGCCTCCGCTACGGCACGCCCGACTACGGCCGGTTCGCCGCCGGGTGCGCGCCGGAGATCACCCGCGGCGCCGAGGACCGCTCCGAACTGGGCGCCTTCCACGACCTGTTCCAGCCCCAGCGCGAGGACAACCTGCGGGCGCGGCTGGCCGAGTACACGCCGGCCGGCGCCGACGCCGGGATCTTCTTCGTCACCTGACCCGCCCCCGCCCATCGTCTCCGAGAGGACGACCGTGCACGCAGACTTCTCGCGCCTCACCTTCCGGCCCGGCAAGCACTACTCCGCGGTGCTGACGCAGCAGGGCCGGGTCCAGCTCGACGCCGACGCCAACGAGCAGGCCGCGATCGAGCGGTACCAGCTGCGCACCCTCGCCGCCGACCTGATCGGCCGTCACGGCGGACCGGCCGCGGCGGCCGGGTTCGCGATCGGCCACGTGCCGGGCAGCCACGACCTGGACGACCTCACCATCGGCGGCGGCCGCTACTACGTCGACGGCATCCTGTGCGAGGCCCACCGGCCCGTGCCCGGCCGGGCCGCGCCCGAGGACGGCGGCGCCGGCGCCCCCACCGGTCCCTCCACCGGCCCCTCCGCCGGTCCTTCCGCCGGCGCCTCCGACGGCGGGGCCGGCGAGGAGCCCGCCGGGTGGACGTACTGGGACCAGCCCGACGCCTACCGGGACCAGGAGCGCCCCGGCGACCGGCTGCCCGGCGCCTTCCCGTTCCTGGTCTACCTGAAGGTCTGGGAGCGCAGCGTCACCGCGGTCGAGGACCCGGAGCTCCGCGAGGTCGCGCTCGGCGCCGCGATGCCCGACACGGCGGCCCGGGCCAAGGTCGTCTGGCAGGTACTCGCGCTGCCCGCCTCGGAGTTGAGCGTTCCGGAGGGCGGCCTCGCCGGGGTGCGGGAGGCCTTCGACGCCTGGGCCGGGGCGCACGAGCGGCCCGTCGCCCGGCTGGCCGCGCGGGCCCGGCGGCCGGAGCGCGCGGGCGAGGACCCGTGCCTGGCGCACCCCGAGGCCCGCTACCGGGGCCCGGAGAACCAGCTGTACCGGGTGGAGGTCCACCACGGCGGCCGGGCCGGCTGCGACGCCACGTTCACGTGGTCCCGGGAGAACGGCTCGGTCGTCCTCCCGATCGTCTCCGTCGAGGGCGTCTGGGTCGGCCTCGGCACCCTGGGCGACGACGACCGGCTCGGGCTCTCGGTCGGCGACCGGGTCGAGGTCGCGGACAGCGCGTCCGTCAGCCGGGAGGAGGTGACGGAGCTGCTCCAGGTGGAGGAGATCGACCTGCCGGGCCGCCGGGTGCGGCTGTCCGCCGAACCGGCGCCGGAGGTCGGCCGGCAGGCCGCGCGCCACCCCTTCCTGCGCCGCTGGGACCACCGCGAACCGCGCGGCCGGGACGCCCCGCCGTTGGCCGGCGGCGCCCTGCCGCTCCAGGAGGGGAGCTGGCTCGACCTGGAGGACGGCGTCCAGGTGTACTTCCGGCCGGACGGCACCTACACCCGGGGCGACTACTGGCTCGTCCCCGCCAGGACCGCCACCGGCTCGGTGGAGTGGCCGCGGAACGCGGCCGGTGAGGCCCTGCTCCAGCCCCCGGCCGGGATCCGGGTGCACCACGCCCCCCTCGCCTGGGTGACCGGCCCGGCCGAGGTCACCGACCTCCGGCGGAGCTTCGGGCCGTTGACCGCCCAGGCCGGAGCGGATGCCGGGGCCGCGCCGGTTGACGAGGGCCGTCAATCGGCGGGACCCACCGGGCCGCCGGGATGCAGGGTGGGCCCATGAACGCGCTGCACCAGCACCTCCTCGACAGCTACCGGGCCGCCCGGCACGCCGAACCCGCCCCGCCCCTGCCCGGCACCCACGACCTCGCGGCGCTGCGCTCGGCCCGCGACCACCGTCGCTTCGAGGCCGTCCTGGCCGGCCGCCCGGCCACCGGCCGCCTCCGCCTGGCCCTGCGCCGGCTGCGCCCCGGGACCTGCTGACGGCCGGGCACCCGCCCGCCCCCCGTCAGGCCCGAAGGGCGTACTGCGCGGCGAGCAGGAGAGCGGCGGCGGCCGCGCAGAGGGACATCGCGCGCTGCCGGAGGCGGGTGCCGGTCCTCGTGGTGACGGACAGGGCCGCCACCACGAGGAGCAGGACGCCCGCCGCCGCCTCGGCCGCGGAGCGGTGGGCGAGGGCGCCGCGCACCGCCAGGACGGCCGTGACCAGCGCGGAGAGCGCGGTCCGGCGGCCGGCGAGCGCGGTGCGCTCGGGCTGCAGGCCGGGGTCCCTCCCCGGGGTCACGAGGACCGCAGCAGGAGCAGCAGGAACAGGCCGATCCCGGCCGGCGCGGCGCTCACGGCCAGCACCGGCAGCACCCGGCTCCGCGGCAGCGGCCGCCGGTGGCGCATCGCCCGCTGGACGGCGCGCCAGCGGACGTAGGCGGTGCCGCACAGCAGGGCGCCCGCCACCGCCGGTACCGCGCCGAGCAGCGTTCCCGTGATCCCCCGGGTGTGCGCCGGGACGAACTGGGCCACGGCGAGCGCCGCCGCGATGAGGGCGAGTCCGGTCCTGAACCAGGCGAGGAAGGTCCGCTCGTTGGCCAGCGAGAACCGGTAGTCCGGCTCCTCGCCCTCCTCGTACCACGGCGTGCCGCCGTCGGGGCGGGATCCGGTGGGCACGGTGGGCTACCGGCTGCCGGGCGCCGGCAGGGCCACCTGCGGCAGGCGCGGGTCCGGCGCGGGCGGGATGACGTCGGCGGTCTCGACCATCCAGCGCAGCACGGCGTCGTGCAGCCGCCGTTCGGTGCCGGCGTGCTCCTCGCGGCCCGCCAGGTTGACCCGCTCCCGGGGGTCGCTCGCGCGGTGGTAGAGCTCCGGCGGCTCGTAGAGCCGCCAGACGTACGTCCAGGCGTGGTCGCGGACGGCGACGGCCTTGCCGACCAGGGTGGGGTCCTCGTGCTGGAGGGCGCCCTTGAGGTCGTACGGGAAGCCAGGGCGCTCCAGTTGCTCCTCCTCCTCGACGGTGAAGCCGCCCTCGGTGAAGGCGTACTCGCGGTGCGGCGCGGCCGGGTCGTGCAGCAGCGGGACCAGGCTGCGGCCGAAGTGGCGGTGCGGCGCCTCGACCCCGGCCAGCTCCAGCACGGTGGGCAGGACGTCGATCATCTCCACCAGGGCGTCGCTGGACCGTCCGCCGGCGAAGCCGCCGCCGCTGATGATCAGGGGGTCGCGGACAATGCAGTCGTGCATCGCCGAGGGCCACTTCTCGATCAGCCCGAAGTCGCCGAGGTATTCGCCGTGGTCGGCGAAGAACAGGGTCACGGTGTCGTCCGCGGCGCCGGCCCCGGCGACCGCGCCCATCACCCGGCCGAGCTGGTCGTCGAGGCGGGAGATCATCCCGTAGTAGGTGGCCGTCACCTCGCGCCACTGCTCCGGGGTGACGTCGCCGATCCCGTAGCGCTCGCGGACGGCCCGCATGTAGCGCGGCTCGCCGGCCGCGTCCCCGGGGGCGACCGGGTCGGGGAGGGCGTCCCGGTCGACCTGGGAGTACCAGGGCTCCTCGACCTGGAACGGGCAGTGCGGCGCGACCAGCGGGACGAACAGCACCCAGGGCTGCCCGGGCGGGTTCTCCAGCCACCGTTCGGCGGAGCGGATCGCGGCCTCGTCGGGGTCGATCCGGCCGTCGTCGGGGACCAGGCCCCGGTAGAACAGCCGGGACCAGACGCCGTCCGGGTAGTCCCCGCCGTAGCCGACGGTGGGCATGGTCGAGAAGCCGTACTCGTGGACGCTCGCCTCGGTGACGCCCGGCGCGAAGGTGTCGCCGCGCGCGCCCGCCCAGGCGACGTGGTAGCCGGCGTCCTTGAGGATGCGCAGCAGGTTGGGCTCGTGCTCCTTGAGCAGGTGGGTGAGGGTCCGGTGGCCCGCGGTGTGCGGGTACCAGCCGGTGAGCATCGACGCCCGGCTCGGCGAGCAGACCGGGTGCTGGACGTAGGCCTGGTTGAAGGTGGTGCCGCGGGCCGCGAGGGCGTCCAGGTGCGGGGTGCTGACGTAGGGGTTGCCGAACGCGCCGACGGCGTCCGCGCGCAGCTGGTCGGGCATCAGGATCACGAAGTTGGGACGGCTGGTCATGTGCGGTTCCTAGTTCTGCGGTTCGGTCGGCAGCGGCCGGTCGTCGGCGGTGGCGCGCCGGTCCAGCTCGGTCTGGACGGCGGCGACGTCGCGGCCGTAGGTGCGGTACAGCGGTGTGGTGAGGAGACCGTTGGCGAGGAGGACCACGACCACCATCCACAGGAAGGCGCCCTGCAGTCCGACGGCGTCGCCGAGGTGGCCGACCAGCAGGGTGATCACGGCCCAGGCGGCCCCTTCGATGCCGAGGAAGACGGCGAAGGCCGCGCCGCGCAGTTCCGGCGGTGTGATGGCCATGACGACCGGCCGGTTGACCGACGGCTGGAAGCCCTGCAGCAGGCCCAGCAGCGAGAAGAGGGCGGCGTAGACGCCGAGGTGGGTCCAGGCGATCTGGGTGGCGACGTAGGCGACGACGCCGTACCCGAGGATCGCGGTCTGCAGGACGGCGATGCGGCCCGAGCCGGGGAAGCGGCGCTGCACGCGGTCCGCGGCCAGCCCGCCGGCGAGGGTGCCGATCAGGTACGACAGCGAGGAGGGGAGGATCACCAGCGAGGCCTCCGCGGTGCTGAACCCGCGGACGTCGACCAGGAACACCACGCCGAAGGCGATCATCACGAACTGGGCGCTGAGCAGGCGTTGCAGGCACATCAGCGGGAAGCTGCGGATGCCGGCCAGCCGGCGCAGGGCCGCCCGGTCGAAGGCACGGACGCGCGGCGCGGCGGGTCCTTCCTTCCGCGCGGCGAGTTGGTGCTCGGCCCCGCCGACGCCGGGGTCGTCGAAGAACAGCAGGACGGCGAACCCCGCCAGCAGTTGCATGGCGCCGACGGCGAAGAACCCGTACCGCCATCCGCCGTCGACCCGGGACAGCTGCCCGAGCACCGGTCCGAGGAGCCCGGTGACCAGGGCCACGGTGCCGAACAGGACGCCCGCCGCCCGGCCGCGGGCCCGGTCGTCGAAGAGGTCGGCGAGGATGCCGTTGATCAGGGGACCGCTCCCGGCGACGCCGGCGGCGGCGATCGCGAAGAGCACCACGAGCTGCACGTAGTTCTGGGCCAGGCCGGTGGCCACGGTCCACACGCCCCACAGGCCGGAGCTGACGGCGAGCACGTACTTGCGCGGGTAGCGCTGGGCGAGGCTCACCCAGATCGGCCCGAAGACCACCCCGATGATCTTGCCCAGGGCGACCAGCAGGCTGAGCGCCGCCAGTGGCAGGTTCAGGGCGGAGCGCATCGCGGGGAAGAGCACCGAGACGGCGCCCTGCTCGCCGCTGTCGGTGGCCATGGCGGCGCTGAGCAGGCCCAGTTGGCGCCAGCGGCCCTTGCCGCCCGGGGCGGCGGCGGCATCGGAGGCGGCGGCGGAGGCGGGCGGGGAGGTCACCGCGGCGGGCGGCGGGGAATCGGCGGTCATGCGGAACTCCCTTGGCACGGCGGATCAGTCGGACCGGACGGAGCGCTCGTCACGGGTCTGCATCAGGGCCGCCCAGCGGGCCGCGAGTTCGGCGGTGCGCGGTCGGTCGGGGGCGTGCCAGGAGACCGGCACGTTCAGGGAGGTGAGGCGGGCTTCGAGGTCCTCGGCGAGGTGCTCGCGGCCGGTGTCCCGCAGGTGCCGGGCGTAGCGGGCGGGGTCGTTGTAGTACGTCGGGCCGGTCTGGAGGGTGGCCTGCATCGGGTCGGGCAGGCAGCCGGGGCGGCCGGCGTGCTCGTTCCACCACTCGGCGAGGTGGGAGCGCATGACGGCGGCGAGTTCGGGTTCCTCGTCGAGCAGGTCGCGGGTGAGGTACGGGTCCTCGGTGACGTGGAAGAGCTGCTCCCACTCGGCCCGGAAGGCCCCGGGGTGGTAGGTGCGGATGTAGAGGTGGTCGCGGGTGCGCACGGCGCGCTGGTAGGTGTGGGCGCCGTGGCCGAGGACCAGGTAGGGGCGGGACTCGATGGTCTCGCCGCGCACCGCGGGGGCGAAGGAGGTGCCCTGCCAGCCGGCCGGCACGGGTATGCCGAGCAGGTCGCAGAGGGTGGGGGCGAGGTCGATGTTGTAGAGCAGTGCGTCGTTGCGCCGCGCCTCGGCGGGCAGCCGGTCGGTGACGCCGGGCCAGTGGACGATCAGCGGCACCCGGTGGGTGGGTTCGTTGGCGAGGCCGTGCTCCGCGTAGGAGCCCTGCTCGCCGAAGGACTCGCCGTGGTCGGCGCTGACGATCACCGCGGTCTCCTCGGCGATCCCCAACTCCTCCAGGGTCGCCATGAGTTGGCCGAAGTAGTGGTCCCAGTAGTGGACCGCCCCGTCGTAGCCGTTGATCAGGTGCTCGAAGTCGGCGCGGGAGCGGACGGCGTCGGGCATGTTGTGCGGGACCGGGGAGGTGCCGTCGCCGGTCAGCGAGTAGTGCAGGTCGAGGGCGCTGCGCGGGCCGTAGATCTCGGCGTGGGCGGCGATGGTCTCCTCGTCGGGCCACTCCTGCACCGGGCCGGAGGCGGCCATCTTCTCGGTCCACTCGGCGGGCTGGGTGTAGTTGGTGTGCGGGTCCCAGTAGGTGAGGTGCAGGTACCAGTTCTCGTCGTCGGCGTGCCGGCGGATCCAGTCGACGGCGGCGCGGTTGACGTCCTGGGCCTCCTCGTCGCCGAGGCGGGCGGTGGCGCGGATGGACTCGCGGAAGTTGGCGTGGAAGAAGTAGGCGCGGTGGCGCTCGGCGAACACCGAGACGGCGGCGGTGTAGTGGCCGGCGAAGCCGAGGAGCTGGCCGAGCAGGGGGCGGTCGGGCTCGGGGCCGTGTCCGGAGTCGAGCCGGAACTGGGCGGCGGGCCCGAAGTGTCCGATCACGCCGTTGGTGATGCCGAACTGACCGCTCGTCAGTGCGGTGCGCGAGGGCAGGCAGGGCGAGTCGGAGCAGTAGTAGCGCTCGAAGGTGACCGATTTGTCGGCGAGGGCCTGGAGGTTGGGGGTGGTGGGGCGGTGGTAGCCGTAGGGGGTGGTGTGGTCGGCGCGGAGGGTGTCCACGTCGACGTAGATGATGCGCATGAGGGTCTCCGGGGGAGGGGGAGCGGGGCAGGTGCGCACGCCGGTGCGGCCCGGCGGCAGGGGGACGCCGGGCGACCGGTGATCAGGGGGTGGGGCGGCGCCGCGGGGGCGCGGCGGGCCGTGGTTCAGCGGCCGAGCCGCGTCTCCAGGCGGGCCTTGGTGAGCTGGAGCCAGGCGATGTACGAGGCGCCGTAGGCGTAGCCGTACTCATGGGCCATGGTGTGGATCTCGGTGGCCCAGTCGGCGTCGAGTTCGGGGAGCTGCGGGTCGTAGGAGCCGGGGAGCGGCAGGGCGCGCGGCTCCGCGTGCTGCTGGAGCCGGAGCTCCAGCTCGGTGGTGACGACCTCCAGGGCGATCGCCGGGTCGAGCTGTCCGGCGAAGACGAAGCGCAGGGTGAAGTCGGGGTCCCTGGCGCGCGAGGAGGGCACATAGGGGGACCTCGCCCACTCCAGGAGCGCCGTGCGGCCGTCCTCGGTCAGCCGGTACACCTTGGCGTCCGGCCGGCCCTCGCGCGGATCGACCTCGAAGTCCACCCAGCCGCGCTCCACGAGCTTGGCCAGCCGGCGGTAGATGTGCGGGAGTTGGACTCCGTACCCGATGTAGCGGCCCGGCCCGTCCATCCAGCGGCGCAGGTCGTAGCCGGACAGCCGGCGCAGCGCCAGCCCCCCGAGAATCACATAGTCGAGCTGCATCGGCGGCACCTATGTTCTGAGGAACTTATGACCCACAGATTCATCCACCGGTAGGCGGATGTCAAGGCTCCGGTTGCGACCCGTTGCGACCCGTTGCGCGCCGTCCGCGCGCGACGCACCCGCCGCGCGCGACGCACCCGCCGCGCGCTACGCGTCCGCCGCGCAGCGGAAGCCCGCGTGGCCGCTGGAGCTGTCCGGGCTGTTGGCGGTGCGGGCGGCCACCCGGTAGCGGTTGCAGTAGGAGCGGTGGCACATGTGGGAGCCGCCCCGGATGACCTTGTCGGTGCCGGTGGCGGGGCCGGCGGGGTCGACGAGCGGACGGGCCGCCGGGTGGTCGGTGGTCCACCAGTCGGCGCACCACTCCCAGACGTTGCCGGACACGTTGTGGAGCCCGAAGCCGTTGGGCTCGAAGGCGTCGACGGGGGCGGTGCCGCGGAAGCCGTCGGCGGCGGTGTTGCGCGCCGGGAAGGTGCCGCGCCAGATGTTGCAGCGGTACTCCCCCGCCGGGTCCAGCTCGTCGCCCCACGGGTAGCGCGCCTGCTCCAGCCCGCCGCGGGCCGCGTACTCCCACTCCGCCTCGGTGGGCAGCCGCTTGCCGGCCCAGGCCGCGTACGCCGCCGCGTCGTTCCAGGACACGTGCACCACCGGGTGGTCGCCGCGCCCGTCGACGTCGCTGCCCGGCCCCTCGGGCCGGTTCCAGGCGGCGCCCTGCACCCCGCACCACCAGGGCGTGCGCTCCGGGCGGGGGGCGCCGCGGCGCAGCGCGGCGGGCAGGAAGGAGGCGAACACGTAGGACCAGCCGATGCGCTCCGCCTCGGTGCGGTACCCGGTGTCGGCGACGAACCGCGCGAACCGGTCGTTGCTCACCGCGCGGGTGTCGATCCGGAACGGCCTCAGCCGCACCGGGCGCACCGGGCCCTCCCCGTCGCCGGGGAACCCCTCGGCGTCCTCGGTGCCCATCAGGAACTCGCCGCCGGGCAGCAGCACCATGCCCTCGTCGCCCCGGCCGGCGCTGCGGCCGGCGTTCCGGCCGGCGTTCCGGCCGGCGCTCCGGTCACCGACGGGCAGCAGCAGCGGCGTCGCGCCGCCGCCTCCCCCGGAGGGCATGCAGCAGCGGGCGGGCGCGGCGGGTTCGGGGCGGTCGGTCATGCGCGGGTCCTTCCGTACCGGCCGGGCCCTGGTTCCCCGGCACTTATGGACCAACGTACATAGGTCCGCCGGCCCGGCCAAGGGAGGGGCGGCCCCGGCGGAGGTCGCGGCCCCGCGCCGGGCACCCCCGGGAATTCCCGTGAAATACTCGTGAATGAATCCGGGAAATCCCGCGCAACAAAGTTGAAATAGAAAAAATATAGAGCTCCGGCCGAGAGTGATAAGCCTACGACGGATCGGCCCGTTTGCCGGGCCGGACCCCGTCGCAGCAGGCCCCGGGACCAGGTGTGGACGGTCCCGGCGGTGGCAGATCATTTTCTCAGGGGGACGGAAATGGAGTTCTCGATCCTCGGCCCGGTCCTGGTCCGTTCGGGCGGCCAGGACCACGCGCCGAGCGGGGCCAAGCAGAAGACCATCCTGGCCGGGCTCCTCATGGCGAACGAGAAGCTCGTCTCGGACGAGAAGCTGAGCACCTGGCTGTGGGGGCCCCGGCCACCGGTCACGCATTCCGCGCAGATCTACACGCACGTGTCGCGGCTGCGCAAGCACGTCGGGGCGGACGCCGAGATCGTCCGCCAGTCGTCCGGCTACCTGCTGCGCCTCGGGTCCGCGCGCTTCGACCACAGGGAGTTCCGGCGGATGGCCGCCCAGGCCGACCGCGAGCTGCGGGCCGGTGACCACCGGCGGGCGGCGGCGCGGCTGCGGGCCGCGCTGCAGCTCTGGCGCGGGCCCGCGCTCGCCGACACCACGGACGTCCTGCGGGACGTCCACGGCCCGCAGTTGGAGGAGGAGCGGATCTCCGCGCTGGAGGCCCGGATCGACGCCGACCTGGCGATGGCGGACCACCGGGCGCTGGTGTCCGAGCTGGCCGGGCTGGTGATGATGTATCCGCTGCGGGAGCGGCTGCGGGCGCAGTTCATGATCGCGCTCTGTCTGGGCGACCGGCAGGGCGAGGCGCTGGGCGTCTTCTGGGAGGGCCGGCGCATCCTCGCGGAGGAACTGGGCATCGACCCGGGCCCGACCCTCTCCCGGGTGCACGAGGCGGTCCTGGCGGGCGACCGCGAATTCCCGCGGATGGCACGGGAGATCATGGCCGGAGCGGCTCTCGCGAGCTGATGCCCCGGCTCCCCCTCCCGTGCGGCACGGCCTCGGAGGCGCCTTTCCGACCGGCGCCTCCGGGGCCGTGGCGGGCGGTCCTAGGAACCCGCCGGCCGGTAGGTCCGGCGGATGCTGGAGCCCAGCAGGGAGACGTCGGCGCCGTACACGTGCAGGGAGATCGCCAGGCCCGGGCCGTCGTTGCGGACCACGTGGATGTCGTCCGGCGGAACGAGCCAGCAGACGCTGCCGGTCGGGTTGTGTTCCTCGCCGACGGCGCGGAGCGACCCCGGCGGGCCGTCCGCGTCCCGGGCGAAGACCACCTCGGTCTCCTCGCCCTCCAGCACGCCCACCACGCACCAGGAGATGTGGTCGTGGACGGGGGTGCGCTGGCCGGGCAGCCACACCAGGGCGACGACGGAGAACCCGCCGCCGTCGCCCACGTGCAGCACGTGCTGGGTGTAGCCGTCGGGCGAGCCGATCCGGTCGCACTCCCGGAGCAGTTCGCCCTCCGGGAGCGCCGCGCGCAGCAGCTCCGCCACCAGCGGTGCGGTCCGGTCGTCCGGCAGGCCCCGGTCGACGACCTCCTGGATCGATGTGACGAGCCGGCGCAGGCCGACGGGGATCTCAATCGTGTTCGATGGCAGCAGCATGGAGGGTCCACCTGAATGAGTACGAGGACGAGTCGAAGTGGTGCCCGGAACGCGGAACGGCCCGGGTCAGGCCGCGACCGGGGCGTGGTCGGTCATCGCCACCAGGACGCGGCGCCCGCCGGTGAACGGCCTGCGCCCGTGCCCGACGAGCACGTTGTCGATGACCATCAGGTCCCCGCGGCGCCAGTCCACGTCCACCGCGGCGCCCAGCCCCCGGTCACGGACCTGCCGGATGTACTCGGCGGGGATCGGCCGGCCGTCGGCGAAGGTCACCGACTGCGGCAGCTCGTCGGCCGGCAGCAGCTTCATCAGCTCGGCGGCCGTCTCGTCGCCCAGCCCCGCCGGGTGCCACTGGTCGGACTGGTTGAACCAGACCTCGACGCCCGTCACCGGGTGGCGCAGGGTGGACGGCCGCTCCTGGCTCACCCGCAGGTCGCCGCCGCGGCGCCACTCCCAGGTGGCCCCGGTGGCGGCGAGGAACTCGTCGACGACCTCGGTGCGGTCCGTCTCGAAGGTGTCCTGCCAGCTCTTGCCGAGGCCGACGCCGCCGTGCAGGTTCTGGGTGTAGCGGACGCCGCCCGCGTAGGCCTCGCGCACCTCGTCGTCGAGCGACTCCAGCCAGCGCGCGGCGTCCACCACGGGGGTCGCGCCGCCGGTCTCCGGGGCGGCCACGCAACAGAACATCAGCCGCGTCGGCCACCGGTGGGCGTAGGAGAGCTCGTTGTGCATCGAGATGGTCTGGTCGCTCGGGTACTCGGTCGAGGTGTAGAGGTTGCTGCCGACCTTGCTGCGCGGCGAGTTGCCGTGGACGTAGGCGAGCCGGCCGGGCACCAGGCGGTCCATGACCGGTCCGAGCTCGCCCTCGCCGACCCCGAACCCGCGGAACACCAGGGCCTTGTGCGCGGTGAGCAGTTCGTGGAGGTCACCGGCCTCCTCCAGGTACGCGGTGAGGCCCTCGGCGCTCGCCGCCGCCCGGGCGCTCTCCGGGCTGATCTCCAGCGGCTGCCACGGCTCGTTCTGATTGGTCACGTCGATCCCCTGCCTGATCGCCGACAATTCGGGTGCGTTTCAGGCGACATCCTGCGACCGGGTCCCATATTTCCTCGATATCGCACCGGATCCGGGGCGGGAGCGGCCACCGCGGCGGCCGGGACCCTGTACCTGGTACCACCCTCAAGACGGGTACCTCCGTACCTGACGGGACGGCCGCGATCGACGAGACTCGTCCGGGACGGAACGGACGGCGGACGGCGGACGGGGAACGCCGGGCCCACGGGGCCCGGGAGCCCGGCGACGGCGGACGAGGACGAGCACAGAGGAGACGGGTACGCAGTGGATGCCATGGAACAACGGGGGGTGCGCCGGGTCGCGGACAGCCTTCCGGGCGTGCTGTCCGCGCCCTGGTCGGCGAGGACGTGGCGGCTCGTCCTGCACGTGCTGCTGGGCCTGCCGGTCGGGCTGCTGACCTGCGCGGTGCTGCTGGTCCTCGGCGGGCTCACCGCCGGGCTGGCGGTGACCTGGGTGTTCGCGCTGCCGCTGCTCGCCGCCCTGTTCTGGTGCTCGCACCGGCTCGTCGCCCTCCAGCGGGCCAGGTTCGCCGCCCTGCTCGGCGTCGAACTGGTGCTGGAGAAGCCGGCCGCGCCGCCCGCCGAGGGCGGCTGGGTGCGGCGGGTGCTGGCCGAGGCCCGTTCGTCGACCACCTGGCGCTGGCTCGGCTACCACGCGCTGGCGGGTGCGGGGGGCGTGCTCGGCGCCGCCCTGCTGCTCGGCCTGTGGGCGGCCGGCCTGGCGATGGCCACCGTCCACCTGGGCACCACGGGGCTCGGCCGCGCCCTGCCGTACACGATGGGCCTGCACCAGGTCCTGCTGGTGGTGCTCACCGTCGCCGGGATCGCCGTGCTGCAGCTGTCGCTGAGCGTGGCGCGCGGCGTGGCACAGCTGGACCTCGCGCTCGCCCGGCAGCTGCTCGGGCCGAGCCAGCGCGACCGGGCGAACCAGCTGTCGGAGCGGGTGGTCACCCTGACCGAGGCCCGGGCCAAGGTGGTCGAGGCGGCCGACTCGGAGCGCCGCCGTCTCGAACGCGACCTCCACGACGGGGTCCAGCAGCAGTTGGTTTCCCTGTCGATGAACCTGGGGATCACCCGCAGGAAGATCAAGGACATGCCGGAGCCGGCGCGGGAGGCACTCGCGCAGGCGCACGAGCAGACCAAGCAGACCCTGTCCGACCTGCGGCAGCTGGTCCGCGGGCTGCACCCGGCCGTCCTCGACGACCTCGGCCTCGACGCGGCCCTGTCCGGCATCGCGGCGCGCTCCCCCGTGCCGGCGCGACTGCGGGTGGACCTGCGGCAGCGGCCGTCGGGGACGATCGAGGCGGCGGCGTACTTCGTGGTCTCCGAGGCGCTGGCCAATGTCGCCAAGCACTCCGGGGCGAGCGAGGTGGCCGTCAGCGTCGAGCAGATCGAGGACCCTGCGCGGGGTGAGATCATCAAGGTGACAGTCACGGACAACGGGTGTGGGGGCGCAAGTGAGAAGGCGGGCAGCGGACTTCGCGGCCTCGTGCAGCGGGTCGGCGGAGTGGACGGAACCCTGCACATCGACAGCCCGGTCGGCGGGCCGACCGTGATCACCGCGGAGCTGCCATGCGGATCGTGATCGCCGAGGACGCGGTGCTGCTGCGGGTGGGCATCGTGCGGCTGCTCGAAGCCGAGGGGTACGAGGTCGTCGCCGCCGTCGGCGACGCCGAGGCCCTGCTCGCCGCCGTCGAGGAGCACCGGCCCGCGCTGGCCCTGACGGACGTGCGGATGCCCCCGGGCTTCCGGGACGAGGGCCTGCAGGCCGCGTTGAAGATCCGGGAGCGGTTCCCGGAGGTCGCGGTGCTGGTGCTCTCCCAGTACGTCGAGGAGCGGTACGCCGTCAGGCTGCTGTCCGGCCGGACCAGGGCGCTGGGCTACCTGCTGAAGGACCGGGTGGCCGATGTGGACGAGTTCCTGGACGCCGTCCGGCGGGTGGCCGAGGGCGGGACCGTCCTCGACCCCGAGGTGGTCTCCCAGTTGCTGGTCCGCCAGCAGGGCGACCCCCTGGAGCGCATCACCGCGCGTGAGCGCGATGTGCTCGTCCTGATGGCGCAGGGCCGGTCCAACGCCGGGATCGCCGCCGCCCTGGTGGTGAGCGAGAGCGCCGTGGCGAAGCACATCAACGGGATCTTCAGCAAGCTGGACATCCCGCCGGCCGACTACGACCACCGCCGGGTCCTGGCCGTCCTGAAGTTCCTGAACGGATAAGAGGGGAAGCATGTCGCCACAGAACAAGCCGATGGGGTTGCTCGGGGCCGCCCGGAAAGCGGGCGTGACCGGCACCGCCGTGATCGTCGCCGGCGCCGCCCTGGCCGGATGTTCGGGCCTTGCGTCGACGCAGACCGAGACCCAGCAGGTCTCCTTCGACCACCAGATCGAGCGCATCGAGTTCCACCTGGACAGCGGGGGCATCACCCTGACGCCGGGTGACCAGGGCCGGGTCGGCATCGACCGGAAGCTGACCTGGACCGAGGACCGCCCCTCCTTCACCGAGGAGTGGCAGGGCAACGTCCTGAAGATCACCAGCACCTGCGACGGCCGGCACTGCTCGGCCGACTACACCGTGCGGGTGCCCGCCGCCGTGGCGGTCAAGGCGTTCACGGAGGCCGGCACCATCAACGCCCAGGCCATCCAGGGCGATCAGGAGCTGCAGACCGGGGCCGGGGACATCAAGGTGTCCGACGCCGCGGGCCGGCTCTCCGCGACCACCAAGGCGGGCAACATCACCGCCGGCGGCCTCAGCTCCGGGGTCGCCTCGGCCGACACCCAGTCGGGCAACCTGAACCTGGGGTTCGCCAAGGCGCCGTCCCAGGTGACCGCCCGCTCGCAGGCGGGCAACGTCAAGGTGACGGTGCCGCGCGACGGGCAGCCGTACAAGGTGGAGGCCGACACCAAGGCCGGCCGGAAGGACGTCGACGTCGCCCAGGCCCCGGCCGGGCCCGGCACGATCACCGTGCACTCCGACGCCGGTGACGTCAGCGTCCACTCCGCCTGACCGCAGGACCGAAGAACAGCACGTCGGACAGTACGCGAGGCCCCGGTGCGGGGCGGCCCACGAGGCCGCCCCGCACCGGGGCCTCGTCGCGTCCGCACTGTATAGCTGCCCGATAGAACAGATATAGCCCACCCGCACAGACTTCCCGGAGTACGGCGCAGGACGTCATGGCGTCGCGCCGACGTGCCCAGCGGATTCCACGCCGGTACGGACCCGAATCGCGAGGAGTGGCAATGTCTGAGAACACGTCCAACCAGGACATCTTCTGTGTGGTCCTCAATGACGAGGAGCAGTATTCGATCTGGTCCGCGGACCGCGCCCTGCCGGCCGGCTGGCGGGCCGAGGGCACCGAGGGAACCCGCGAGGAGTGCCTCACCCGCATCTCCGAGGTGTGGACCGACATGCGCCCGCTGAGCCTGCGCGAGCGCATGGCCGGGGAGCTCGCCCGCTAGGGAAGTCCCGCCCGATCCCCCCCCTGGAGCTGCCGGGACAATCCCGGCCGCTCCGTCCAGCCATGCCGTTTCGGCTTGCCTTTTCACTGTCGATCACAGGAGTCCGTGTGGCCCGGCATTCGCTTCTGCACCACATCGTCGCGCAGCGCGCGGCGCAATCCCCCGACACCGTGGCGTTCATCGAGAACGGCCAGCGGGTCGGCTACGGGGAACTGGAGGTGAATGCCGGGCGCCTGGCGAGCCTCCTGCGGGATCACGGGGTACGGGCGGGCAGGACCGTGGCCCTCGGTCTGCCCCCCGGCTCCACCCTGGCCACCGCCCTGCTGGCGGTGCACAAGACCGGAGCCGCCGCCGTCCTCGCGGCCCCGGACGCCCCCGCCGAGCGCCTGGCCCTCCTCCTGGAGGACGCCCGGCCCGACGCGGTGATCACCGCCGGAACGGAGCTGCCCGTGCCGCCCGGCACGAAGCACCTGCGGCTGGAGCCCGGCCGGCCGGATCGCCTCGCCGGCCTCGCCGAGTCGGCCGAGCAGGCCGAGCAGGCCGAGCAGGCCGAGCCGGTGGAGCCCCTGGAGCCGGCCGACGAGGCCGCCTCCCCCGCCCTGGTCGCCTACGGCCGCACCGGTACCGGGTGGGTGCTGGACGCCGCCGACACGGCCCGGCACGCCGGCCGGCTCGCGGAGCACTACGGCCTCACCGCCTCCGACGTCCTGCTGCTGGCCGGCCCGGTCGACGACCTCGACCTGCACGGCGTCCTGTTCGCCGCGCTGACCACCGGCGCCACCGTGGTGACCGCGCCGCCCGCCGACCCGGCGGCCGGGACCGAGGCGCTGCCGCACACCGCCGCCGCGCTGCGCGCCACCGTGCTCACCACCACCCCCGACGCCCTGCGCCCGGCGGCGGACCTCGCCGCCTGGGCCGAGCCCGCCGAGCTGCGGCTCGTGGTGTGCCACACCCCCGGGCCGGACCCCACGACGGCCCACGAGGTGTGCCGGCTGCTGGCCGGGCGCACCCGGGCCGCGGTCCGGAGCCTGCACGGCGCCGCCGGCCGCGGCCTGCCGGTCGCCGCCTTCGGCCACGAACCCGGCGCCGAGGCCACCCCCGTACCGCTCGACCGGCTGACCGGCGAGGTACGGACCGTGGTCCTGGACGAGTCCGGCGAACCGGTACCGCCCGGCGTCCCCGGCGAGCTCCACCTCACCGGCACCGGCACCGCGCTCGGCTTCCACCGCCGCCCGGCCCTCACCGCGGAGTGCTTCCTCCCGGACCCTTACGGGAAGCCCGGCGAGCGGCTCCACCGCACCGGAGAGCTCGTCCGGCGGCGCAACGACGGCACCCTGGAGCACCTGGGCCGGCTCGCCGACGCCCCGGACCAGGAGCCGCCCACCGCACCGGCCCTGCTGCTGGACGACGACCACCCGCCGTACGTCGAGCCGCGGACCGCCGAGGAGCGCGCAGTCGCCGCCGTCTGGTCCGAGCTGCTCGGCATCGACGACATCGGCGCCCACGACGACTTCTTCCAGCTCGGCGGCTACTCCCTGCTGCTCACCCGGCTGATCGAGCGCCTGCACCGGAGCACCGGCAAGCTGCTCGACCTGTCCGGCCTCTACACCGCGATGACGGTGGAACAGCAGGCCGAGCTGCTCCGCGACGCCCCCGCCGCCGGCCGCCCGGTCGAACCCGTCGCCCGGGACGGAGCGCTCCCGCTCTCCTCCGGCCAGCGGCGGCTGTGGTACCTGGACCGGGCCAGGCCCGGCAGCGCCGAGTGGATCGTCCCGCTCCTCCTGCGCCTGCCCGCGGACGTCCCCGCGGACACCGTGCGCCGGGCCCTGGACGTGCTCGGCGAGCGGCACGAGTCGCTGCGCACCCGCTACCTGATCCAGGACGGCGAGCCCGCGCAGCTCGTCGAGGCGCCCTCGCCGGTCGAGCTGACGGTCCTCGACTGTCCCCCGCACGACCTCGGCGCCGCGGTCGTCGCCAGGTTCGAGGAGGAGTTCGACCTGGAGGCCGGGCGGCTGTGGCGGGCCCTGCTGCTCCGCGAGGACGGCCGCGACCAGCTGCTGTTCATCACCGTCCACCACATCGCCTGTGACGGCTGGTCGGCCACCGTGCTGGAGCGCGAGTTCCGGGAGATCTGCGACGCGCTGCACACCGGCCGCACGCCCGAGCTGCCCGCGCCCGTCATCCAGTACGCCGACTACGCGGCCTGGCAGCAGCGCTCCGCCGACGAGGACGGCCACCGGGCCGGAGTCGAGTTCTGGCGGCGCGAGCTCGACGGGATGACCGTCCTGGAGCTGCCCGCCGACCACCCGCGCCCGGCCGAACGCGACCCCCGCGGCGGCATGGTGGCCGTCACGGTCCCGGCCCCGCTGGCGGACGAGCTGCTCGCCCTCGGCCAGCGCCACGAGGCCAGCCCCTTCCTGACCCTGCTGGCCGGCTTCGCCGCCCTGCTCGCCCGCTACACCGGGCAGTGGGACGTCGGCGTGGGCGTCCCGGTCGCCGGGCGGGACCGCCCGGAGGTCGAGCCCGTCGTGGGCTTCTTCCTGAACTCCCTGGTCCTGCGCTGCCGCCTCGACCCCGCCCGGGGCTTCGCCGACGCCCTGGACGGCGTCCGCGCCACCGGCCTCGCCGCGTTCGCCCACCAGGACGTGTCGTTCGACCGGCTGGTCGAGGAACTCCGCCCGGAGCGCGACCCGTCCCGGACGCCGCTCTACCAGGTCGCCTTCAACTACAACGACGAGCAGGTCACCGGCGGCATGCCGGGCGAGGCCGACCACGCGCTCTTCCTCGGCTCCCGCCGGGTCGCCAAGACCGACCTCACCCTGTACCTGCGCCGGAACGCCGACGGCACGCTGAACGGCGTCTTCGAGTACGCGAGCGCCGTCTTCGAGCACGCCACCGTCGAGCGCCTCGCCGGGCACTTCGTCCAGCTGCTCGCCTCGGCGGCCGCCGCCCCCGGCACCGGGCTGCGTGACCTGGAGATCCTGTCGGCCCGGGAGCGCGCGGACCTGCTCGGCGGCTGGAACGGCATGCGCACCGCCTGGCCGGCCGGCTCGGTGATCGACCTGATCGAGGCCCAGGCCGCCGCGACCCCCGACGCGACCGCCCTGGTCGCCGGCCCGGAGCGGATCGGCTACCGGGAACTCGACCGCGCGGCCGACCGGATCGCCCACCGGCTGGTCGCGCTGGGAGCCGGCCCGGACCGCCTGGTCGGCGTCTGCCTGCGGCGCGGCCCCGGCCTCGTCGAGGCGCTGCTCGGCGTGTGGAAGGCCGGCGCGGCCTACGTCCCGCTCGACCCGGACAACCCGCCGGAGCGGCTGGAGCACATCCTCGCCGACAGCGGCGCCACCGTCCTGATCAGCGACTCCACGCTGACCTCGGCCACCGAGGGGTTCACCGGCACCCGGCTGCTCCTGGACCGCGCGGCCGACGCCGCCGACGGCTCCGCCGACCTGCCGGCCGGCCCGCCGCCGCGGCACACCGACCCGGAGCAGCTGGCCTACGTCATCTACACCTCGGGCTCGACCGGGCGGCCGAAGGGCGTCATGGTCAGCCACCGGGGCCTGGCCAACCACCTCCGGTGGGCGGCCCGGGACCTCGTGCACGGCGAGGGCGGTGCCCCGCTGTTCTCCTCCGTCGCCTTCGACCTGCCGGCGACCAACCTGTACGCCCCGCTGCTCACCGGCCGCCCGGTCCACCTGCTGCCCGCCGACCTCGACCTCGGACGGCTCGGCGCCGAACTCGCCGCGGCCGGCCCGTTCTCCTTCGTCAAGCTCACCCCGGGCCACCTGGAGCTGCTCACCCACCAGCTCACCCCGCAGCAGCTCGACCGCCTCGCCGGCGTGGTGCTGGTCGCCGGCGAGGCCCTGCCCGCCCGGACGGCCAACCACTGGCTGGACGCGCTGGGCCCCGGCCGGCTGGTCAACGAGTACGGCCCGACCGAGGCCTCGATCGGCAGCACCGTCTTCCCCGTCGACAAGACGGCCGACGCGGTGGTCCCGCTGGGCGGACCGCTGCCCAACGTGACGGCGTACGTGCTGGACGCCACCGGCCGGCCGGTCCCCGTCGGCGTGCCGGGCGAGCTGCACATCGGCGGCGAGGGCGTGGCCCGCGGCTACCTCGACCGCCCCGGCCTCACCGCCGCGCAGTTCGTCCCCGACCCGTACGGCCCGCCCGGGTCGCGGCTCTACCGGACCGGTGACCTGGTCCGCCGGCTGCCCGACGGCAGCATCGACTTCCTCGGCCGGATCGACACCCAGGTCAAGATCCGCGGCTACCGGATCGAGCTCGGCGAGATCGAGGCCCGGCTCACCGCCGAGCCCGGGATCCGCGACGCCGTCGTGGTCGTCCACGAGGCCCGTCCCGGCGAGAAGTCCCTGGCGGCCTTCGTCGTGCCCGCACCCGACCACGGGTTCGACCCCGGGCAGGTCCGGCAGCGGCTGTCCGACGCGCTTCCGGAGTACATGGTCCCGGCGTCGATCACCGCCATCGAGGCGGTGCCGCTGACGTCCAACGGCAAGCTCGACCACCGCGCACTACCCGCGGTCCACGAGTCCACCGACGCCCACCGCCCGCCGGAGACCCCCATCGAGGAGCGGATCGCCGGGGTCTGGGCGACGCTCCTGGACCGGGAGCGGATCGGCGTCGAGGACGACTTCTTCGCGCTGGGCGGCCACTCCATCCTGGCGATCCGCATGACCTCGTCCCTGCGGGACGAATTCGACATTGACCTCTCCGTCCGGAGCGTCCTCGAAAACCCCACCGTCCGATCGCTCGCACAGGTGGTGGAGGCCCTGATCAGGGCCGAGATCGAGCAGATGACGGCGGCAGAACTTCTTGAGGCGAAGGCAAGGGAGCACCAGGCATGAGCATCGACAGTAACCCCGTGTCCGACATGGAGCTGGCGCGACTGCGCGAGGAGGTGCTCCGTCGCCGACTGGCCGGAACCGCGTCCGGACGGCGCACGGAGATCCCGCTCGTCGACCGCGGCCGGCCGATGCCGCTGTCCTTCGGCCAGCAGCAGATGTGGTTCCTGCACCGCCTCGACCCGCAGAGCGCCGAGTACCACGTGCCGCTGGCGGTCCGGCTGCGCGGCGCGCTCGACACCGAGGCCCTGCGCGCCGCCTGGGAGCAGGTGGTCGCCCGCCACGAGATCCTGCGCACCCGCTACCTGCTGGTGGGCGAGGAGCCGCGACAGGTCGTCGACGCCCCCGCCGCCCCGCAGTGGACGGTGACCGACCTCACCGAGGTCCCCGCCGACGAGCGCGACCGGCGGGCCCGGGAGCTCGCCGAGGCGGACTTCGCCGCCCCCTTCGACCTCGAACAGCGCTGGCCGGTCCGGGCCTCGCTGCTGAAGCTGCACGAGGACGAGCACCTGCTGGTGGTGACCTTCCACCACATCGCCTGCGACGCCTGGTCGGTCCGGCTGCTCACCGGCGAGCTCAGCGCCCTCTACCGCGCCGGGACCGGCGGCGAGCCCGCCCGGCTCGCCCCGCTGCCCGTCCAGTACGCCGACTTCGCCGCCTGGCAGCGCGACCGGCTGACCGGCCCGCACCTGGAGAAGGAACTCTCCTACTGGCGCGAGCGGCTGGCCGGCGCACAGCCGCTGGAGCTGCCGACCGACCGCCGGCGGCCCGCCGTCCGCGGCTGGGCCGGCCGCACCGTACGCCGCACGATCCCCGCCGAGCTGGCCGCGCGGGCCCGCTCGCTCGGCACCCGGCACGGCACCACCCTGTTCACCACCCTGCTCACCGGGTGGCAGCTGCTGCTCTCCCGCTACGCCGGAACCACCGACATCCCGGTCGGCGTGACCATCTCCGGCCGCAACCACCCCGAGCTGCAGCAGATCGTCGGCTACGGCATCAACACCCTGGTCGCCCGCGGCCAGTGGCAGGGCGACCCGTCCTTCGCGCGGCTCGTCGACGACGGCCGCGACACCCTGCTGGGGGCGTTCGACCACCAGACCGTCCCGTTCGCCCGGCTCGTCGACGAGCTGCAGCCGGAACGCGACATGTCCCGCACCCCGCTGTTCCAGGTCGACTTCGTCCTCCAGGAGGACCGCACCGGGGCGTTCGACCTGCCCGGCCTGACCGTCGAGGCGCTGGACGGCGACCGGATCGCCAAGTTCGACCTCACCCTGGAGCTCCAGGAGGCCGCCGACGGCTCGCTGGACGCCCGCTTCACCTACGCCGAGGCGCTGTTCGACCACGCCACCGTCGAGCGGCTGGCCGGACACTACGAGACGCTGCTGCGGGCCGTCACGGAGCACCCGGAGCTCCCGGTCGGGGCGCTGAACCTGCTCCCGGCCGCCGAGCAGGAGCAGATCCTCACCGCCTTCAACGCCACCGACGCCGGGTTCCCGCACACCAGCACGCTCGCCGACCTCGTCGAGGAGCAGGCTGCCCGCACCCCGGACGCGCCCGCCGTCTCCTTCGACGGCCTGACCCTCGACCACGCGGCCTTCAACGCCCGGGCCAACCAGGTCGCCCACCGGCTGCTCGAACTCGGCGCCGGCCCGGAGACGGTCGTCGCCGTCTGCGCCGAGCGCTCGCTCGACCTCGCCGTCGCGATCCACGGCGTGGTCAAGGCCGGCGCCGCCTACCTGCCGCTGGACCCCGAACACCCGGACGCGCGGCTGGACTTCATGCTCGCCGACAGCGCCGCCCCGATCCTGCTCACCACCCGCGACCAGCTCGGCCGCCGCCACCCGGACGACACCGTGCGGGTGCTCACCCTGGACGACCCCGCCGAGTGGGCCGGGCAGTCGACCGACAACCCCGAGCGGACCGCGGGCCCGGACAACGCGGCCTACGTCATCTACACCTCGGGCTCCACCGGGCAGCCGAAGGGCGTGGTCACCACCCACCGCGCCATCGTCAACCGCCTGCACTGGATGCAGAACGCCTACGGGCTCACCACCGCCGACACCGTCCTGCAGAAGACGCCGGCCGGCTTCGACGTGTCCGTCTGGGAGTTCTTCTGGCCGCTGATCGCCGGCGCCCGCCTGGAGATCGCGCTGCCCGGCGGGCACCGCGACCCGGCGTACCTGCGTGAGCTGATCGACCGGGCCGGCGTCACCGTCGCGCACTTCGTGCCGTCCATGCTCTCCCTCTTCCTCGCCGAGGCCGGGACCGACGGCGGGGCCGACGCCGGGAACACCGCCGGGAACACCGCCGGGGCCGGCCGGCTCTGTCCGTCGCTGCGGCTCGTCCTGTGCAGCGGCGAGGCCCTGCCCGCCCAGGTCGCCACCCGCGCCCTCGCCGCCCTGCCCGCCCAGCTGCACAACCTCTACGGCCCCACCGAGGCGGCCGTCGACGTCACCGCGTGGCACTGCACCCCCGAGGAGCTCGCCGGGCTCGCCCGCGTCCCGATCGGCGGCCCGATCGACAACATCCGCCTGCTCGTCCTCGACGACCGGCTGCGCCCCGCGCCGATCGGCGTCCCCGGCCAGCTGCACATCTGCGGCGTCGGCGTGGCCCGCGGCTACCTCGGCCGCCCCGCCCTGACCGCCGACCGCTTCCTTCCGGACCCGTTCGGCGACCCCGGCGACCGGATGTACGCCACCGGCGACCTCGCCCGCTGGCGGCCGGACGGCACCCTCGACTTCCTCGGCCGCATCGACACCCAGGTCAAGCTGCGCGGCCTGCGCATCGAGCTGGGCGAGATCGAGACCGCCCTGCGCGAGCAGCCCCGGGTCCGCGACGCCGCGGTCGTCGTCCGCGAGGACGACGACCAGGACCAGCACCTGGTGGCCTACGTCGTCGGCGACGCCGACCCCGAGCGGCTGCGCGCCGCGATCCGGGAGCGCCTGCCCGAGTACATGGTGCCGACCGCCCTGGTGCGGCTCGACGCCCTGCCGCTCTCCGCCAACGGCAAGCTCGACCACCGCGCGCTGCCGGCCCCCGAGCGCTCCGCCCTCGCCACCGACGCGCACATCGCCCCGCGCACCCCCGTCGAGGAGCGGATCGCCGCCGTCTGGGCCGAGGTCCTCGGCCTCCCGGTGGAGCAGGTCGGCGTGGAGGACGGTTTCTTCGACCTCGGCGGCGACTCCATCCGCGCCGTCCGCCTCAGCGCGGCGCTGCGCGAGGCCGGCCACGACCTCACCATCCGGCAGATCTTCGAGCACCGGACCGTCGCCGCCCTGGCCGTGGCGGCCGCGGCGGGTACCCCGGTCGCGGCGGTCGAGCCGGTGGCGCCGTTCGCGCTGATCGGCGACGAGGACCGGGCCGCGCTGCCGGCCGACGTCGTCGACGCCTACCCGCTCTCCCAGATCCAGACCGGCATGATCGTCGAGATGCTCGCCGACGACGGCCGCAACACCTACCACAACGTCAACTCCTTCCGGATCCCCGACGACCGGCCCTTCTCGTCGGCGGCGCTGACCGGGGCGCTCGCCGTCGTCGCCGGGCGCCACGACGTCCTGCGCACCTCCGTGCACCTCGCCGGGTACGCGCAGCCGCTGCAGCTGGTGCACGCCGAGGTGGAGATCCCGCTCACCGTCCACGACGTGCGCGAGCTCACCGCCGAGCAGCGGCGCGACCACGCGGCCGAGCTTCTCCGCCGGGAGCGCGCTGCCGCCTTCGACCCGGCCCGGGCCCCGCTGCTGCGGCTCAACGTGCACCTGGAGTCCGACCGCGCGTGGCGGCTGACCTTCACCCAGTGCCACGTCATCACGGACGGCTGGAGCGTCACCTCGCTGCTGATGGAGCTGCTGGAGGCCTACCGCTGCCTCCGCGACGAGGAGCCCCTGCCGTTCGCGCAGCCGCCGGCCGTCCGCTACGCCGACTTCGTCGCGGCCGAGCTGGAGTCCCTCGACAACGAGGACGACCGCGCCTACTGGCAGCACATCACCGACACCCACATGCCGGTGGTGCTGCCGACCGGCTGGGGCGCGGAGGGGCCGCGTGAGCACCACCGGTTCCAGGTGCCGTACGGGGACCTGGAGTCGGGGCTGCGCGGTCTGGCGGCCGCGGCCCGGACGTCGCTGAAGAGCGTGCTGCTCGCGGCGCACGTCAAGGTCCTCGGCATGCTGACCCCCGAGCCCGCCTTCCACACCGGTCTGGTGGCCCACGGCCGCCTGGAGGCCACCGGCGGCGACCGGGTGCTCGGCATGCACCTCAACACCGTGCCGTTCCCGGCGGACCGCAGTGCCCGCACCTGGCGCGAACTGGTCGAGCAGGTCTTCGACCAGGAAACCGCCATCTGGGGCCACCGCCGCTACCCGCTCCCCGCCATCCAGCGCAACACCGGCGGCTCGGAGCGACTGCTCGACGTGATGTTCGACTACCAGGACTTCCACCAGGTCGACACCGACTCGGTGGACCTGGAGGCGACCCTCGGTGACGGCTTCACCGAGTTCGGCCTGCACGTGAACGCCTCGGGCGGGAACGTCACGCTGACCTGCCCGAGCGACGTGTTCAGCGGGGCGAACGGCGAGCGGCTGGTGGGGATGTACCGGCGGGTGCTGGAGGCGATGGCCGCCGACCCGTCCGGTGACGCCCGCGCGACCTACCTGCCCGAGACCGAGGCGCTCCGGCTGCTGGAGGAGTGGAACCGGGCCGTCACGATCCCCGGGGAGGAGTGTGTCCACCGCGCCTTCGAGCACCAGGCCGCCGCCACCCCCGACGCCCTCGCGCTGACCTTCGAGGACACCCACCTCACCTACCGCGAGCTCAACGAGCGCGCGAACAGGATCGCCCACCACCTGATCGAACAGGGCGCCACGCCGGAGACCCTCGTCGCGGTGTGCCTGGAGCGCGGCATCGACCTCATCCCGACCCTGCTCGGTGTGCTGAAGTCCGGCGCCGGCTACCTGCCGCTCGACCCGTCCAACCCGGTCGAGCGCCTCGGCTACATCCTCGGCGACGCCCGCGCTTCCGTCGTCGTCACCCAGCAGCGGCACACCGACCTCGTGAGCACCATCCACCAGGGCCAGATGGTCGTCCTGGACTCGGACGTGGACGCGGCGGTCATCGACGCCCGGCCGGCCACCGACCCGACCGTCGATGTCCGTGCCGACAACCTGATCTACGTCATCTACACGTCGGGTTCCACCGGTACGCCGAAGGGTGTCACGCTCACCCACGCCAACGTGTGGCGCCTGCTGGCCTCGGTGCGTGAGCAGTTCGCGTTCGGCGCCAACGATGTGTGGACGCTGTTCCACTCCTACGCCTTCGACGTCTCCGTCTGGGAGATGTGGGGCGCTCTGCTCCACGGCGGGCGTCTGGTCGTCGCCCCGTTCGAGGTCCTGCGCTCGCCGCACGACTTCCTCGACCTCATGGTCACGCAGCGGGCGACGATCCTCTGCCAGACTCCCACCGCCTTCCGTTCCCTCGTCTCGCTCGCCGCCGACGGCGACCCGCGGATCGACGAACTCGCCCTGCGAGCCGTGGTGTTCGCGGGCGAGAAGCTGGAGATCGGTGACCTGGCGCCCTGGACGGACCGCCTGGGCTCCGAGATGCCGGCGCTGGTCAACATGTACGGCATCACCGAAACGACCGTGCACTCCACCTACCACCAGGTGACCGCGGCCGACCTCGCCAACCCGCACCGCAACCCGATCGGCAGTCCGCTCGCGGACCTGGGCATCCACCTGCTGGACGAGCGTGGTCACCTGGTGCCCGTGGGCATCCCCGGCGAGATTCACGTCGCCGGCCCCGGCGTCGCCCGCGGCTACCTCAACCGCCCCGACCTGACCGCCGAACGCTTCGTCCCCGACCCGTACGGCCCCGCCAGCTCGCGGATGTACCGCTCCGGCGACCTCGCCCGGCGCCTGGCGGACGGCACCCTGGAGTTCCTCGGCCGCATCGACACCCAGGTCAAGATCCGCGGCTACCGCATCGAACTCGGCGAGATCCAGGCCAAGCTGACCGAGCACGCCGATGTCCGCGACGCCGTCGTCACCGCGCACGACAGCGACAGCGGCAAGCAGCTCGTCGCCTACCTCGTCCCCGCCGACGACCGCGTCGCCGACCCGGCCGACCTGCGCGCCCACCTGTCCCACACACTGCCGGACTACATGGTCCCCGCCGCCTTCGTCACCATCGACACCATCCCCCTCACCCCCAACGGCAAGCTCGACCACCGGGCCCTGCCCGCACCCGAGCGCTCCGCCTTCGCCGCATCCGCCCACGTCGCCCCCCGCACCCCCGCCGAAGAGCGCATCACCGCCGTCTGGGCCCAGGTCCTCGACCTGCCCACCGACCAGGTCAGCGTCGAAGACAGCTTCTTCGACCTCGGCGGCGACTCCATCCGCGCCGTCCAGCTCTCCGGCGCACTGCGCCAGGCCGGCCACGACCTCAGCATCCAGCAGATCTTCCAACACCGCACCATCGCCGCGCTGGCCCAGCACGCCGCCCACAGCGGACCGGTGGCCGACGCCGAACCGGTCGTTCCCTTCGCCCTGATCGGCGACGAAGACCGGGCCGCGCTGCCCGCCGACGTGGTCGACGCCTACCCGCTGTCCCAGATCCAGACCGGCATGCTCGTGGAGATGCTCTCCGGCGACGGCCGCAACACCTACCACAACGTCAACACCTTCCGGATCCCGGACGAGCAGCCCTTCTCCGAGCCCTCGTTGCGCGAGGCGGTCCGGCTGGTCTCCGCCCGTCACGACATGCTCCGCACCTCCATGCACCTCACCGGCTACTCGCAGCCGCTCCAGCTGGTGCACGCCGAGGTCGAGATCCCGCTCAGCATCCACGACCTGCGCGACCTCACCGCCGAGCAGCAGCGCGCCAACGAGATCGAACTCCTCCACCAGGAGCGCGCCACCCTGTTCGACCTCACCACCGCGCCCCTGATCCGCCTCAACGTGCACCTGGAGTCGGACCACTCCTGGCGTCTGACGTTCACTCAGACCCATGCCATCACCGAAGGGTGGAGCTACCACACCCTCCTGATGGAGCTGCTGGAGGCCTACCGTTGCCTCCGCGACGAGGTGCCCCTCGCACTCCCGCAGCCGCCGGCCGTCCGCTACGCCGACTTCATCGCGGCCGAGCTGGAGTCCCTCGACAGCGAGGACGACCGCGCCTACTGGCAGCACATCACCGACACCCACGTGCCGCTGATGCTTCCGGCCGGTTGGGGCGATGAGCCGTCCGGGACGGAACCCGAGCGCCTACACCTGTGGGTGCCGTACGGGGACCTGGAGTCGGGGCTGCGCGGTCTGGCGGCCGCGGCCCGGACGTCACTGAAGAGCGTGCTGCTCGCCGCGCACGTCAAGGTCCTCGGCATGCTGACCCCCGAACCCGCCTTCCACACCGGGCTGGTGGCCCACGGCCGCCTGGAGGCCACCGGCGGCGACCGCGTGCTCGGCATGCACCTCAACACCGTGCCGTTCCCGGCGGACCGCAGCGCCCGCACCTGGCGCGAACTGGTCGAGCAGGTCTTCGACCAGGAAACCGCCATCTGGGGCCACCGCCGCTACCCGCTGCCCGCCATCCAGCGCAACACGGGCGGCTCGGAGCGACTGCTCGACGTGATGTTCGACTACCAGGACTTCCACCAGGTCGACACCGACTCGGTGGACCTGGGGGATTCCTTCCACGACGCGCCGACCGAGTTCGGCTTCAGCGTCCTCGCCCAGGCCGGCCGGCTGACCCTCGTCAGCTCGACCAGCCTCGTCAGCCGGGCGAACGGCGAGCGGCTGGTGGGGATGTACCGGCGGGTGCTGGAGGCGATGGCCGCCGACCCGACCGGCGACGCCCGCACGACCTACCTGCCCGAGACCGAGACCGTCCAGCTCCTGGAGGAGTGGAACCGGGCTCTCACGATCCCCGGGGAGGAGTGCGTCCACCACGCCTTCGAGCACCAGGCCGCCACCACCCCGGACGCCCTCGCCCTCACCTTCGAAAACACCCACCTCACCTACGCCCAGCTCAACGAGCGAGCGAACAAGATCGCCCACCACCTCATCGAGCAGGGCGCCACGCCCGAGACCCTCGTCGCGGTGTGCCTGGAGCGCGGCATCGACCTCATCCCGACCATCCTGGGCGTGCTGAAGTCCGGCGCCGGCTACCTCCCCCTCGACCCCTCCAACCCGGTCGAGCGCCTCGGCTACATCCTGGGCCACGCCCGCGCACAGATCGTCGTCACCCAGCAGCAGCACACCGACCTCGTGAGCACCATCCACCAGGGCCGCACGGTCGTCCTGGACTCCATCGAGGACGCGACGACGATCGAGAACCAGGTGATCAGCAACCCGATCACCAACTCGCGTCCTGACAACCTCATTTACGTCATCTACACCTCCGGTTCCACCGGTACGCCGAAGGGTGTCACGCTCACCCACGCCAACGTCTGGCGCCTGCTGGCCTCGGTGCGCGAGCAGTTCGCGTTCGGCGCGGACGATGTGTGGACGCTGTTCCACTCCTACGCCTTCGACGTCTCCGTCTGGGAGATGTGGGGCGCCCTCCTCCACGGCGGCCGCCTGGTCGTCGCCCCGTTCGAGGTCCTGCGCTCGCCGCACGACTTCCTCGACCTCATGATCGCCCAGCGGGCGACCATCCTCTGCCAGACCCCCACCGCCTTCCGCTCCCTCACCACCCTCGCCGCCGACGGCGACCCCCGCATCGACGAACTCGCCCTGCGAGCCGTGGTGTTCGCGGGCGAGAAGCTGGAGATCGGTGACCTGGCGCCCTGGACGGACCGCCTGGGCTCCGAGATGCCTGCCCTCGTGAACATGTACGGCATCACCGAGACGACCGTGCACTCCACCTACCACCAGGTGACCGCGGCCGACCTCGCCAGCCCGCACCGCAACCCGATCGGCAGTCCGCTCGCGGACCTGGGCATCCACCTGCTGGACGAGCGTGGCCACCTGGTGCCCGTCGGCATCCCCGGCGAGATCCACGTCGCCGGCCCCGGCGTCGCCCGCGGCTACCTCAACCGCCCCGACCTCACCGCCGAGCGCTTCGTCCCCGACCCGTACGGCCCCGCCAGCTCACGGATGTACCGCTCCGGCGACCTCGCCCGACGCCTGGCGGACGGCACCCTGGAGTTCCTCGGCCGCATCGACACCCAGGTCAAGATCCGCGGCTACCGCATCGAACTCGGCGAGATCCAGGCCAAGCTGACCGAGCACGCCGACGTCCGCGACGCCGTCGTCACCGCGCACGACACCGACAGCGGCAAGCAGCTCGTCGCCTACCTCGTCGCCGCCGACAACCACACCCCCGACCCGGCCGACCTGCGCGCCCACCTGTCCCTCACCCTGCCGGACTACATGGTCCCCGCCGCCTTCGTCGCCATCGAGGAGATCCCGCTCACCCCCAACGGCAAGCTCGACCACCGGGCCCTGCCCGCACCCGAGCGCTCCGCCTTCGCCGCCTCCGCCCACGTCGCCCCCCGCACCCCCGTCGAGGAACGCGTCACCGCCGTCTGGGCCCAGGTCCTCGACCTGCCCACCGACCAGGTCAGCGTCGAAGACAGCTTCTTCGACCTCGGCGGCGACTCCATCCGCGCCGTCCAGCTCTCCGGCGCACTGCGCCAGGCCGGCTACGACCTCAGCATCCAGCAGATCTTCCAACACCGCACCATCGCCGCACTCGCCGTCCTGGCCGGCGAAAGCACCCCCGCGACCGCGACCGAGCCGGTAGCACCGTTCACCCTGATCAGCGACGAAGACCGGGCCCTACTCCCCGCCGACGTCGTCGACGCCTACCCGCTCTCCCAGGTCCAGACCGGCATGCTCGTCGAAATGCTCGCCGGCGACGGCCAGAACACCTACCACAACGTCAACAGCTATGTGATCTCCGAGCACTTCGACTTCTCTGCACCGGAGTTCCGGACGGCTCTCGACGCCGTCGCCGGGCGCCACGACATCCTGCGTACCTCGGTGCAGCTGACCGGCTACTCGCAGCCGCTGCAGCTGGTGCACGCCGAGGTGGAGATCCCGCTCAGCGTCCACGACCTGCGCGACCTCACCGCCGACGACCAGCGCGCCAACGAGATCGAGCTCCTCCACCAGGAACGCGCCACCGTCTTCGACCTGGCGACTGCGCCCCTGATGCGGCTCAACGTGCACCTGGAGTCCGACCGGTCCTGGCGACTCACCATCACGCACAGCCACGCCGTCACGGACGGCTGGAGCATCAACTCCCTGCTGATGGAGCTGCTGGACACCTACCGCGCGGTCCTGGACGGGGCGTCGCTCGCGCTGTCCGCCCAGCCGCCGGCCGTCCGCTACGCCGACTTCATCGCGGCCGAGCTGGAGTCCCTCGACAACGAGGACGACCGCACCTTCTGGCGCGAGGTCACCAGCACCCACGTGCCGATGGTCGTACCCGCGCGCTGGGAGGAAGCCGACGCGACCGGGGAGAACTACCGGCTCGAAGTCCCCTACGGCGACCTGGAGTCGGGTCTGCGTGGGCTGGCGGCCGTGGCCCGGACGTCGCTGAAGAGCGTGCTGCTCGCGGCCCACGTCAAGGTCCTCGGCATGCTGACCACCGAGCCCGCCTTCCACACCGGTCTGGTGGCCCACGGCCGCCTGGAGGCCACGGACGGCGACCGGGTGCTCGGCATGCACCTCAACACCGTGCCGTTCCCGGCCGACCGCAGCGCCCGCACCTGGCGCGAGCTGGTCGAGCAGGTCTTCGACCAGGAAACCGCCATCTGGGGCCACCGCCGCTACCCGCTCCCCGCCATCCAGCGGGACGCCGGTTCCAGCGAGCGAATCCTCACGGTCCTCTTCGAGTACCTGAACTTCCACCAGGTCGACACCGCCTTGGTGGAGGACCAGTTCGGCTCGGGCGGCGCGGTCAACGACTTCGCGCTCAACATCATCGCCTCCGGCGGCAGCATCCACATCAACAGCGCCACCGATGTCCTCAGCCGGGCGAACGGCGAGCGGCTGGTGGGCATGTACCGGCGGGTGCTGGAGGCGATGGCCACCGACCCGACCGGCGACGCCCGCGCGACCTACCTGCCCGAGACCGAGACCGTCCAGCTCCTGGAGGAGTGGAACCGGGCTCTCACGATCCCCGGGGAGGAGTGCGTCCACCACGCCTTCGAGCGCCAGGCCGCCGAGACGCCCGACGCCCTCGCCCTCACCTTCGAGGACACCCACCTCACCTACGCCCAGCTCAACGAGCGGGCCAACCGGATCGCCCACCACCTGATCGAGCAGGGCGCCACGCCCGAGACCCTTGTCGCGGTGTGCCTGGAGCGCGGCATCGACCTCATCCCGACCATCCTGGGCGTGCTGAAGTCCGGCGCCGGCTACCTCCCCCTCGACCCCTCCAACCCGGTCGAGCGCCTCGGCTACATCCTGGGCCACGCCCGCGCACAGATCGTCGTCACCCAGCAGCAGCACACCGACCTGGTCGCCGGTATCCACCAGGGCCGCACGGTCGTCCTCGACGAAGACCAGGACGCTGCCGCGATCAACGCTCAGCCGGTCACCAACCCGACCGTCGACGTCCGCCCGGACAACCTGATCTACGTCATCTACACCTCCGGTTCCACCGGTACGCCGAAGGGTGTCACGCTCACCCACGCCAACGTCTGGCGCCTGCTGGCCTCGGTGCGCGAGCAGTTCGCGTTCGGCGCGGACGATGTGTGGACGCTGTTCCACTCCTACGCCTTCGACGTCTCCGTCTGGGAGATGTGGGGCGCTCTGCTCCACGGCGGGCGCCTGGTCGTCGCGCCGTTCGAGGTCCTGCGCTCGCCGCACGACTTCCTCGACCTCATGGTCACGCAGCGGGCGACCATCCTCTGCCAGACTCCCACCGCCTTCCGTTCCCTCGTCTCGATCGCCGCCGACGGCGACCCGCGGATCGACGAACTCGCCCTGCGAGCCGTCGTCTTCGCCGGTGAGAAGCTGGAGATCGGCGACCTCGCGCCCTGGACGGACCGCCTGGGCTCCGAGATGCCGGCGCTGGTCAACATGTACGGCATCACCGAGACGACCGTGCACTCCACCTACCACCAGGTGACCGCGGCCGACCTCGCCAGCCCGCACCGCAACCCGATCGGCAGCCCCCTCGCGGACCTGGGCATCCACCTCCTCGACGAGCGTGGTCACCTGGTACCTGTCGGCATCCCCGGCGAGATCCACGTCGCCGGCCCCGGTGTCGCCCGTGGCTACCTCAACCGCCCCGACCTGACCGCCGAGCGCTTCGTCCCCGACCCGTACGGCCCCGCCAGCTCACGGATGTACCGCTCTGGTGACCTCGCCCGACGTCTGGCGGACGGCACCCTGGAGTTCCTGGGCCGCATCGACACCCAGGTCAAGATCCGCGGCTACCGCATCGAACTCGGCGAGATCCAGGCCAAGCTGACCGAACACCCCGACGTCCGCGACGCCGTCGTCACCGCGCACGACACCGACAGCGGCAAGCAGCTCGTCGCCTACCTCGTCCCCGCCGACGACCGCGTCGCCGACCCGGCCGACCTGCGCGCCCACCTGTCCCACACCCTGCCGGACTACATGGTCCCCGCCGCGTTCGTGACGATCGACGCGATCCCGCTCACCCCCAACGGCAAGCTCGACCACCGGGCCCTGCCCTCCCCCGAACGCTCCGCCTTCGCCACCACCACCCACATCGCCCCCCGCACCCCCGCCGAAGAGCGCGTCACCGCCGTCTGGGCCCAGGTCCTCGACCTGCCCACCGACCAGGTCAGCGTCGAAGACAGCTTCTTCGACCTCGGCGGCGACTCCATCCGCGCCGTCCGCCTCTCCGGCGCACTGCGCCAGGCCGGCTACGACCTCAGCATCCAGCAGATCTTCCAACACCGCACCATCGCCGCACTCGCCGTCCTGGCCGGCGAAAGCACCCCCGCAGCCACGACCGAGCCGGTAGCACCGTTCACCCTGATCAGCGACGAAGACCGGGCCCTACTCCCCGCCGACGTCGTCGACGCCTACCCGCTCTCCCAGATCCAGACCGGCATGCTCGTCGAAATGCTCGCCGGCGACGGCCGCAACACCTACCACAACCTCAACACCTTCCGGATCCCGGACGAGCAGCCCTTCTCCGAGGCCGCCCTGCGCGAGGCCGTCCGCCTGGTCTCGACCCGTCACGACATGCTCCGCACCTCCATGCACCTCACCGGCTACTCGCAGCCGCTCCAGCTGGTGCACGCCGAGGTGGAGATCCCGCTCACCGTCCACGACCTGCGCGACCTCACCACCGACGACCAGCGCGCCAACGAGATCGAACTCCTCCACCAGGAGCGCGCCACCCTGTTCGACCTCACCACCGCGCCCCTGATCCGCCTCAACGTGCACCTGGAGTCCGACCGAACCTGGCGCCTGACGTTCACTCAGAACCACGCCATCACCGAGGGCTGGAGCTACCACACCCTCCTGATGGAGCTGCTGGAGGCCTACCGCTCCATCCGCGACGAGGCGCCCCTCGCACTCCCGCAGCCGCCGGCCGTCCGCTACGCCGACTTCATCGCGGCCGAGCTGGAATCCCTCGACAACGAGGACGACCGCGCCTACTGGCAGAACATCACCGACACCCACATCCCGGTGTCCGTTCCGGCCTCGTGGGCCGGGGAGGGTGGTACTCAGCACCACGGCGCCCAGATCTCCCTCCAGGAGCTGGAGCCGGGGCTGCGAGCCCTGGCGGCGGCCGCCCGGACGTCGCTGAAGAGCGTGCTGCTCGCGGCCCACGTCAAGGTCCTCGGCATGCTGACCCCCGAACCCGCCTTCCACACCGGGCTGGTGGCCCACGGCCGCCTGGAGGCCACCGGCGGCGACCGCGTGCTCGGCATGCACCTCAACACCGTGCCGTTCCCGATGGATCGCAGTGCCCGCACCTGGCGCGAGCTGGTCGAGCAGGTCTTCGACCAGGAAACCGCCATCTGGGGCCACCGCCGCTACCCGCTCCCCGCCATCCAGCGGGACGCCGGCTCGACCGAGCGGCTCCTCACGATCCTGTTCGACTACCAGGACTTCCACCAGGTCGACCGGGAACGTGTCGATTCCGGCGGGACCTTCCACGACGCTCCGACCGAGTTCGGCTTCCTCGTCAGCGCAGGTGCCGGGCGCGTCGCCCTCACCAGCACCTACCAGGTGCTGAGCGCCGAGAACATGGACCGGCTCGCGCAGATGTACCGGCGGGTGCTGGAGGCGATGGCCGCCGACCCGACCGGCGACGCCCGCGCCACCTACCTGCCCGAGACCGAGACCACCCAGCTCCTGGAGGAGTGGAACCCCGCCCACGTCATCACCGGCGAGGAGTGCGTCCACCACGCCTTCGAACGCCAGGCCGCCACCACCCCCGACGCCCTCGCGCTGACCTACGAAGGCACCCACCTCACCTACCGCGAGCTCAACGAGCGCGCCAACCAGATCGCCCACCACCTCATCGAGCAGGGCGCCACACCCGAGACCCTCGTCGCGGTCTGCCTCGAACGCAGCATCAACCTCATCCCCACCCTCCTCGGCGTCCTCAAGTCCGGCGCCGGCTACCTCCCCCTCGACCCGTCCAACCCCGTCGAGCGCCTCGGCTACATCCTCGGCGACGCCCGCGCCGCCATCGCGATCACCCAGCACCAGCACACCGACCTCATCGCGAGCATCCACCACGGCCGCACGATCGTCCTGGACTCCATCGAGGACGCGACGACGATCGAGGCCCGGCCCACGGACAATCCATCGGTCGACGTCCGCCCGGACAACCTGATCTACGTCATCTACACCTCCGGCTCCACCGGCACACCCAAGGGCGTCACCCTCGCCCACGCCAACATCTG
>NZ_JBHVTL010000019.1:0-190979 GCF_042884635.1 Kitasatospora sp. NPDC058115
GGACGTCGGACCGGCCGACGTCCCGCCCCGGTTCGCGCGGTCGTCACTTCGCGTACGCGGGGTCCGGATGGTCCCGGCAGGAGAGCGCGTCGATCTCGGTCGCCGTCGGCCTGGCCTCGTCGGCCATCGCCTGCGGGACCAGCTTCAGGTTGTCCCTGAGGTCGCGGGTCCAGTTGTTGCCCGCCACGTACTTCTTCAGCGCGTCCCGAAGCCGTTCGCAGTCCTTGCGGTGGCCCTTCGCCAGGGCGATGCCGTAGTCGTTGCCTCTTCCGAACGCGAGCTCCGGCACGACCGTCAGCGACGCGTCCGCCTGCATGAAGCCGTACAGGATCAGCAGATCGGTGGAGACCGCGTCGGTCCTGTTCTCCTTGAGGGCCTTGACGCAGTACCCGGCGTCGTCCAGCACGGTCGTGTCGAACTGCTTGCCGGTCTCCTTGAGTTGTTCGGCGGAGGTCGTACCGCCCCAGACGCACACCCGTTTGCCGACGAGGTCGTCCAGGGTGCGGTAGCGGTCCTTGTCCGCCGCCCGCACCAGCATGCCCTGGAGGGTGGACGCGTACGGGCCGACGAAGTCGAGTCCCCCCGCCTCCGTGGATGTCCCGAGGGGGAGCATCCGGTTGTCGGTGATCGAGAAGGTCGCGGCCACGAGGTCGAACTTCTTGCTGTGGAGGTCGATGGCCCGGTTCTTGGAGAGGACCCCGCCGAAGATCGGGGATTTGGCCCCGATCTCGTTCAGGAGTTCCGTGGTCACCGTGATGTCCAGCCCGCTGAACTCGCCGGCGTGTGCTTCGAAGCCGGTTCCGGGCTGGTCGTTCTTCGCGCCGACCCGGACCTGCTTCGCGTTGGCGAACAGCGAAGGCGTCGGATCCGCCCCGCATCCCCCGGCGGCGACGGCCAGGAGAGCCGCCATGGCGGCGGCCCGGGCCGCCGCCGCTCCTCGCGCCGTTTCCGTCATGTGCGTCCCCCGTTCTGTCGTCACTGGTTGAAGAGCGTGCCGCCGGCCTTCGCCACCCGTATCCCACAGCCCTGCGGGGTCTGCACCGCGACGTCGATGACCACCCCGCCGTGCTGCCCGCCGAGGTCGAACACCACCTCCGAGCGGGTCTGAACCGACTTTTCCGACGGGGTGACACCCGGGGTGCTCACCCGCAGGGTGGCCTTCGTCCGGTGGATGCAGGAGCCGAGCGACGGGTTGGCGTCCGCGAGGACCAGTTCGAGCCTCAGCCGGTTGCGGGCCTTCCCGGGCGCGGCCGGAGGCACCAGCAGCTTCCAGGTTCCGGCCGCGGAGCCACCGTCCTGGACGACGATCCCCACGGGGACCTCCCCGTTGCGCCGAACGTTCGTCAGCCCGGCCAGGGCGATCAGCGGGAGCACCATCGTGGCCGTCAGCAGCCACCACCAGGCCCTGACCGGCCTGCCCGGGGCCGCCTCCGCCGGGGCCCGGTCCCCCGAGCGCCGCAGGGCCGTCGTCATCCCGCCGACGGCGCACCAGACCGCCAGGGCGAAGCCGACGCCGATGGCGAGGTAGAACCAGAGGTACTGGTCCTGCGGGCCGCCGGGCCAGTCCAGGACCGCGTAGCCGGCGATGCCCAGGACGAGCAGCAGCGGAAGCAGCGCCACGGCGGCGTACAGGTCGAAGCTCTTCCAGACGAACGTGGCGTGGTTGCCGATCCGGTGCGTGGAGATCGACTGGCCGCCGTGGGTGGTGCTGTGCGAGGAGTGGTCGTCGCCCGGAGGCCGGCCCGCCCGCCGGGAGCCGGCCGACCGGTCGTCGTGGTCGTTGCCCGGGTCGTCGTCAGCCGGAGGCTCGGTCATCGTCAGTGACCGAGGTTGAAGGTCGCGCCGTTCCCGATCGTGTTGACGGCGATCGAGTTGGGGCCGTTCGTGGTGACCGTGACCGGGCCGGGCTGTTCGACGTGCACCGCCCGGACGGTCTCGACGAGGCGTTCCGGGGCGAGCCCGTCCGTCGCGCCGCCGTCGAGCCAGGTGGCGAGCGCCTCGGCCAGGCGGACGCGGTCGGCCTCGCTCAGGCCCAGCAACAGCCGGTCGACCTGGTCCTCGGGGAGGTTGTGCCGGACCAGTGCTCCGGGCACCTCGCCGGAGCGGCGGCCGAAGAGCCGGCGGAAGAACCCCTCGCCCGCGTCCGCCGTTCCGGTGGCGACGCGCTGGGCGGCCTCCTGGGCCAGTTGTGTTCCGAAGGTCGTCGCGGCGACGGTGAAGTACGGAGCGATCGCGGTGATGTCGGTCAGCAGTTCGGACATGGCTTCCGGCCCCCCAAGGCATCTCGGCCACACACAGTCAGCTGTGTGGAAGGGATGGTAGCGACAGCGGGACCGTCGTGCACCTCACTCGTCACGGCTGATGACCGGTCAAATGATGATCTTTCAAGGGCGGTTGGGATCACGAGCGGTCCGCGCGGCCGCCGTGCGGGTGGAGGGGAATCCGGTCGACCGGGCCGAGGGCCCGTGGCAGAGTCGGGCCCCATGGAACAGCTGTACGCGATCCGGGCGGACTTCGACGCCGCCACCGTCGTCGTCTACCAGGCGTACGCCCCCGCCGTCGCCGACGCGGCCCTCGCCGCCGGGCGGTTCGTCCCGCCGTTCTCCTTCGGGCGGATGACGTGGATCAAGCCCTCGTTCCGCTGGCTGATGCACCGCAGCAACTGGGCCCGCAAGCCCGGCCAGGAGCGCGTCCTCGCGGTGCGGATCACCCGGGCGGGCTGGGAGGAGGCGCTCGGGCGGGCCGTCCTGACCACCGGCGACCCGGCGCTGCTCGCCCGCGCCGAGGTGCACCTCCAGTGGGACCCGGAGCGCTCGCTGCGCGGCACCGCGCTCAACCACTACAGCATCCAGGTCGGCGTGGGCCGCACCCTGATCCGCACCTTCGCCGAGGAGTGGGTCACCGGGATCACCGACCTCACCCCGCAGGTGCGGCGGATCGCCGGGCTGCTCCAGCAGGGCCGCACCGCCCAGGCGCAGCGGCTGCTGCCCCCGGAGCGCCCCTACCCGCTGCCGCGCCCGCTCGCCCGGCGCCTTGGTGCCAATGGGTGATGTGCCGTCAGGGCGGGATGACCGCCGGTCCGTCGGGCGTTGTCCCGGCCGGACCGTGGACACCGCACCGGAAGGCACCGCACTCGTGAGCGACAACCGCGTCATCACCAACCCCGCCGACCTGCACGACCCCAGGCCGTTCGGCTACAGCCACGTCGTCTCCGCCGCCGGCGAGACCGTGTACCTCGCCGGGCAGTACGCCTCCGACGCCGACGGCCAGGTGGCGGTGGAGGACTTCGCCGGCCAGGTCGCACTGTCCCTGGAGAACCTCCGGCGGGCGCTGACCGCCGTCGGCCTCGGCTTCGAGAACGTCGTCCGGCTCGGTTCGTTCATCAAGGACCACGACCAGGAGAAGCTGGAGATCCTCAACAAGGCCCTGCGCTACACCTGGGGCGAGCGCCTGCCCGCCCAGACCCTCAGCGGGGTGGCCACGCTGGCGCTGCCCGGGATGCTCGTCGAGATCGACGCCGTCGCGGTGCGCCCCGCCCCCTGACGGCCGGGCCGGCGGACGACGAAAGGGGGCCGCCTCCCCGGCACGATCACGGGATCGGGAGGCGGCCCCGGTCCGGGACCGGTCAGGACCTACGCTGCGGACTGGGCATCGACCGCGTTGTTCTGACCGGCCACGATCTTCCACCCGTCCGCCTGCCGGGCGAGCACGTAGAGCGCCCGGCCGTGCGGGCCCGCCACCGGGCGGCCCCCGGCGTCGGTGGGCGTCTGGGCCACGTTGACGGCGACCACGCCGTCCGCGACCGCCAGCAGCTTCACCACCTCGTAGCGGGCGTGGGCGTCCTTGAGGAACTCCCGCATCGCCGGCCCGCTGAACGCGGTGATCGCCTCCCGCCCGTCCAGCCGCCGGCCGGCCGCGTTGGTCCAGGACGCCTGCTCGCCGAACTGCGCGCCGAGCGCCTGCGCGTCCTTGCGGTTGAACGCGTCCTCCAGCGCCGCGACCACCCCGGTCACCGCCTCCCGCACCGCCACCGGCACGTCCCCCGCCACCAGCACCCCGTCAGCCACGACCAGCACCTCTCCCCGCATCGGCGTTCCGCGGTGGTGACCACCGCCGGAGACCATCCGACAACCTCAACCGCGGTTGAGGTCAAGCCCGGTCACGGACCGCGCAGCTCCCGGATCCGGGTGATCCGCCCGCGGGCGTCCAGCACCACGTCGTAGGTGTCGCCGTAGCAGGCGTACGGGAGCTCGGGTTCGCCGCCGTCCAGACAGGTGTCCAGGTGGTCCAGCAGGACGGGGAGCTGGACCTCCTTGGCGGGCTCGTCGTGGGGGAGGTCGACCAGGGTGGCGGTGGCGTGCGCGGCGAGCGGATGGACGGCGGGTGCGGCGTCGGGGGCGCAGGCGGGGCGGACGGTCAGCCGGCCGCCGACGACGGCCAGGACCCGCACGGTGCGGTGGCCGGCCGGGGCGGCGCAGGGGGTGGGGGAGGCGGCGTCGAGACCGGGCGGGGCATCGGCCCCGGGGGAGTCCCAGAACTCCTCGTCCTCGGTGTCCTCGCCGTCCTCGGGGTCCTCGATGTCGTCCGAGGCCATCGCCAGTGTCGGGTCCTCGTCGATCGGGGTGCAGGCGGCGAGCCCGCTGGTGGCGGCGCAACAGAGCAGTGCGGCGAGGAGCAGGCGACGGGGCGCGGTCATGGGCCGAGTCTCCCAGGAACCCGGCCGGACGAGACAGCTCCTGCACCGGGGATCCGGAGGACCGCCCCCGCCGGGCGTGCGGACCCGGCGGGGGCGGAGGCGGGGCGAGGACGCGGCGCTACGCCGCGACCGGGTGCGCCGGGTCGTAGGCCCGGCGCACCCGCTCCTGGGCCTCCGGCCCGGCCGCCAGGTGGTCCAGCCCGAGCAGGGCCGCGCCGAGGACCGGCGGGGCGACCACGACGCGGGGCTCGGCGAGCGGTGCCTCCGCCGCCAGCCGGGCCGTCAGGTTGTCGATCAGCAGCGGCTGCCGGGAGGCGAGCACCCCGCCGCCGAGCACCAGCGGGGTGGGCGTCTCCAGCAGCTCCAGGCGCCGCAGGGCGACCACGGCGAGCCGGGTGATCTCGTCGGCCTGCCGGTCGATCAGCGACAGCGCCGTGGCGTCCCCGGTCCCGGCGACGGCGAAGAGCACCCGGACGATCTCGTGCAGCCGCGCGGACGGCAGGTGCCCGAGGTGGACGGCCTCGGCGACGGCGCCGGTGGTGGGCAGGCCGAAGTGCTCGGCGATGGCGGCGGCCAGGCCGGTCGGCCCGCCGCGCCCGTCCTCGGCCCGCACGGCGTGCCACATGCTGGCGCCGGCCAGGCCCCAGCCGCCGCCCCAGTCGCCGGTGAGGTTGCCGAGGGCCGGGAACCGGGCGGTGCGGCCGTCGGGCAGCAGGCCGACGCAGTTGATGCCGGCGCCGCAGACGACGGCGACGCCGCGCGGGCCGTCGGTGCCGGCCCGCAGCAGGCCGAAGGTGTCGTTGACGACGGTGTTGCTGGCGCCCCAGGGGTGGGACTCCAGGGCGACGCGCAGCGCCTCCTCCTCGACCGGCAGGTCGGCGTTGGCCAGGCAGGCGCTGACGTGGCCGGTCAGCGGGCCGCTCCAGCCGGTGACGCCGGCGGCCGCGGCGGCCTCCTCGACCAGCGGGGCGAGGCCGTCGACGGCGGTGGCGGCGCCGACGGCCGCCGGGACGAAGCCGCCGCCCCGGGCCGAGCCGAGGACGGTGCCGTCGGCGCCGATGAGGGCGACATCGGTCTTGGAGTTGCCGGCGTCGATGGCGAGGACGCCGGGCAGGTGCGGTTCGGGCTGGTGGGTCATTGGGGTTCCCGCGGCTCGTCGTACGTGGCCCGGCCGGGGGTCTTTCCCGGCCGGGGGTGGGGTGTCTCCGCCCGCGATCCGGCCCGCGCTCCCCCACGGAGCGCGGGCCGGAGACCGGGGGACGGGCGGGTCGGGCCCGGGGTCAGCCGCGCGCCCAGGGGAGGTGCTCGCGGTTGTGGGCGAGCAGCCGGTCCGTCAGCTGGTCGGCGAGTTCGATCTGACCGACCAGCGGATGGGCGAGCAGCGCGTCGAAGACCCGGTCGCGGCCGCCGCGCAGGGCGGCGTCCAGGGCGAGGTGCTCGTACGCGGTGACGGCGGCGACCAGGCCCGCGTACAGCGGCTCCAGCGGACGCTGCGGCAGCGGACGCACGCCCGCCGCGTCCACCTCGGCCGGCACCTCGATCACGGCGTCGTCCGGCAGGAACGGCAGCACGCCGTCGTTGCGGGTGTTGACCACCTGCACGGAGGTGCCGCCGCCGGTGCCGAGCAGCGCCGCGATGAGCTGCACCGCCGCCTCGGAGTAGAACGCGCCGCCGCGCTTGGCGAGCAGCTCCGGCTTGGTGTCGAGCGCCGGGTCGGCGTAGAGCTCCAGCAGCTGCCGCTCGATCGCGGCGACCTCGGCGGCCCGCGAGCCCTTGGACTTCAGCTCCTCGACGACCAGGTCGTGCTGGTAGAAGTACCGCAGGTAGTAGGACGGCACGACGCCGAGCCGCTCGATCACCCGCTGCGGCAGGTGCAGGTCCTCCGCGATCTCCTTGCCGAAGCCGGAGAGCAGCTCGGGGAGCACCTCGCGCCCGCCGGCCGCGCCGGGGGCGTCGAGCAGGGTGACCCCGCGCTCCCAGGTGAGGTGGTTGAGGCCGACGTGGTCGAGCCGGACCAGCTCCGGGTCGACGCCCAGGTGCTTGGCGAAGCGCCGCTGGAAGCCGATCGCGACGTTGCACAGGCCGACGGCCTTGTGGCCGGCGTCCTGGAGGGCCCGGGTGACGATGCCGACCGGGTTGGTGAAGTCCACGATCCAGGCGTCGGGGTTGGCGCGCCGGACCGTCTCGGCGATGTCGAGCACCACCGGGACGGTGCGCAGCGCCTTGGCGAGGCCGCCGGCGCCGGTGGTCTCCTGGCCGACGCAGCCGCACTCCAGCGGCCAGGTCTCGTCCTCGTTGCGGGCCGCCTGCCCGCCGACGCGCAGCTGCAGCAGCACCGCGTCGGCGTCGGCGACGCCGGCCGCGACGTCGGTGGTCGTGGTGACCACCGCGCCGTGGCCCTGCTTGGCGAAGATCCGCCGGGCGAGGCCGCCGATCAGCTCCAGCCGCTCGGCGGCCGGGTCCACCAGGACGAGTTCGCCGATCGGCAGGGTGTCGCGCAGCCGGGCGAAGCCGTCGATCAGCTCCGGGGTGTACGTCGAACCGCCGCCCACGATGGCCAGCTTGAGTGCGGACATCAGCCCTTGACCCCTGTCAGTGTCACGCCTTCGATGAAGGCCTTCTGTGCGAAGAAGAAGAGGATGATCACCGGGGCCATCACGAGGAGGGTGGCGGCCATGGTGAGGTTCCAGTTGGTGTGGTGGGCGCCCTTGAAGGACTCCAGGCCGTAGGAGAGGGTCCAGGCGTCGTGGTTGTTGCTGGCGTAGATCTGCGGGCCGAAGTAGTCGTTCCAGCAGTAGAAGAACTGGAACAGCGCGACGGCGGCGATGGCGGGCTTGGCCATCGGCAGCACCACCCGCAGCAGGGTGCGCAGGTCGCCGCAGCCGTCGATCCGGGCCGCCTCGATGTACTCCTTGGGGATGGTCATCAGGAACTGCCGCAGCAGGAAGATCGAGAAGGCGTCGCCGAAGGCCATCGGGATGATCAGCGGCCAGAGCGAGCCGCCCAGGCCCATCTGCTTGGCCCAGAACAGGTACATCGGGATGACGGTGACCTGCGGCGGCAGCATCATCATCGCGATGACCGCCATCAGCGCCAGATTGCGGCCGCGGAAGCGGAACTTGGCGAGCGCGTAGGCGACCGGCAGGCTGGAGACGATGGTCAGCACGGTGCCGAGGCCCGCGTACAGCAGGGTGTTGCGCCACCAGGTGAGGAAGCCGGGGGCGTTCCAGACCTTGCTGTAGTTGCCCCAGTGCCAGGACGTGGGCCAGTAGTCGGTGGTGAGCGCCTGGCTGTCCGACATCACCGAGGTCAGGAAGGCGAAGACGAACGGCAGCAGGAAGAACAGGCCGGCCGCGACGGCCAGCGAGTGGACGGCCACCCAGTTGAGCAGCGCGCGCCGGCGGGCGGTGCGGGCGGCGGCGGTGGCGGGGCCGCGGGCGGTGCCGCGGCCGGGCGCCTCGGCGGGGAGGGTCGGGCTGAGAGTCATGATCGTGTCCTCACCGGTCCGCTAGTCGTCGCTGGCCATGAAGCCGGACCGGCGGCGCAGCAGCACCGAGGTGACGGCCATCGAGATGACGAACAGCACGAGGGCGACGACGCACGCCGCACCGTAGTTGAAGCGCTGGAAGCCGAGGTTGTAGACCATCTGCGGCAGGGTCCAGGTGGAGCCGGACGGGTAGCCGGGCTCGAACTGCTGGCCGGAGTTGCCCGCGATGCCGCCGGCGACCTTCCCGGCGACGATCGCCTGCGTGTAGTACTGCATGGTCTGGATGACCCCGGTGACCACCGCGAACATGATGATCGGCGAGATGTTCGGCAGGGTGACGTACCGGAACCGCTGGAACGGTCCGGCCCCGTCGAGCTCGGCGGCCTCGTACTGCTCGCGCGGGACGTCCAGCAGGGACGCCATGAAGATGACCATCAGGTCGCCGACGCCCCACATGGCCAGCAGGGTGAGCGCGGGCTTGGACCACTCCGGGTCGGCGAACCAGCCGGGCTGCGGCAGCCCGATCTCGCCGAGGAAGTGGTTGACCGGGCCGGTGCCGGGGTTGAGCAGGAAGGCGAAGGCGACGGTGGCGGCCACCGGCGGGGCGAGGTACGGCAGGTAGAAGGCGGTGCGGAAGAAGCCCACGCCGCTCTTGATCTTGGTGATCAGCATCCCGATGCCGAGGCCGAACGCCACCCGCAGGCTCACCATGATGACGACCAGCCACAGGGTGTTGCGCAGGCCCTGCCAGAACGCCGGGAGGTCGTTGAAGACGTAGTCCCAGTTCTTCAGGCCGTTGAAGGTGGGCGAGCCGAAGCCGTTGTACTTGGTGAACGAGAAGTAGACGGTCGAGATCAGCGGGTACAGGAAGAAGACGCTGAAGCCGATCAGCCAGGGGGAGAGGAAGGCCAGGTTGCGGGCCGCCGCCCGGCGGCGCTTCCGGCGCAGCTGCTGCTGCACGGGAGGCGCCGCCGGGGCGGTCGCTCCGGCCCCCTTGCGGGTGGCGGACGCGAGTGACATGGGAGCTCCGTGGACGGGCCGGACGCGCGGGGTGGCGGGCGCTACTTGGCCTGGGCGATGGCGGCGTCGATCTCCTTGGCGGTGGCGGCGAGACCGGCCGCGAGGTCGCCCTGCTTGCCCGACTCGTAGTCGTAGCCGAGGTTCTGCAGGGAGACGATGTAGCCGCCGCCGTTGACGACCGGCGGGGTGGTGCCGGAGCTCGCGTGCTTCGCGATGTTCACGAAGGTCTTGAAGTTCTCGTCGGCGATCAGCTTCGGCGACTCCAGCGCGGCGAGGGTGCTCGGCACGTTGTGGATCGCGTTGGCGAAGGAGACGACCGCGTCGGTGTCGGTGGTCAGGAACTTGACGAACTCCCAGGCGGCCGCCTGCTTCTTGCTGGTGCTGGCGATGCCGACGATGGTGCCGGTCTGGTAGCCGCGGCCGTAGGTGTCCTTCTGGTCGTCCGGCACCGGGAACGGCGCGGTGGCCCACTCGAAGTCCGGCTTGTCGGTGGCGAGCGAGGCGGTGCGCCACTCGCCGTCGATGGCCATCGCGACCTGGCCGGTGTGGAACGGGTTCTTGGCGCTGAACTCCTCGCCGAAGGTGGAGCGGTACTTCTCCAGCTTGTCGTAGCCGCCGAGCTGGTCGACCAGGCCCTTCTGCCAGTTCAGCATCGCGGCGACCTTCGGGTCGGTGGCGAGGGTGGACTTGCCGGCGGAGTCGAAGTAGGTGGGGCCGTACTGGCCGAGGAGGTGCTCGGTGGTCGACTCGTAGCCGTGGTAGAGCGGCATGAAGCCGAGCTGCTTGTAGCTGTCGCCCTCGGCGATGGTGAGCTTCTTGGCGGCGTCGGCGAACTCGCTGAAGGTCTTCGGCGGGTTGGTGATGCCGGCGGCGGCGAAGGCCTTCTTGTTGTAGTAGAGGCCGAAGGCGTCGCCGAGCAGCGGCAGCGAGCACTGGTTGCCCTGGAACTGCGTGTAGTCGAGCATCGCGGCCGGGAAGGTCTTGGCGGCGTCGATGTTGTCCTTGGCCAGCAGCGGCTTGAGGTCGACGAAGGCCTTGGTCGAACAGAACATGCCGACGTTGTTGGTGGTGAACGAGGAGACCACGTCGGGGGCGTCGTCGCCGCCGGCCCGCAGCGACTGGTTGACCTTGTCGTCGGCGATGTTGCCGACGGCCTTGACGTGGATGTTGGGGTGGGCCTTCTCGAAGGCGGCGACGTTGTCGTTGATCGCCTTCACCTCGCTGTCCTGGCTCCAGCCGTGCCAGAAGGTGATGGTGACGTCCTTGCCACTGGCGGAGTCGTCGCTGCCGGAGCCGTCACTGCTGCCGGTGCAGGCGGTGGCGAGCAGGGCGAGGACGGCGCTGCCGGTCACGGCGGCGATGGTCCGGCGGCCTCTGCGGGAACGGGAGGTGGTGGAGTGCACTTCGAGGTCCTCCTGGGGCTGCGCGGGCAGGCGTCATTGCCTCGGGTCCCGCGTTGGGGATGGGGGAGAGGTGGGTGCAGGGGAGTGCGGCGGAGCGTCAGTGGGTGGAGAAGACCGCCTCGCGGGCGGCCGCCAGCGCGCGTTGCAGCGCGCCGAGCAGAACGGGGGAGCCGGTCAGCGCGCTGCCGCGCACCTCCGGCCGGGCGGCCGCGATCCGGGCCAGCTCCTCGGCGATCAGGGCCCGCAGCCGTTCGCCGCCCGCGTTCGGCACCCCGCCGGAGACCACCACCAGCCGGGGGTCGACGACGGCGACGATCACGGCCAGCCCGACGGCCAGCCGGGCGGCGAGCTCGGCGAGGAACGCGTCGCCCGCGCCCGGGGTGGCCAGCGCCCTGGCGACCGACTCCTCGGCGGTCGGCGCGCCGAGCCCGTGCTCCCTGGCCAGGGCCCGGACGGCGGGGGCGCCGACCAACTCCTGGAACCCGCCGGAGTTGCGGCGGCGGACGTCCTTGACCACCGGTGCGCCGGGCACCGGCATGTAGCCGACCTCCCCGGCGCCGCCGGTGAAGCCGCGGTGCAGCCGGCCGGCGATCACGATCGCCGCGCCGATGCCCTCCCCGGCCCAGAGCAGCACGAAGTCCTCGAACCCGCGGGCCGAGCCGGAGGACTGCTCGGCGACGGCGGCGAGGTTCACGTCGTTCTCGATGGTCACCGGCGCGCCGATCGCCGCGGCGAGGTTCCCGGCCAGCCGCGGCGCGTGCCAGCCGGGCAGGTGGGAGGCGTAGCGCAGCTTGCCGGTGACCGGGTCGGGCGCGCCGCCGACGCCGATCACCACGGTGTGCAGGGCGCCCTCGGCGAGCCCGGCGGCGCGGACCGTCTCGGCGACCGCCCCGGCGACCCGCGGAACCGTTTCGGCGGCCGCCCAGCCCTTGGTGGGGACGACGTGCTCGGCGAGCGTGGAGCCGGTGATGTCGGCGACCGCGACCCTGACGTGGCTGTTGGTGACGTCCAGTCCGGCGACGTGCCCGGCGGCCGGGTTCACCTGGTACAGCTGCGCGTTGGGGCCCGGGCCGCCGGCCGTGGTGCCCACCGGCAGCACCAGCCCGGCCGCCTCCAGGCGGGCCAGCAGCTGGGAGGCGGTGGGCTTGGAGAGGCCGGTCAGGGTGCCGATCTGCGTGCGGGAGAGCGGCCCGTTCTCCAGCAGGAGTTCGAGGGCGGCACGGTCGTTGATGGCGCGCAGCAGACTGGGCGTGCCGGCGAGGGGGGCCTTGGCGGTGCTTCTGGTCACGCGAAGATCCTCCTCCTCAGGGCGGCCGGCAGTGCCGGGGCGGGCCGGGTGGCGAACTGTTAGGAAACTTTCCAGTCGCTTGGGACAGGACCGTACGGGCCCCGTCAGCGGGGTGTCAATGGCCCTTCCACCGGAGGATGCCGACTCGTTACCAGCCCGCCCCCGCCCCCGGTCCCCGGTGACGGGCGTGGCGTCGGGCAAGGGGAAGGCCCCGTCTCCGAGTGGCTCGGAGACGGGGCCCGGGGGAGAACGTCAGGGCGCCTTGGTGGTGGTGTCGTCGGCGGGGCGGACCGGGGCCGGTATCGGGGTGGCGGCCTTGTAGCCCGCGGAGGTGGGGTCGGACAGGGCGGACGGCGGGGCCGCGTCGGTCGCGGGGGGCGGGACCGTGGCGGTGGTCAGCGCCATGGCGGCGGCGGTGGTGCCGGCGCCCGTGCCCGCGGCCACCGGCGCGACCTCCTCCTTGACCTTGATCCCGGCCTCGTCCAGCACCCGCTTGACCCGCTGGCGCAGCGCCCGGGCCACGCTCAGCGACTTGCCCGGGGCGGTGCGCGCCTCGATCCGCAGCACCACGGAGTCCGCCGCGACCGACTCCACGCCCAGGATCTTGAACGGCGCCCAGACGAGCTCGTCGTACGGCGCCTCCTTGGCCATCGCCTCGGCGGTCTCCGCGATCAGCGCCTCGACCCGCTCCAGGTCCTCCTTGTAGCCGACCTGGACGTCCACCGAGGCCGTCGACCAGCCCTGGCTCATGTTGGCGATCCGCTTCACCTCGCCGTTGCGGATGTACCAGATCTCACCGCCCGCGCCGCGCAGCTTGGTCACCCGCAGGCCGACCTCCAGCACCGTGCCGGTGGCCACCCCGGTGTCGATCTCGTCGCCGACGCCGTACTGGTCCTCCATGATCATGAAGACCCCGGAGAGGAAGTCGGTGACCAGGTTGCGGGCGCCGAAACCGATCGCCACACCGGCCACACCGGCGCTCGCCAGCAGCGGCGCCAGGTTCATCCCGAGCGCCGACAGCACCATCAGCGCCGCCGTGCCGAGGATCGTGAACGACGCGACGCTGCGCAGCACCGAGCCGATCGCCTCCGCGCGCTGCTGGCGCCGCTCGGGGTTGACCACCCCGGTGTTGGCCAGCAGGCCGCCGAGGCGGCTCGGCTCGTCCTCGCTCTCGCCCGGCCGGATCATCCGCGTTATCAGCTGGGTGATCACCTTGCGCACCATCGCCCGCAGCACCAGCGCCAGCACGATGATGAAGACGATCCGGATCCCGCCGGCGAGCCAGTCCTGCCAGTGCTCGTCGAACCAGCCGGCGGCCTGCCGGGTGGTGTCGGACACTTCCTGGGCGCTGGTCGGGATTCTGAGGTCGGGCAACTCCGGGGCCGTGGGAGTCGGGGACGGGGCGGGCGTCGAGGCCGGCGTCGTGGCGGACGCTTCGGCGAGGAGGCCGGCGGCACCGGACCGGAACACGTGCGGGACCTTCCTGCTGGGGTCGTGGCACGGCCCGTCGACGCGGGGCACGCCCGGGTGGCACGCCCCTGGCCTGCGGACCGTCCGCACTACCTTAAGCCGTGCCGGGCTCGCACCCTGACACGCCGATCGGCCGTTCGGAGGGCGCGCGGACCGGTGCGAACGCCCCGTCCGGGCCCCCGAGCGCCGCTTGCCGCACTGCTCCGACCGGCCCAGCGGTACCCCGCCGGGGCACCGGAGTGCAACCCGCCCTTCCCCCGGGCATACCGGGTATGACAGAAGCCACACCCGGAGTTCACGTCAGGTCCGTTACACAGGAGTGGTGGCGCCGCACGAAGGCGTAAGGCGACACTGGGGGAGATCACGCACCCGTTGCGCGATCCAACCGCTCGTCCCGGCGCGAGCCACGCGCCGCAGGCGTCCAAGGAGGCATCCGTGCCGCATGTCCTGGTCCTCAACGCGTCGTACGAGCCACTCGGCGTCGTATCGATGCGCCGCGCACTCATCCTCGTCCTCAACCACAAGGCGGTCAGCCTGGAGGACTCGGGTGTCACTCTGCACAGCGCCACCAGCGCCCTCCCGGCGCCCTCCGTCGTCCGACTGACCCGCTTCGTGCGGGTCCCGTTCTGCGGGCCCGTCCCGCTCACCCGCCGGGCGCTGTTCGCCCGCGACCACGGCCGTTGCGTCTACTGCGGGGCCGCCGCCACCAGCGTCGACCACGTCATCCCGCGCAGCCGGGGAGGCCAGCACCGGTGGGACAACGTGGTGGCGGCCTGCCGCCGCTGCAACCACACCAAGGCCGACCGCCACCTCACCGAACTCGGCTGGCGGATGAAGCGACCACCGGCCCCGCCCACCGGACTGGCCTGGCGGATCATCGGCACCGGCATCAAGGACCCGCGCTGGCGGCCCTACCTGGAGCCGTACGGCGGCGGTGACCAGCTGCGCGCCCCGCAGTGGGGCGAGTACGAACACCACGACCATACCGACGCCGCCCACCCGGTGCCGCTCGGCCGCACGCACCCCGCGCACCCCGCCCCCGCCCGCCGCGGAGAACAGCCCGAGGCGCTCTCCGCCTGACCCCCGAACCACAAGGGCTTGCCCGTCACATCACCCGGTACGCCTCATGGGCCGCCGCGCACCCCGCAGCCGGGGAGCGCGGCGGCCCGCCGTCTGGGCCCCTTCCCGGGGCTACGGCTGCTTCGACGGCGTGCCGGAGGGCAGCGGCGTCGGTCCGGCCGGGGTGCCGGAGGGCGTCGGCGCGGGCGGCGGGGTGGTCGGCGCCGGGCCGCCGGCCTGGCCTCCGCCCGGCGTGCCGGTGGGCGGGGTCACCGGGGGAGCGGTCGGCGCGGTGACCGGCGGGGTCACGGGCGGGGTGACCGGCACGGTCGGCGACGGCGGCAGCGTCCCGTCCGCCGCCGCGGCCGCGTACAGCTCGATGCCCCAGAGCGAGTAGCCGTACTTGGTGCCCCGGGCCACGCCCTGCATCCGCAGGAACTTCGCGGCCGGCGCGTCGAAGCGCACCGTCTCGTTGCCGCCCGAGCCGTCCTCCACCGTCGCGACCGTGGTCCAGGAACGGCCGTCCGCCGAGGCCTGGATCTTGTACGACGCGGCGTACGCGGCCTGCCAGTGCAGCACCGCCGAGCCCAGGTGGGTGGCCTGCGGCAGCTCCAGCTGCACCCAGGCGTCGTCGGCCGGCGGCGAGGACCAGCGGCTCTTCGGGTCCTGGTCGGCCACCGCGGAGGCCGGGAAGTTCGGGGTCTCGTCGGCCGAGGAGGTGGCCTCCGCGGTGATCGCCAGGTCCGGCCCGCCGGTCGGCGGCACCACGTGCACCTGGAGCACCTGGCGGACGGTGGTCGGCCCGGCCACGAACAGCACCGGCACCTGGTACGTCCCGGACGGCGTCTCCGGCCCGGCGGTGACCAGCAGCGGCACGCCGACCTTCCCGCCGCGCGGCACGCTCACCCCGGTCACCGGTGCCACGGTCAGCCCCTTGGCGACCGCCGGCACCTCGGTGCGCAGCTCCCCGGTCACGCCCTCGGGACGCCCCGCCTCGACGGTCGCCCGGGCCTGCACCGGCGCGGCCTCCCCGATCACCGCGTCCACCGAGGCGTCGGCCAGGCTCAGCCGGGCCGCCGGGGCGTCCGCGTACCAGGGGATCACCTGGTTGACCACCGGCGGCTCCCCGCCGGGCTTCCAGGCCAGCCGGAACGCGTCGGCGGGCAGTCCGCCGGCCGACAGCTCGTTCCAACCCGGCTGCACGGTGCCGATCTCCGTCCAGGAGCCGTCCGGGTGCCGCACCGAGACGGTGGCCGAGGCCCGCACGCCCGGGTCGGTGAGGATGGTGAGCCGGTCCAGCGGCCGGGCGGCGCCCAGCTCGACGGTGAGCGGCTCGTCCGAGGCGGTCGGCGCGGTGGCCGCCCGGTAGGCGGTGTCCGGGTTGCCGTCCAGCACCGCGGCGGCCGAGGAGCCGGGCAGCGCGGCCGGGCCGCCGGAGACGCTGGCCGGCAGCTCGTCCGGCGCGGTCACCGAGAACTCGCGCACCGCGACCGCGGTCTTCTGCGCGGCGGTGGCCCGCAGCCGCACCGCCCGGACGACCGCCCCGGCGGGCAGCTGCGCGGAGACCGACTTCTGGTTCTTCACCGGGGCCAGCTTCTTCCAGCCGCCCTCGCCGGTGGTGTACTCCAGCACGCCGTCGCGGATGTAGTCGTCCACGGCGCTCGCGCCGTCCGGCCCGCTGCCCCAGGAGCCCATCAGCACCGTCACGCTGCCGACCGGGCGCCCGCCGCCGAGGTCCAGGCCGACCGAGTCGCCGGCCTGCGGCGGCGCCGAGCTCCAGTAGAACGTGTCGGCGACGCCGTCGGCCATCAGCGCCGGCAGGTGGTCGTGCGCGGTGCCCATCGTGGTGGTCGGGGTGATGCCGCCGCCCTGCACCCCGGCCCAGGTGTCGGCGGCCCGCAGCGCCCGCTCCAGGAACGGGCCGAGCACGCCCGCGCCGACCGTCGCCGGGCTCTGGCCGAGCTGCTCGCGCAGCTTGTTCAGCTCCACCCGGGCCTTCCAGGCGGCGCCGCCGTCCCCGCCGCGCTGCGCCAGCAGCATGTCCAGGGCGGCCTTCCCGCCGAGGCCGTAGTCGCGCAGCGGCGCCAGCCAGGGCGCCGCCTCGGCGGCCAGCTGGGCGGTCGCCGGGGCCGCGGCCAGGGTCTGCTGGGCGTCCGCCATCGCGGTGAACGCCTCCCGCAGCGGGGCGGCCGCCTCGATCAGCTTCGCCAGGTCGGGCGCGGTGCCCGCGGTCGGCTCGGCGGTCGCCCAGAACCGCTCCAGCAGCGGCTGGAGGTAGCCGGACTCCTGCGTGGCCAGCGGCGAGGACACGTTGTTGCCGGCCAGCGCGGTGACCGCGGCCAGGGTCTCCCCGGTGGGCGTGGCCGTCGCGCCGGTCGGGCCCGCCAGCGAGCGCAGCGCCGCCCGCCAGGAGTCCTCCGGCTTGTAGCCGACCGGGTTCCAGGCGAAGTCCCCGGCCGTGCCGAGCGCGATCCGGGAGGCGACCGGCTGCTGCATCGCACCGGTCAGCAGGACGGCCGAACGGGTCGCCACCTCGCTGTCGCGGCCGGTGTAGGCGCCCAGGAAGAGCCGGTCCGGGGTGGAGTCGTTGACCGGGTAGTTGTCCATCGTGACCAGCGGGTGGCGGTACAGCTCCGCGGTGTCGCCGGTCTGCTTGCCGGTGATCCGTTCCGGGATCACCCCGACCCCGCTCCAGGCCACCTGTACGGCCGGCGGCAGCGCGTCGGCCAGCGCCCCGCGGTACGGGGTGGAGCCCTGCTGGTGGTACTCGGTGGGGACGACCGACAGCGGCGCCAGAGCAGGGTCCCCGGCGATCAGCCGCTCCTGCACCTTGGTGGCCAGCTCGCCCTGCGCCCGGGCGGCGGCGGCCGGGCCGGTGCCGTACCTGGCCCGGTCGTCGGAGCAGTGCCACTCGTCGTAGGAGACGTCCAGGAACTGCAGCTGGAACGCGGTGAAGCCGAGCCTGCGCAGCCCGTCCAGCTTGGCGACCAGCGCGTCCGCGTCCTTGCCGGAGCTGTAGCAGAACGACTGGCCGGGGTCGATCGCGTAGCCGAGGGTGACGTGGTTGCGCCCGGCGCGGGCGGCCAGCGCGCGCAGGTCGTCGGCCTTCGCCTGCGGGTAGGCGTCCCGCCAGCGGGCGGTGCGGTACGGGTCGTCGCCCGGGGCGTAGAGGTAGAAGTTCTGCTTGGAGCGGCCGAGGAAGTCCAGCTGGTCCAGCCGCTGCTGCTGGCTCCACGGGGTGCCGTAGAAGGCCTCGGCGGTGCCGCGCACCGGGGCGCCGGACGGCCAGTCGCGCAGGGTGATCCCCGGCAGGCCGAGGCCGGCCGCGCCGGGCGCCTGGCCCTGGTCGGCGGGGACGGCCGCCAGCAGCTGGCGCAGCGACTGCGCCGCGTAGAAGGTGCCGGTCGGATCGGCGCCGGCCAGCACCACCGCGCCGTAGCTGCCGCCGCCGGCCACCGGCAGCTGGCCGGCCGCCAGCACGTAGCCGCCGGCCGGCATGCCGGCCGTGGTCGGTGCCGCGCTGTCCCTGCCGCCGGCCGCGACGGTGAGCTCGCGCAGGACCCGGTCGGTGGGGCCGCCCGCGCCCTCGGTGGGGCCGCCGACGTACACCACCAGGGAGCCGGCGACCGGGGCGGGCGGCTCCGGCACCGAGGTCACGGCGCTCGCCCCGGCGATGCCCAGGACCTCGCGCACCGCGGCGACGGCGCCGTGGTCCGCGGTCGGCGCGGTGACCAGGGTGACGGCGCCCGGCACGGTGACCGGCCGGCCGGCCACGCTCTGCTCCTGCGGGCGGGGGAAGACCCGGGGGTCGCTGACACTGCCCAGCGGGGTCTGCGGGGCGCCGCTCGCGGTGCTCACCACGTCCGCCCCGGGGGAGTACCCGGGCACCCGCGCGTACGCGGCCGGGCCGCTCACCAGCAGACCGCCGACCACGGCCGCCGCCGACAGGGTGGCCGCCATCTGGAGGGTGCGCCGGCTGGGCGCGCCCGGGCGGGCGGCCAGCGCGCGCTCGGCGCGCACGGAGTGCAGCAGCGGTTCGGTGCCCTTGAGGTCCGCGATCAGCCGGTCCGCCGTGCGGGGCACCAGCTGACGGCACGTCCGCGCGGTGGCCCGCCGTGCCGCGAGGGCCGCGGGGTGCTGCAGCACCTCGCGCAGCGACGGGCTCTGCTCCAGCTGCTGACGGAGCCGCCGCCCGGCCACCTCGGACACTCGGGCTTGCACAGGAGCCTCCTCGCCAGGCCGGAACCACATCGCGGCAAAGCCCACCAGCTACGTTTCCCGGTGTCAACGCCGTCGACGGGTATGCCGATTTTGTCCGATTTACGCCGGACTTAAGGCCTCTTTAACGGAGGCTCTCCGCCCTCCCGAACACTTCTTTCCGCCCCTCTCCCACCCCTTCGGCGGGGTGTGTCCGCCGGGTCGCCGGGGCGTCACCCGGGTAGGACTGTGGCTGTCCTGACTGGGCGTTGCCGAGACATCGCAGGAGCCGCGAGTGGCCGCTTATCTCGACCGTGACGGAGCCGACGGACCGGACGTGCCCGCGCAGGACGCGCCGCCGCCCCCGCCCGAACTGGTGGCGCTGGCGCAGGCCCACGGGGTGGACACCCGCTGCGGCCCCGGGGGAGTGCCGGCCGGAGCCCGCACGCTGGTCGCCGTGCTCGCCGCGCTCGGCGTGGACGCCGCCACCCCCGACGCCGCCCGCGCCGCGCTCGCCCGCCACCGGGACGAGCGGCGGGCCCGGCTGCTGCCCCCGACCGTCGTGGCCCGGGCCGGCCGCCGCACCGCGCTCGACCTCCCCGCCGGCACCCGGCTCGCCGTCGCCCTGGAGCAGGGCGGCCGCTGGGAGCTGCCGCGCGGCCACGCCCACTGGCTGCCCGCCGACCTGCCGCCCGGCCGGCACACCCTGCACGCCGACGCCGCGGACCGCACCGCCACCGCCCACCTGATCGTCGCCCCCGAACGCCTGCCCGCCCTCCCCGGCCGCGGCTGGGGCTTCCTCGCCCAGCTCTACTCCGTGCTCTCCGACCGCTCCTGGGGCATGGGCGACCTCGCCGACCTCGCCGACCTCGCCACCTGGGCCGGCTCGCTGGGCGCCGCCTTCCTGCAGATCAACCCGCTGCACGCCGGGCTGCCCGCCGTCCCCTCCGACCCGTCCCCCTACCGCCCGTCCTCCCGCCGCTTCGCCGACCCGGTCCACCTGCGGGTCGAGGAGGTCCCCGAGTACGCCTACCTCACCGGCCCGGCCCGCGCCGAGGCGGACGAACTGCTGACCCGCGCCGCCCGGCTGCGCTCCGAGGTGCTGGAGCACGACGGCCTGATCGACCGCGACGAGGTCTGGGCCCTCAAGCGCCGTGCCCTGGAACTGCTGCACACCGGGTACCGCCGGTACGCGGAGGAGCACGGCGCCGTCCGCACCGCCGCCTTCGACGCCTACCGGGCCCGCGAGGGCGAGTGGCTGGAGCGGTACGCGCTCTGGAACGCCCTGGCCGAGCGGCACGGCGCCGACCACCACCGCTGGCCGAAGGGCCTGCGCCACCCCGGCTCCCCGCACGTGCGGCGCGCGGCCGCCGAGCTGGCCGGCCGGGTGGACTTCCACCGCTGGCTGGCCTGGCAGACCGACCGCCAGCTCGACCGCGCCCAGCGGGCCGCCCGCACCGCCGGGATGCCGGTCGGCCTGGTGCACGACCTCGCGGTCGGCGTCCACCCGGACGGCGCCGACGCCTGGGCGCTCCAGGACGTGCTGGCCGCCGGCATCTCAGTCGGCGCGCCGCCGGACGCCTTCAACGCGCGCGGCCAGGACTGGGGCCTGCCGCCCTGGCGCCCGGACGCGCTGGCCGAGGCCGGCTACGCGCCCTTCGCCGAGCTGATCCGCTCCGCCGCCCGGCACGCCGGCGCGCTGCGGATCGACCACGTGATGGGCCTGTTCCGGCTCTGGTGGGTGCCCGCCGGACACGCCCCGACCGAGGGCGTCTACGTGCGCTACGACGCCGAGGCGATGCTCGCCGTGCTCGCCCTGGAGGCGCACCGGGCCGGCGCCGCGGTGATCGGCGAGGACCTCGGCACCGTCGAGCCGGGCGTGCGCGAGGAGCTGGCGGCGCGCGGCGTGCTCGGCACCTCGGTGCTCTGGTTCGAACGCGACTGGCAGGCCGGGGGCGGGATCCTGCCGCCCGGGCGGTGGCGCGCGGGCAGCCTCGCCACCCTGACCACGCACGACCTGCCGTCCACCGCCGCCCGGCTCTCCGGCGAGCACGTGGAGCTGCGCCACCGGCTGGGCCTGCTGGCCCGTCCGCTGGGCGAGGAGCAGGCGCAGGCCGCCGCCGAGCTGGCCGACTGGCGGGCCGAGCTGGTCCGGCTGGGACTGTTGGGCGCGGACGAGCCGCTGTCGGCCCTCGCGCTGCACCGGTTCCTGGCCGCCACCCCCGCCGGGCTGATCGGCGTCTGGCTGCCCGACGTGGTCGGCGACCCGCGTCCGCAGAACCTCCCGGGCACCTGGGACCAGTACCCGAACTGGCGCCTGCCGGTCGCCGACGGCTCGGGGCGCCCGGTCACCCTGGACGCGCTGGCCGCGGCCCCGGACGCCCGGACCCTCGCCGGCCTGCTGGGCTCCGTGGGCGTCCGGCCGGGCACCGCCGGTGACGGCCCTCCCGAAAGGCCGACCCCGCCGAGCGGCCCGGCGTAAGTGACGGGTAAGTTGGCACCGTGGACAAGAGGAACGCTTTGCGAGCCGGCGCGGTCACCGCAACGGTCACGCTGATGATGCTGCTGTCGTCGCCCGCCATGGCCCTCACCCGGGACGACGGCGACGACCCGGGTTCCGGCCTGAGCGTCGCCGAGACCCTCGGGCTCTACGTGCTGCTGCCGATCGCGGCCTTCGTGATCATCGGCGGCCTGGCGGCGCTGCCGCTCGGCGGCGGCAAGGACAAGAAGAAGTAGCCGAGCCGCTTCGTCCTCCACGCACAGACCCCGAGGGGGCGCCGGACCCGGTCCGGCGCCCCCTCGCGCGTGTCCGCGTCCCCTCCCCCCTCCGCACGGAAGGGGGAGGGGACGGCCGCGTCAGCGCTCCGCGGCGGCCCGGTCGGCGGCCTGCGCCTTCAGCGCCCGCTCCACACCGGCCCGCGCCTCGACGACCTGCCGCCGCAGCGCCGGCGCCGGCTCGGCCGAGGCCAGCCAGGCGTCGGTGGCGTCCAGGGTGGCCTGCTCGACCAGCAGCGACGGGTAGAGCCCGACGATGATCTGCTGCGAGATCTCGTGGCTGCGGGTCTCCCAGATGCCCTTCACCGCGGCGAAGTACTTCTCCGCGTACGGCGCGAGCAGCGCGCGCTGGTCGGCCTGCTGGAAGCCGCCGATCACCGCCGCCTGCACGTAGTTGGTCAGCTCGTCCGACTCCACCACGGACGTCCAGGCGGACGCCTTGGCCTCGACGGTCGGGCGGGCCGCCCGGCAGCCGGCCGCGTGCTCCTGGCCGGCCGCGGTGTTGTCGCGCTCCAGCTCGGCCGCGATCTCGGGCTCGTCGGCCCGGCCGGTCGCGGCGAGCCGGCCCAGCAGGGTCCAGCGCAGCTCGGTGTCCACGGCCAGGCCGGGGATCTCCTGGGTGCCGTCCAGCAGCCCGGCGAGCAGGCCGAGCTGACCGTCGGTGCGGGCGACGCCGGCCAGGGCCCGGGCCCAGGCGAGCTGGTGGTCGCTGCCCGGCTCGGCGGCGCGCAGCGCCTCCTCGGCGGCCTCGGCCCAGCGGGCCAGGCCCTGCTCGCGCCAGGCCGGGTCGGCGTAGGCGTCGAGCGCCAGCTTGACCTGGCGGTGCACCGACTGGACGACGCCGATGTCGCTCTCGCGCGGCAGGCCGGAGAGGGCGAGCGTCAGGTAGTCGCGGGCGGCCAGCTCGCCGTCGCGGGTCATGTCCCAGGCGGAGGCCCAGCACAGCGCGCGCGGCAGCGCGTCGGTGAAGGCGCCGAGGTGCTCGGTGACCACGGCCAGCGAGTCCTCGTCGAGGCGGACCTTGGCGTAGGACAGGTCGTCGTCGTTCAGCAGGATCACGGCCGGGCGGTGCCGGCCGACCAGCTGCGGCACCTCGGTGCGCGGGCCGTCGACGTCCAGCTCGATCCGCTCGGTGCGCACCAGCGCGCCGTCGGTCAGCTCGTACAGGCCGACGGCGATCCGGTGCGGGCGCAGCACGGCCTCGCCCTTGGCACCGGCCGGCAGCGCCGGGGCGTCCTGGAGCACGGCGAAGGACTCGATCTCGCCGTCGGTGTTCAGGGTCAGCGCGGGCCGCAGCACGTTGATGCCGGCGGTCTCCAGCCAGGCGGCGGACCAGGCCTTGAGGTCCCGGCCGCTGGCCTCCTCCAGCGCGCCCAGCAGGTCGCCGAGGCGGGTGTTGCCCCAGGCGTGCCGCTTGAAGTAGGCGCGCACGCCCTCGAAGAAGGCGTCCTGGCCGACGTAGGCCACCAGCTGCTTGAGCACCGAGGCGCCCTTGGCGTAGGTGATGCCGTCGAAGTTGACCTGGACGTCCTCCAGGTCGTTGATGTCGGCCATGATCGGGTGGGTGGACGGCAGCTGGTCCTGCCGGTACGCCCAGGTCTTCATCTGGTTGGCGAAGGTGGTCCAGGAGTTGGGCCACTGCGAGTCGGGTGACTCGGCCTGGCAGACCGCCTCGGCGTAGGTGGCGAACGACTCGTTCAGCCAGAGGTCGTTCCACCACTCCATGGTGACGAGGTTGCCGAACCACATGTGGGCGAGCTCGTGCAGGATCGTCGCGGCGCGGGCCTCGTACGCGGCGTCGGTCACCTTGGACCGGAACACGTACTGGTCGCGCAGGGTGACGGCGCCCGCGTTCTCCATCGCGCCGGCGTTGAACTCCGGGACGAAGAGCTGGTCGTACTTGGGGAACGGGTAGGGGAAGTCGAACTTCTCCTGGAAGTAGTCGAAGCCCTGCTTGGTGACCTCGAAGATCGCCTCGGCGTCCAGGAACTCGCGCAGCGAGGGCCGGCAGTAGATGCCCAGCGGCACCTTCTGCTCGCCGTTCTCGTAGGCGTCGAAGACCCCGACGTACGGGCCCGCGACGAGCGCGGTGATGTACGAGGAGATCCGGCCGGTCGGGGCGAAGCGCCAGACCCGGGTGTCGCCCTCGCCCTCCGGCTCGGGGGTGGGCGAGTTGGAGACCACGCTCCAGCCGGCGGGCGCGGTCACGGTGAAGGTGAACGCGGCCTTCAGGTCGGGCTGCTCGAAGTTGGCGAAGACCCGGCGGGCGTCCGGCACCTCGAACTGGGTGTAGAGGTAGGTCTCGCCGTCGACCGGGTCGACGAACCGGTGCAGGCCCTCGCCGGTGTTGGTGTACGCGCAGGTGGCGACGACGCGCAGCTCGTTCTCGGCGGCGAGGCCCGGCAGCGCGATCCGGCTGTCGGCGAAGCCGGCGTTGTCGAGCCGCTCGCCGTTGAGGACGATCTCCTCGACGCTCGGGGCGACCAGGTCGATGAAGGTGGCCGCGCCCGGGGTGGTGGCGGTGAACCGGACCACGGTGGTGGACCGGAACGTGCCCCCCTCTCGGGCCGAGCTCAGGTCGAGCTCGATGTCGTACGCGTCCACGTGCAGGAGGTCGGCCCGGGTGCGGGCCTCCTCGCGGGTCAGGTTGGTGCCGGGCACTCGCTGGACTCCTTCGTCAGGCTGATGCTGGCATCCTGCCATGTCCGCCCGCCGGTCCCGCCGGAATGTGCCCGGATACGAAGCGGGCGGGACGGCAGGGGCCCGTGGGCCCTCTGCCGTCCCGCCCGCGGCGTCGTCACTTCTTGACGTACTTGAACACGGGGGAGTCGAAGGTGCCGCGGGAGAACCCGTACAGCGCCCCGTCCGAGTTCAGTACGAACTCGTTTCCGCTCAGGCCGATGCTGAAGGTCGAGTTGACGGTGAGGTTGCCGAGCTCGGCGACCGCGCCGTCGGCGGCGGCGAGGGTCACCAGCTTGGCGTCGTTGCCGTAGCCCATGTCCAGGATGGCCCGGACCTTGCCGTCCTTGTCGGTGCCGGAGACCAGCCGCAGGCCGTCCTTGGCCTTGCCGTCGGTCGACCAGAGCCGCTTGCCGGTGGTCAGGTCGTAGGCGTTGATCGCCGGCTTGGTCGGGTTGGTCTGCACGTACAGGGTGGTGCCGCTGACCACGCTCTGGGTGAAGGCGTCGGCCAGGCCGCTGAGCCGCAGGCTGTCGTAGCCGGGCTCCTTGACGGGCATCTGGGTGCCCGGCTTGTTGGTCTTGTCGAACGGCAGCACGTAGTCGCCGTTGGCGCCGCTGGACATCGACAGCACCAGGGGCTGGTCGGAGAGGACCTTGTCGACCCGCTCGATGCTGCCGGACAGGGTGATCGGCGCGGGCGAGGCGACCTTGCCGGTCTCCGTCTCCAGGATCACCAGCTGCGACTTGACGGTGGTGTTGAGGCCGTAGCAGCGGTCGGTGACCACGATCTGCGAGCCGGCCGCGGTGCCGTAGACGCTGCAGTCCTTCTCGCGCGGCTGGAAGGCCCAGACCGCGGAGCCGTCGGCGACGTTCACCGCGGCGGCGGTGTTGGAGCCGATGCCGATGACCTTGTCGGTGATGCTCAGGGTGGGGGAGACCATCTTGTTCTGCCCGACCTTGGCGCTCCACGACAGCTTGCCGGTGGTGAGGTCGACGGCGGCGATGGTGGAGCAGTCGCTGTCACCGGTGTTCAGCGAGATGGCGGCGATGTGCTTGGAGTTGGCGTTGTACGAGGCGGTGCAGAACTCCTTGGCGCCGGAGGGCACCGGGATGGTCCAGGCCTCCTTGCCGTCGGAGGTGTTGACGGCGCGGATGCCGGTGGTGTCGGCGCGCACCGCGACCTTCTCGGCGCCCCAGATGGCGAGCAGCCGGGTGGTGCCGCTGACCGAGCTGGCCGGCTTGTCGGCCGCCCAGGCCAGGTTGTAGGCGCCGGCCTTGCCGCCGCCACCGCCGCCCGTGCCGCCGGTGGTGCCGCCGGCCGACGGCGTGCTGCCCGGGCTGGTGCTGACGTCCGGCGAGGTCCCGCCGCCGCCGGTGACCTGGCCGGTGGTGCCTCCGGAGGCGGCCGGCGGGTCGTCCTTCTCCTTCTTGTCGTCGGTGAACAGCACGACCAGCGCGGCGACGATGGCGATCGCCAGCACGCCGCCGATGATGCCGCCCCAGACCATCACGGGGTTGCGCTGCTTGGGCGGCGCGGGCACCGGGGCGCCCGGGTAGCCGTAGCCGCCCTGCTGCGGGTAGCCGTACCCGGGCGCGCCGCCGTCGGCGGGCGGCGGGGCGGCGTAGCCGTAGGGCTGCTGGCCCGGGGCCGGGGCGCCGAACTGCGGCTGGCCGGGCGCCGGGTCGTACGGGCCGACCGGCGGGGCCGGTGCCGGTCCCTGTGCGGGGAAGGCGGGGGCGGTGGGCGCGTAGGCGTAGCCGCCCGCGGCCGCGGCCGGCGGGGCCGGTGGCGCGGCGGGCGGAGCGGCCGGGGCCGGCGGTGCGGCCTGGCCGGGGACCGCCGCCCCGTCGAGCTGTGTCTGCTGGTCCGCCACGGCCGCCGGGTCGACGCCGCCCGGCGTGCGTCCGAACGACACGCCCCGGTTGTCCGGACCGCCGCCGGGAGCTTCGCCAGCTCCCGGCATCGGGTGATCCCCTGCCATCTGTTGCCCCGTCATGTCTGGAAGCGTCCCGGTATCGGTGCACATCCGTGACCGGCGGGACGGGTGAGATTGGGCACCATCGTACGGGGGGACGGTTTTCGGACGCCCGCCGGAACCCGGGGCCCCGGCCGCCCCCGTGCCGACCTGGGGCGATGTCAGCACCCGGGCCGCCCGCACCGGCCCGGCGCCCGGTCCCTCCCCCCGTTCCCCGGCACCCGGGCCCGTGCACCGTCCCGTCGCCTTCCCTCTCCCGTGCCTTCACGTTCGGGGAGGGCCTAGGCTTCAGGTTGTGAAGGGGGACGTCCCGGCGGAGGGGTCCCCGGCGCCCTTTGGGAGGGTGGATCATGTCGACGGACACTCCGGGCTCGCAGTCCTCACTGCACCGGGCCAACCTGGAGCGGGTGCTCCGCGCGGTGCGGATGGCCGGGTCGCTGACCCAGGCCGAGATCGCCCGCGGTACCGGCCTCTCGGCGGCCACCGTGTCCAACATCGTCCGGGAACTGAAGGAGAGCGGCACCGTCGAGGTCGCCGACACCTCCGCCGGCGGCCGGCGCGCCCGCAGCGTCTCGCTCAGCGGCGACGCGGGCATCGTGGTGGGGATCGATTTCGGCCACACCCATCTGCGGGTCGCCGTCGGCAACCTCGCCCACCGGGTGCTCGCCGAGGAGAGCGCCCCGATGGACGTCGACGTCTCCGCCGCGCAGGGCTTCGACCGGGCCGAGGCCCTGGTGGAGCGGCTGCTCGCGGAGGCCGGTTTCCGCTCCGACAAGGTGATCGGCGTGGGCCTGGGCGTCCCCGGCCCGATCGACGTGGAGACCGGCGCGCTGGGCTCCACCGCGATCCTGCCGGGCTGGACCGGCATCGCCCCCGGCCGCGAGCTGGCCGAGCGGCTCGGCCTGCCGGTGCACGTCGACAACGACGCCAACCTCGGCGCGCTCGGCGAGCTGGTCTGGGGTGCCGGCCGGGGCCTGAACGACCTCGCCTACATCAAGGTGGCCAGCGGTGTCGGCGCCGGCCTGGTGGTCAACGGGCAGATCTACCGGGGGCCGGGCGGCACCGCGGGCGAGATCGGCCACATCACCCTGGACGAGGCCGGCCCGGTCTGCCGCTGCGGCAACCGCGGCTGCCTGGAGACCTTCGTCGGCTCCCGCTACCTGCTGAACCTGCTCACCCCCACCCTCGGCACCGGGCTCACCCTGCCCCGGGTGGTGGAGCTGGCCCACGAGGGCGACCTCGGCTGCCGCCGGGTGATCGCCGACGCCGGCCGGCAGATCGGCACCGGCGTGGCCACCCTGTGCAACCTGCTCAACCCGCGCCGGGTGATCCTCGGCGGCGACCTCGCCGAGGCCGGGGAGCTGGTGCTCGCGCCGATCCGCGACTCGGTGGCCCGCTACGCGATCCCCAGCGCCGCCCGCCAGCTGTCGGTGGTCCCCGGTACCCTGGGCGGCCGTGCCGAGGTCCTGGGCGCGCTGGCGCTGGTGATGAGCGAGGCGGGCGACTCCAGCGCGCTCGCCGTGGCCCGCCCCTGAACGCCGCCGCCCGCCCCGCCGCCGGGCGCACCGACACGCCGGTCTCCCCCCTCCACCCGAAGGAGTGACCGTCGAGGTGGTTGGCGCGTACCGGCCGTCGGTACCGGACACCCCGCCCGGTGTCCGGTAGGCGGACATTAGACTCGACCGGTCGACACCGGGCGGCGACGCCCGTCGGGCCCCCGCGGTCCGCGAACACTGAACGAGGAGGAACGGGTGGCCCTGCTGACCCGCATTCGGGGACCGCGCGATCTCGACCGGCTCACGCCCGGACAGCTGGCCACCCTGGCCGAGGAGATCCGGACCTTCCTGGTGACCGAGGTCTCCAAGACGGGCGGCCACCTCGGCCCGAACCTCGGCGTGGTGGAGCTCACCATCGCGCTGCACCGGGTCTTCGACTCCCCGCGCGACCGCGTCCTGTTCGACACCGGCCACCAGAGCTACGTCCACAAGCTGCTCACCGGCCGCCAGGACTTCTCCGGGCTGCGCAGCAGGGGCGGCCTGTCCGGCTACCCGTCGCGCGCCGAGTCCGAACACGACGTGATCGAGAACTCGCACGCCTCCACCGTGCTCTCCTACGCCGACGGCCTGGCCAAGGCCAACCAGCTGCTGGGGAAGAACGACCCGGTGGTGGCCGTGATCGGCGACGGCGCCCTCACCGGCGGCATGGCCTGGGAGGCGCTCAACAACATCGCCGACGCCAAGGACCGCCCGGTCGTCATCGTCGTCAACGACAACGAGCGCTCCTACTCGCCCACCATCGGCGGCCTGGCCAACCACCTCGCCACCCTGCGCACCACCCAGGGCTACGAGCGCTTCCTGTCCTGGGGCAAGGACGCCCTCCAGCGCACCCCCGTGGTCGGCCAGCAGCTCTTCGAGACCCTGCACGGCGCCAAGAAGGGCCTGAAGGACTTCATCGCCCCGCAGGGCATGTTCGAGGACCTCGGCCTCAAGTACATCGGCCCGATCGACGGCCACGACCTCACCGCCCTGGAGTCCGCGCTCACCAAGGCGCGCGGCTTCGGCGGCCCGGTCATCGTGCACTGCCTGACCGAGAAGGGCCGCGGCTACCACGCCGCCGAGAACAACGACGAGGACCGCTTCCACGCCGTCGGCAAGATCCACCCGGAGACCGGCCTGCCGATCAAGAACGCCGGCGGCCGGAGCTGGACCTCGGTCTTCGCCGAGGAGATGGTCGCCCTCGGCCACGAGCGCGAGGACATCGTCGGCATCACCGCCGCGATGCTCCACCCGGTGGGCCTGGCGCCGTTCGCCGAGGCCTTCCCGGACCGCATCTTCGACGTCGGCATCGCCGAGCAGCACGCCGTCACCAGCGCCGCCGGCCTGGCCACCAACGGTCTGCACCCGGTCTTCGCGGTCTACGCGACCTTCCTCAACCGGGCCTTCGACCAGGTGCTGATGGACGTCGCCCTGCACAAGCTGGGCGTCACGTTCACCCTGGACCGGGCCGGTGTCACCGGCGACGACGGCGCCTCGCACAACGGCATGTGGGACATGTCGATCCTCCAGGTCGTCCCCGGCCTGCGGCTCGCCGCCCCGCGCGACGCCGACCAGCTGCGCGCCCAGCTGCGCGAGGCCGTCGAGGTCAAGGACGCGCCGACCGTGGTCCGCTACTCCAAGGGCACCGTCGGCCCGGCCGTCCCGGCGGTCGGCACGGTCGGCGGCATGGACCTGCTGCGCGTCGACCCGGACGCCGAGGAGGGCCGCCGGGCCGATGTGCTGATCGTCTCGGTCGGCGCGCTCGCCCCGATGTGCCTGGAGGTGGCCGACCTGCTGGCCGCCCAGGGCATCAGCTCGACCGTGGTGGACCCGCGCTGGGTCAAGCCGGTCGACCCGGCGCTGCCGGGCCTGGCCGCCGAGCACCGGGTGGTCGTCACGGTCGAGGACAACGGGCGGGTCGGCGGCGTCGGCTCGGCGGTCGCCCAGGCGCTGCGCGACGCGGACGTGGACCTGCCGCTGCGCGACTTCGGCATCCCGCAGGAGTTCCTGGACCACGCCTCGCGGCCGGAGATCCTCGCCGAGATCGGCCTGACCGCCCCGGACATCGCCCGCCAGGTGACCGCGCTGGTCTCCCGGCTCGACGTGGCCGTCCAGGCCTGACCGGCCCCCGTCGCCCCGAGCGGGCCGTTTGCGACAGCTCGGTACCACTTGGGGCTGATAATCGCACCAAAGGCGGGACCGGCGCTGCCCGCGCCGATCCCGCCCGGTAGGTTGTCATCCGTGCCGACCCCCATCCGAGAACGCCTGACCGCGCTCGCCGAGCGCCTGCCCCTGGGGGTACCCCCGGCCGACGGCTGGGAGCGCGTGAAGACCGGTTACTGGACGCGGCTGGTGCCGCTGCTGGCCCTGGTGGCCCTGCTGACCCACCTGCCGTCCTTCCTCCGCCCGGTCTGGAGCCCCGACGAGGGCTTCCTGGCCACCCAGGCCCGGATGCTCGCCGACGGCGGCGTGCTCTACGACACCGTGGTGGACCGCAAGCCGCCGTTGCTGCCCTGGCTGTACCAGGCCTGCTTCGCGGTGTTCGGCTCCGCCTCGCTCTGGCCGCTGCGCACCCTGGCGGTGGCCGCCCACCTGGTCACCGCGATCCTGCTGGCCTCGCTCGCCCGCGGCCGCTGGGGCGACCGGGCCGGGGTCGGCGCGGGCCTGCTCTACCTGCTGGTCTCCATCGGGCTCTCCCCGGAGGACACCCAGGCGGCGACCTTCGAGGTCTTCATGCTGCCCGCCATGGTGGCCGCCTTCCGCTACGCCGAGCGCCGGCGCTGGCTGGCCGCCGGCATCGCGGTGGCGCTCTGCTCGCTGACCAAGCAGACCGGCGGCGCGGTGCTGCTGCCGGTGCTCTGGATGCTCTTCCAGGACGCCCGGCGGCGCGGCGTGCGCTGGATCCCCGCCCTGCTCAAGATCGGTTTCGGCTTCACCCTGCCGATAGCGCTGGTCGCGGTGATCCTCACCAAACCGAAGGGCTTCCTGTTCTGGGTGGTCACCGGCAGCGGCGACTACGCCAGTGTCGGCGGCGCCTGGCTGCAGATGGCCGGCCGGGCGCTCGGCAACTCGGCGATCCTGGTCGCGGCCGGCCTCGGCTTCCTGCTGCCGGTCGGCCGCCGGCTCTGGCTGAAGCACCGGCACCGTCCGCTGCCGGTCGCGGGGGAGGAGCACGGCTCCACCACCGACCTGTGGATGTGGCTGCTCTCCTCGGTGGTCGCGGTCAGCATGGGCTTCCACTTCTTCGGCCACTACTACCTCCAGCTGATGCCCCCGCTGGTGCTGCTGGGCACCGGCGCGATCGCCACCTCGGCCGTCCGCTGGAAGCCCGTGCTGCTGTACACCGCGGCCGCCGCCACCGTCTTCTGGGGCCTGGCGCTGGCCTGGCCGGGGGAGCGGCTGGACCGCACCACCGAGGTCGCCACCGCGGTCGCCGCGCAGACCACCCCCAAGGACACCGTGCTGGTCTGGGGCATGCACCCGGAGCTGTACTGGCTCGCCGACCGCAAGCCCGCCACCCGGTACCTCACCGCGGGCTTCCTGACCAACTACAGCGGCGGCAAGGACGGCAGCCCCAACGTCGGCGAGCAGTTCTCGATGACCAACGCCTGGCAGACCTTCGACCAGGAGATCGCCAAGAGCCTGCCCGAGGTCGTCGTCGACGACTCCGGCCTCGCGCCGTACCAGCCCGGCATGATCCCGAAGATCGAGAACCTGCTGGAGACCCACTACGAGATGGTCGGCGTCTTCGCCGACACCGTCGTCTACCGCCTCAAGCGCTGAGCCGGACCCCGGGGAACGCCCCCGGGAGGAGCGGGAACGCGAAGGGCCCCGGTGACCGTGCTGGTCACCGGGGCCCTTCGGCGTCACCGCTAGGCGGGCACCGAGGCCACGCCCGGGGCGAGGAAGCGCTTGCCGTTCACCCGCTCCGAGACGCCCTCACGGTCCAGGTACGGGGTGATCCCGCCCAGGTGGAAGGGCCAGCCGGCGCCGGTGATCATGCAGAGGTCGATGTCCTGCGCCTCGGCGACGACACCCTCCTCCAGCATCAGGCCGATCTCCTGCGCGACGGCCTCCAGGGCGCGGCCGAGGACCTGCTCCTCGGTCAGCACGGTGTCGCCGAAGGAGAGCAGCTCCAGCACCTCGGGGTCGAGGACCTGCTGGCCGTCCACCCAGGTGTAGAAGCCGCGCTTGCCGGCCTTGACCACCTTGCCGAGGTTCTCGGAGACGGTGAACCGCTCCGGGAACGCGCCGTGCAGGGTCTCCGAGACGTGCAGGGCGATGGCCGGGCCGACCAGCTCCAGCAGCACGATCGGGGACATCGGCAGGCCGAGCGGCTCGACGCCCTTCTCGACGGTGGCGATCGGGGTGCCCTCGTCGATGATGTCCTGGATCTCGCCCATGAAGCGGGTCAGGATCCGGTTGACCACGAACGCCGGGGCGTCCTTGACCAGCACCGAGGTCTTCTTCAGCTTCCTGGAGACGCCGAAGGCGGTGGCCAGCGAGACGTCGTCGGTCCGCTCGCCGCGGACGATCTCCAGCAGCGGCAGGATCGCGACCGGGTTGAAGAAGTGGAAGCCGACGACCCGCTCCGGGTGCTTCAGCTTCGAGGCCATCTCGGTGACCGACAGCGAGGAGGTGTTGGTCGCCAGCACGCAGGTCGGCGAGACCACGTTCTCCAGGTCCGCGAAGACGGCCTGCTTGACGCCCATCTCCTCGAAGACGGCCTCGATCACGAAGTCGGCGTCGCCGAAGGCCGCGGCCTTGTCGAGCGAGCCGGAGACCAGGCCCTTGAGGCGGTTGGACTTGTCCTTGCCGATCCGGCCCTTCTCCAGCAGCTTGTCGATCTCGGCGTGGACGTAGCCCACGCCCTTGTCGACGCGCTCCTGGTCGATGTCGGTGAGGACCACCGGCACCTCCAGGCGGCGGGCGAACAGCAGCGCCAGCTGGGAGGCCATCAGACCGGCGCCGACGACGCCGACCTTGGTGACCGGGCGGGCCAGCGACTTGTCCGGCGCGCCGACCGGGCGCTTGGCCCGGCGCTGCACCAGGTTGAAGGCGTAGATGCCGCTGCGCAGCTCGCCGCCCATGATGAGGTCGGCCAGGGCCGCGTCCTCGGCGTCGAAGCCGGCCTGGAGGTCCTCGTCCTTGACCCGGGCGATGATGTCCAGCGCCCGGTAGGCGGCCGGGGCCGCCCCGTGCACCTTGGCGTCGGCGACCAGCCGGCCCCAGGCGACGGCGTCGTCCCAGGCCTTGCCGCGGTCGATCGCCTCGCGCTCGACGGCCACCTCGCCCGTGAGGACGCGGGCGGCCCAGAGCAGCGACTGCTCCAGGAAGTCGGCCGGCTCGAAGATCGCGTCGGCGATCCCCAGCTCGAACACGTCCTTGCCCTTGAGCTGCTTGTTCTGCGCCATCGAGTTCTCGATGATCACCTTGACGGCCTTCGCCGGGCCGATCAGGTTCGGCAGGATGCTGCAGCCGCCCCAGCCGGGGACGAGGCCGAGGAAGACCTCGGGCAGCGAGAACGCCGGGACGCCCGCCGACACCGTGCGGTAGTCGCAGTGCAGGCCGACCTCGACGCCGCCGCCCATCGCCGCGCCGTTGTAGAACGCGAAGGTCGGGACGGGCAGCGCGGCGATCCGCTTGAAGACCTCGTGGCCGCCCTTGCCGATGGCCAGCGCGTCCGCGTGCTCCTTGAGCAGCTCGACGCCCTTGAGGTCGGCGCCGACGGCGAAGATGAACGGCTTGCCGGTGATCGCGGCACCGACGATGGCGCCCTCGGCGGCCTCCGCCTCGACCTGGTCCAGCGCCTCGTTCAGCTTGAGCAGCGAGCCCGGGCCGAAGGTGGTCGGCTTGGTGTGGTCGAAGCCGTTGTCCAGGGTGATCAGGGCCAGCCGGCCGGCCTGCAGCGGCAGGTCCAGGTGGCGCACGTGCGCGGTGGTGACGACCTCGCCGGGGAAGAGCTCGGCGCCGCGGGTCAGCAGCTCAGTCGTGGTGCTCATGCTCACTTACCACCCTCGAAGTGCGGGTTCTCCCAGATGACGGTGCCGCCCATGCCGAAGCCGATGCACATCGTGGTGAGGCCGTAGCGGACGTCCGGGCGCTGCTCGAAGCGGCGGGCCAGCTGGTTCATCAGGCGCACGCCGGAGGAGGCCAGCGGGTGGCCGAAGGCGATCGCGCCGCCGTACGGGTTGACCCGCTCGTCGTCGTCCGCGATGCCGTAGTGGTCCAGGAACGCCAGCACCTGGACGGCGAAGGCCTCGTTGACCTCGAACGCGCCGATGTCGTCGATGGTGAGGCCGGCCTTGGCCAGCGCCTTCTCGGTGGCCGGCACCGGGCCGATGCCCATCACCTCGGGCTCGACGCCCGCGAAGGCGTAGGAGACCAGGCGCATCCGGACCGGCAGGCCGAGCTCCTCGGCCACGTCCTCGGCGGCCAGCAGCGAGGCGGTGGCGCCGTCGTTGAGACCGGCCGAGTTGCCCGCGGTGATGTTGCCGTGGGGGCGGAACGGGGTCTTGAGCCCCGCCAGGTTCTCCATCGTGGTGCCCGGGCGCATCGGCTCGTCCACGGTGGCCAGGCCCCAGCCGGTCTCGCCGACCTCGGGGTTGGTGTTGCGGACCGAGACCGGCACCAGGCCGGGCTGGATGTCGCCGTTGGCGTACGCCTTGGCGGCCTTCTCCTGCGAGCGCACGGCGTAGGCGTCGCAGCGCTCCTTGGTCAGGTGCGGGAACCGGTCGTGCAGGTTCTCCGCGGTCATGCCCATGAACAGGGCGGACTCGTCGACGAGCTTCTCGGAGACGAAGCGCGGGTTCGGGTCGACGCCCTCGCCCATCGGGTGGCGGCCCATGTGCTCGACGCCGCCGGCCACGACCACGTCGTACGCGCCGAAGGCGATGCCGCCGGCGGTGGTGGTCACGGCGGTCAGCGCGCCGGCGCACATGCGGTCGATCGCGTAGCCGGGGACGGACTTCGGCAGGCCGGACAGCAGCGCGGCGGTGCGGCCGATGGTCAGACCCTGGTCGCCGATCTGCGTGGTGGCCGCGATGGCGACCTCGTCGATGCGCTCGACGGGCAGGTTCGGGTTGCGGCGCACGAGCTCCCGGATGCACTTGACGACCAGGTCGTCGGCGCGCGTCTCGTGGTAGATGCCCTTCGGGCCGGCCTTGCCGAACGGGGTGCGGACGCCATCGACGAAGACGACGTCCCTCGCGGTACGAGGCACGGGGGCTCTCCTCCCAGGGACCAACGGTTCAGGTGGGCAGGCTGCCGCTCACCACCGCACGAGGGAACGTGGGCGGCGCTGCTTGTCGGCCATGCTACCCGTCGGTAACCAACCTGCCCAGGCCCGTTCGGTGCTTCCGGCAGTGTGTCCCCCGACACGTCGGGCGTCCGCGCGGCGAACACGGCGCGCAACACGACGAAAAGGGGATGCCGCCCCTGCGGGCGGCATCCCCTCGACTGTGCTCCCGGGTTCTAGTCCTGCGGGACCGCCGCCTCGGCGAAGGCAGTGGCCACCGCCGGGGCGACCAGGTCCACCTGCCACTGGCGGGCGCCCAGCCGGCGCAGCGCCGCGGCCACGTTGGCCGCGGAGGCGTCGGCCGGCGGCTCCCAGGAGACCCGGCGGACCAGGTCCGGGGTGATCAGGTTCTCGGCCGGCAGGTGGTGGCGCTCGGCCAGCTCGCTCACCGCGGCACGCGCCCCGCTCAGCCGGGCGGCCGCCACCGGGTCCTTCTCGGCCCAGGCGCGCGGCGGCGGCGGGCCGTCGTGCGGCGCGGCGGCCGGCGGCAGCTGGTTCTCCGGCACCTCCCGCCCGCGCTGGACCGCGGCCAGCCACTGCTCCAGCTGGCGCCGGTGCACCCGCGGCCCGAAGCCCTGGACGGCCTGCAGTGCGGCGATGTTCAGCGGCATGGCCAGCGCGGCGTTGACGATCGCGGCGTCCGACAGCACCCGGCCCGGCGAGACGTCCCGCTCCTGCGCCGTCCGGTCGCGGGTCAGCCACAGCTCGCGCACCACGGCCAGCTGGCGGCGCCGGCGGACCTTGTGCAGCTGCGAGGTGCGGCGCCACGGGTCGGTCCGCGGGGCCGGGCGGGGGGCCGCGGCGATCGCCGCGAACTCCTCCAGGGCCCAGCCGAGCTTGCCCTGGGCGTCCAGCTCCTGTTCGAGTGCGTTGCGCAGCTCGACCAGCACCTCGACGTCCAGAGCGGCGTAGCGCAGCCACGGCTCGGGCAGCGGGCGGGTGGACCAGTCGACCGCGGAGTGCTCCTTGGCCAGGCTCAGCCCGAGCACGCTCTCGGTCATCGGTCCGAGGCCGACCCGGGCGAAGCCGGCGATCCGGCCGGCCAGCTCGGTGTCGAACAGGCGCTGGGGTCTCATGCCCACCTCGGCCAGACACGGCAGGTCCTGGGTGGCGGCGTGCACCACCCACTCGGTGTCCGCGAGGGCCGCGCCCAGCTCGCCGAGGTCGGGGCAGGCGATCGGGTCGATCAGCGCGGTACCGGCGCCCGCGCGGCGCAGCTGGATGAGGTACGCCCGCTGGCCGTAGCGGTAGCCGGAGGCCCGCTCGGCGTCGACGGCGACCGGTCCGGTCCCCGCGGCGAAGGCGGCGATGGTGGCGGCCAGCGCCTGCTCGTCCGCCACGACCGGAGGGATCCCCTCCTTCGGTTCGAGGAGCGGGACCGGGGCTGCTTCTTCTGGGATGGCTGCTACGGCGTCGGTCACCCCCCAAGGGTACGACGGTCCCCGCGACCGGGAGTGTTGTCGGACTGGTCAGACCGATGAAGGGGAGCGCCGGCCGGCTCCGGGGTGGAGCGCGCCCTGACGGCAGCACGTCACGGCGGCCCCGGAGGAAACGTTCCTCCAGGGCCGCCGCGACGGCAGGGGTCAGTGGATGATGCCGGTGCGCAGCGCGACGGCGACCATCCCGGCGCGGTCGCCGGTGCCGAGCTTGCGGGCGATCCGGGCGAGGTGGCTCTTCACGGTGAGCGCCGACAGGCCCATCGCCACGCCGATCGCCTTGTTCGACTGGCCCTCGGCCACCAGTCGCAGCACCTCCACCTCGCGCCCGGACAGCTCGCGGTAGGCGGCCTGCTGGGCACCCGGCGCGCCGTGCGCCCCGGGAGCGCCCGGCGTCCCGTGCGCGCCCGGCATGCCCGGCATCCCGGGCCGGCGCATCCGTCCGGCCAGCCCGGCGGCGCCGAGCGGCAGTCCGGGGCGGCCCGGCATGGCGACATTGGTGCGGGTACCGGTGACCACGTAGCCCTTCACCCCGCCGGCGAGGGCGCTGCGCACCGCGCCGATGTCGTCGGCGGCGGAGAGCGCCAGCCCGTTGGGCCAGCCGGCGGCGCGGGTCTCGGCGAGGATGGTCAGTCCGGAGCCGTCGGGGAGGTGGACGTCGGCGACGCAGATGTCGCGCGGGGTGGAGACCCGGGGACGGGCCTCGGCGATCGAGGACACCTCGATCACGTCCCGGACGCCGAGCGCCCAGAGGTGACGGGTGACGGTGTTTCGGACGCGGGGATCGGCGATGACCACCATGGCGGTGGGCTTGGTCGGGCGGTAGGCGACCACGTTTGCGGGGTGCTCAAGAAGGACCGACACCAGGCCTCCTGCGGGAGTGGCGGACGGAACCCCGAGGGGGCGGTCGGAGTGTTCCGCGTTCGGAAAGGGTCACAGTCTGCTTCGGCAGCATCTGTGCCCGGCTTTAGCGAAAGATCACGATCTAGTGAGTCACAATACGGACAAATCGCGCAGATGACTGATGAGACATGCCTGGAAATCGCACAAAATCGATCAGACTCGACGCAAACCGGTCAGTTCCGAGCGCATTATTGACGGAGAGCCGCACCGAAGTCACACTCTGTCAGCCTTGGGGGTGGCACGGCGCGCACCGGTGACGATCCGGCGGGCGCCACTCCTCAGTGCGAACGGGGGCGTCGCCGCGCGGGCATCGGGACCACTCCACCGAGTGACGTGACGTCCGCCGGGGAGTGCGGGGACGGCGCGGCCGGCGGCAGGCCCGCGCTGATGCAGAGCAGGTCCCCCCAGGCCGCGAGGTGCCGCTCGAAGCGGCCGTCGGCCGGCGTCCAGGACGCCCGGATCTCGATCTCGGTGCTCGACGCCCGGTCCGCCAGCCCGCCGAAGTACTGCGAGGCGCACAGCGTCACCGTGCCGGACGGCTCCGCGTACCCGGCGCCGTGCGCCTGCAGCGCGTCCAGCAGCCAGGCCCAGCCGACCTCGGACAGCATCGGGTCGCCGGCCATCTCCGGCTCCAGCTCGGCCCGGGTCATGGTGACCACCCGGAAGTCCCCGTTCCAGGCCTCCTGCCCGTCCGGGTCGTGCAGCAGCACCAGCCGGCCGTCGGCCAGCTCCTCCCCGTCCACCTCGACGGCGGCGGTCAGCGCGAAGGCGTGCGGCGCCAGCCGGCGGGGCGCCGGGGCGGGGGAGAGGACGACCTCGGGACGCAGCCGGGCCTCGGAGAGCGCCTCCACGGCAGCCCGGAACTCGCTCGGCGCCGCCTCCCGACCCGTTCCGCCACCTGCTCCGCCACCCTGTGCGGGGTGCCCTCCGACCGCTGCCATGACCCGAAGACTAGGTCGAAAACGCGGGTAATCGCCGCAACTTCTTCCCGCGCGGCGCGCCGGGGCGGCAATCCGGCCAGATCTTGGAGGAACCGACGAGGCCACCGGGACGGACGGGTCCGGGCCGCGTGCGAAGATTTGGAGCGTGAGCGAGACGACGGCAGACACCACGGCAGCCACCCCGGCAGTCCCCCCGACCGGTGCCACCCCCGGTCAGCAGCCCGACGCGCGCCGCGGCGCCGCGTACGACTCGGCGTTCCTGCGCGCCTGCCGGCACGAGCCGGTACCGCACACCCCGGTGTGGTTCATGCGGCAGGCCGGCCGCTCGCTGCCCGAGTACCTGAAGGTCCGCGAGGGCATCCCCATGCTGGAGTCCTGCATGCGGCCCGAGCTGGTCAAGGAGATCACCCTCCAGCCGGTGCGCCGGCACAAGGTGGACGCGGCGATCTTCTTCAGCGACATCGTGGTGCCGCTCAAGGCGATCGGCATCGACGTCGACATCAAGCCCGGCATCGGCCCGGTCATCGCCGACCCGATCCGCACCGCCGAGGACCTCAAGCGGCTGCGCCCGCTGGAGCCGGACGACGTCCCCTACATCACCGAGGCCGTCGGCCTGCTCGTCGACGAGCTCGGCAGCACCCCGCTGATCGGCTTCGCCGGTGCCCCCTACACACTGGCGAGCTACCTGGTCGAGGGCGGCCCGTCCAAGAACCACGAGAACACCAAGGCCATGATGTACGGCGCCCCCGAGCTGTGGGCCGCCCTGGTCGACCGGCTCGCCGACATCACCTCCGCCTTCCTGAAGGTGCAGATCGAGGCCGGCGCCTCCGCGGTCCAGCTGTTCGACTCCTGGGTCGGCTCGCTGGCCCCGGACGACTACCGCCGCTCGGTCATGCCGGCCAGCACCAAGGTGTTCGACGCGGTGGCCGACTACGGCGTGCCGCGGATCCACTTCGGTGTCGGCACCGGTGAGCTGCTCGGCCTGATGGGCCAGGCCGGCGCGGACGTGGTCGGCGTCGACTGGCGGGTGCCGCTGAACGTCGCCGCCGAGCGGGTCGGCCCCGGCAAGGGCCTTCAGGGCAACCTCGACCCGGCGGTGCTGTTCGCACCGACCCACGCCGTCGAGACCAAGGCCCGCGAGGTGCTGCACGCCGCCCAGGCGCTCGGCACCAGCGGCCACATCTTCAACCTCGGCCACGGCGTGCTGCCCAGCATGGACCCGGACGCGCTCTCCCGCCTGGTCGCCTTCGTGCACGAGACCAGCGCCCGCTGATCCGCCGCGACGGCGGCGGCCCGTCCGGGGAACCGGAGGGGCCCGCCGCCGCCGTCGTCCCTCCCGGCGGTCAGGGCGTGGGCTGCTCCTCGTCCGGCCCGTCCTGCTCGTCCCACCGGTCCGTCCCGTCCGGCCCGTCCTGCTCGCCCGTCGCCGGGACGGCCGGCTTCCCGGCGGACCGCGCCGCCCGCGACCACCGCCGGCGCACCGCCCACGCGAGCGCCGCCAGCGCCGCCACCACCAGCAGGAACGGCAGCACCGCGGCCACCGCCACGACGAGCCCGCGCGTGATCAGGAACAGCACGTGCCAGCCGCCGCCCAGCGCCGAGCCGACCGACGCCCAGAAGCCGTCGTCGTCCTCCTCCGGGGCCGGGGCGTCGGGCGGGGTGTCCTCCTTCTTCCGCACGTCCAGGGTGACGGTGGACAGCGAGGTCCGCGCCGACAGCTCCTTCACCTGCTTCTGCAGCGACTCCAGGTCCGCCTCCCGGCGGCTCAGCTCGCTCTCCAGGCTGACGATCTCGGCCAGCGTCTTCGCCTGCGCCATCAGCGCCCGCACCCGGTCCACGCTCGCCTGCTGGCTCTGCATCCGGCTGTTGACGTCCGCGACCTGCTGGGTGAGGTCGTCCGCCTGGCTGCGCCGGGAGATCACCTCACCGAGCCCGGCCAGCTGGTCCAGCGTCTGCTGGAACGCCGCCGACGGCACCTTCACCGTGATCTGCCCGCCCTGCCCGGTACCGGAGGACTTGGCCGCGCCCGGTCCGTCGCCCGGTCCGCCGCTCACCGTCTCGCTCGCCACGTAGCCGCCCGCGGCGGTCGCCAGCGCGCGGGCCCGCGCCAGCGCCGCGTCCACCTCCGCCGTCCGCACCGTCAGCTGCGCCGAGTACGCGATCTGCCGGGCGTCCACCGTGGGGGCCGTCGCGGGCCCGGCCGCCGCCGGGGCGGCCGTCTGGGGTGCGCCCAGCGCGGCCGTCTGGGGTGCGCCCGGCACGGCGTCCCCCTTGACCGCCTCCCCGCCGGCGGCCCGGGCCGGGGCGGCCGCCGACATGTCCTTGGCACTGCCGCGGTCACTGTCGGCGCTGCACCCCGCGACCAGTGCCGCCGTCACGGCCACCGCCGCCAGCGCCCCTGCTCTTCGCCGTGCTCGTCCCACCGTCCGGCCCTCCCCTTGTCGACTGTCCGGCGCTCCCGTTCGGGAGGCTCAGACCATTCGACGGGAAGCGGCCCGGATCGGATCCGCCCGGGACGTCGCGGCTTGATCACGGCTCGGCTGCGGACCGGACAAGGCGTCAGAGGGTGTCGACCACGATCCCCGCGCGCCGCAGCAGCGCCGCCGTCACGCCGTCGCCGGGCCGCAGCGTGCCGTCGAAGGTCCCGTCGTACACCTGCCCGCATCCGCACGACGGACTGCGGGCCGTCAGCAGCGCCCGCCGCGCCCCCGACGCCTCGGCCGCGGCCAGCGCCGCCCGGGCCCCGGCCGTGAACTCCTCCGTGCAGTCCGTTCCGGTCGCGTCCACCACCCGGGCCCGGCCGTCCAGCACGTCCGCCCCGTCCCCGCCGACGATCTCCGCCGCCGGCCGGGGCGTCGGCAGCCCGCCCGCCCCCTCCGGACACACCACGACCGCCCGCCCCTCGGCCACCAGGTCCTCGACCGCCCGCGCCGTCCTCGCCCGCCCGTCGTACCGGCACGGCACCCCGGCCAGACACGCACTCACCAGCACCTTCTCCATGGGGGCGAGCCTAGCGAGCCCCGCACCCGTGCCGGCGTCGCTCCCGTGGCCGATGACCTCGATCGGCTGCCGCGGGCGCCGCGGCCCCCGGCCTGCTCGACGCAGCGTCGGTCTTCATGACGTCCTCGCAGTGCTCCGACGTGCCGGCCGGCGCCCCGGCCGGGATCTTCCGGAACCGACTGGAGCGGCCGGTGCCGTTCCCGCCCGGCCTCGGCCTCGGCCTCGGCGCCGTCGTCCCCGCCCCCGGGGCGAAGCGTGCAGCGGATTGAGGCAAAGGTGTAAAGACCTGCGAGACTGCGAGGCATGGCGCAATCACATGTCGTGGTGATCGGGGGCGGTATCGCGGGGCTGACCGCTGCCGCCGTGCTCGGCGGGGGTGCGGGGGAGCCGGCCCGGGCGCGGGTGACGCTGCTGGAGGCGTCGGAGCGGCTCGGCGGGAAGCTGCGGGGCGGGGAGGTCGGCGGGGTCCGGGTGGACCTCGGGGCCGAGTCGATGCTGGCCCGGCGCCCGGAGGCGGTCGAGCTGGCGCGGGCCGTCGGGCTCGCGGACCGACTGGAGCCGCCGACCACCGCCAAGGCCGCGATCTGGACCCGCGGCGGGCTGCGTCCGCTGCCCCGCGGGCAGGTCATGGGCGTCCCCGGGGACCTCGCCGCGCTGGCGGACTCCGGGGTGCTGAGCCCCGAGGGGCTGGAGCGGGCCCGGCACGAGGTGGCCGGGGACGCGGTCGGGGACGACGTCGCGATCGGCCGCTTCGTCGCCGAGCGGCTCGGCCGCGAGGTGGTGGACCGCCTGGTGGAACCGCTGCTCGGCGGCGTCTACGCCGGGCACGCCGACGAGATCTCGCTGCGCGCCGCGGTGCCCGCGCTGCTGGAGGTGGCCCGGGGCGGCGGCTCGCTGATCGACGGGGTGCACGAGCTGGCCAACCGGCCGAAGACCGTCGGCACCCCGGTCTTCCAGGGCCTGCGCGGCGGCCTCGGCACCCTGCCCACGGCGGTCGCCGAGGCCTGCGCCGGGGCGGGCGTCGAACTGCGCACCCGCACCGAGGTGAGCGAGCTGCGCCGCACCGCCGACGGCTGGCGGGTGACCACCGGCGACGGCGGGACGCTGCACGCGGCCGCCGTGGTGCTCGCCGTGCCCGCGCCCGTCGCCGCCCGGCTGCTGCGCGCCGACGTGCCGGCCGCGGCCGCCGAGCTGGACGGCGTCCAGTACGCCGGGATGGCGCTGGTCACCCTGGCCTTCCGCCGCACCGACCTGCCCGAGCCCCCGGCCGGCAGCGGCTTCCTCGTCCCGCCGGTGGACGGCCGCCGGATCAAGGCCTCGACGTTCTCCTCCAACAAGTGGGGCTGGCTGGAGCGTTCGGCCCCGGACAGCTTCGTGCTGCGCACCTCGCTGGGGCGGCTGCACGAGGACGAGCCGCTGGAGCTGGCGGACGAGGAACTCGTCGCCCGGTCGCTGGCCGACCTCGGCGAGGCGATCGGACTGACCGCCCGCCCCTACGACACCGCCGTCACCCGCTGGCGGGCCGGGCTGCCGCAGTACCCGGTCGGCCACCTGGACCGGGTCGCCCGGATCCGGGCGGCCGCGGACCGGGCCGGCGCGCTGGCGCTGTGCGGGGCGGCGTACGACGGCGTGGGCATCCCGGCGTGCATCGCGAGCGCCCGGGCGGCCGTCGCCGGGCTCGACAGAGTGCTGACCCCGCTGACCGGGGCGAACGTCACGGAGAGGACAATGGGCGCATGACTGAGACCGTTGAGCAGCAGGCCGCCGAGCAGCCCGCGAAGAAGAAGGCGCGGGACCTGAACCAGGTCATCCGCTACACCATGTGGTCGGTGTTCAAGCTCAAGGGCGCGCTGCCCGAGGACCGCACCGGTCTGGCCGCGGAGGTCGACGAGCTGTTCGCCCAGCTCGCCGCCAAGGACGTCACGGTGCGCGGCACCTACGACGTGTCCGGCCTGCGCGCCGACGCCGACATCATGGTCTGGTGGCACGCCGAGGACTCCGACGACCTCCAGGAGGCGTACAACCGCTTCCGCCGCACCGGCCTGGGCCGGCTGCTGGAGCCGGTCTGGTCGAACATGGCGCTGCACCGCCCGGCGGAGTTCAACAAGTCGCACATCCCGGCGTTCCTCGCCGACGAGCGCCCGCGCGACTACGTCTGCGTCTACCCGTTCGTCCGCTCCTACGAGTGGTACCTGCTGCCGGACGCCGAGCGGCGCGCGATGCTCGCCGAGCACGGCCAGATGGCGCGCGGCTACCCGGACGTGCGGGCCAACACGGTCGCCTCGTTCGCGCTGGGCGACTACGAGTGGCTGCTCGCCTTCGAGGCGGACGAGCTGCACCGGATCGTGGACCTGATGCGCGACCTGCGCCCGTCCCGCGCCCGGCTGCACGTCCGCGAGGAGGTGCCGTTCTTCACCGGCCGCCGCAAGCCCGTCGCCGAGCTGCTCAACGGCCTGGTCTGAGCGCACGACGCACCCGCGCAGGGGTCCCGTCCACACCGGACGGGGCCCCTGCCCGGTTCGGCGCCTCCCCGGTTCAGTGGCGGCGCAGGGCCGCGCGCAGCCGGGCGTCCGGGAGGGCGGCGGGGCCGTTCATGGCGACGGCGGTGAGCAGCTCGCGCTCCTCGTCGTCGGTCAGCCCGTGCTGGCGCGGCGGGCGGACCTCGCGCAGCACCTCCTGGCCGACCGGCGAGGCCCAGCGGGTGTAGGGGTAGACGTCGATCCGGGCCATCAGCAGGGTGCCCGAGGTGAGCACCAGCGGCAGCGAGAACCAGGCCAGCGGGGTCAGCACGTCACCGTCCAGCAGGCCGCCGACGACCAGCGCGACGACCAGCAGCACCAGCGAGAGCAGCAGCGCCTGCCGGACCTGGCGGACCACCAGCACGGTGTGCCGCTGGACGGCCGCCGGGGTGGCCAGCCCGGCCAGCGAGAGCCGGCTGCCGATCTCCAGCACGGTGGGGTGGGCGGCCATCGCCGCCCGCAGGTCGTCGGTGCGGCACTGGCCCTCCGGGCCGACGGTGGCGATCACCGCGCGCTCCAGCCGGCTGCGCCCGCGCGGGTCGACGACGGTGGTCCAGCCGGTGTGGGCGAGGTGCAGCCGCCCCCGCGAGGCCATCAGGACGAGGGCGAGTTCGACGACCCGGTCCGGTCCGCCGGCCAGGTAGGCCGTCTCGTACAGCCCGATGCCGACCGCCTCGGCCGGCCGGTGGCCTTCCTGGCCGGTGAACGCGTCGGCGGCGGCGGTCATCCGGACCAGCCGGATGCAGGAGAGCACCGCGGCGACGCAGGCCGGGAGCAGGAAGAGCAACCACATGGGGTTGTTGTAGTCCCGGCCGCGCCGCACGCGGAACGTCTTCCCGGAGCGCGATACCGAACTGTGACGTCCGGTGGGCCCGTTGCTCAGGAGCCGCAGCCTCCGCCGCAGCTGGAGCCGCAGCTGGAGGACGAGGACGACCCGCAGCCGGAGGACCCCGAGGAGCAGCTGGACCCGGAGCCCGAGGAGCTGCCGCCGCAGCCGGTGCTGCCGCCGCAGCCGGAGCCGGAGGACCCCGAGGAACCGGAGGAGTCCGAGGAGTCCGAGGAGCCGCACCAGACCGTCGGACCGGAGCTGCAGGAACCGCCGGAGGAACCGCCCGTCTGGCCGGCGCCGGAGGAGGACGCGGAGTAGCCGGTCACCCGGCCGGTCTGGTCGGCGACCGCCGAGGCGAGCAGCGCCTGCTGCAGCTCCTCGTCGGCGAACTCGGCGGCGCCGACGGCGGCCAGCCCGCCGAGCGCGATCGCGCCGAGCAGGGCGGCGTCGGCGTTCCGGGCGCCGTTGCGGGGCGTCCACGGCCTGCCGTCGTCCACCAGCCCGAGCTGACGGCGTCCGGCCGGGGTGATCCGGCCCTTGGGGGGCCGGGTGGCGAGCAGGGAGGCCAGGCCGACGCCGAGCAGCACCAGCGGGATCCACAGGGCGGGCCGCTCGTGGCCCGGCTCGTCGGAGGCGAGCAGGTGGGCGGCGGCGGTGAAGACCGCCGAGACCAGCAGTGCGAGCCATATCGCCCGGTGCGCGGTGCGCGCCCGGCGCAGCTTGACGGGGTTGCGCAGCAGGCCCCGGCCGGCCAGTTCGTCGCCGATCGCCTGGACGGCCGGCGAGCGCATCACGGCGGTGCGCAGCGAGCCGAGGTCGCGGTTGCGGGTCGGGCCGATCGCGTCGACGATCTCGCGCTCCACCTTGTCGAGCGGCTTGTCGGTGGTGAGGGTGACCAGGCGGGCGCGGCTGACCACGACGTGGCCGGCCCGGTGCATCCGGACCAGGGCGGTGTCGAAGACCCGGCCGGGGCCTCCGGAGAGGAAGGCGGCGTCGAGCAGCGGGATGCCGCGGCCGGGCAGCCCCTTGGGGTTGGGGACGCGCAGCGCGTCCTGGCGGGTCCGGGACGCCTGGATGACGGCGCCGGCCAGCAGGGCGCCGGGGATCAGGTAGTAGGTGTCGTGCCACATGGGCGGTTCCCCCGGTGGTGAGAGGCGGTTCCGGCGCGTGCGGCGCCGCGGTTCGGGCGGTTCTGGGGTGTGCGGGTGTGCGGGTGGCGGACCGGCCCGCGGGTGCGGGCGGGGCCTCAGGCCCCGCGGGCGGGCCGCAGGGCGCGCCCGAGCCGGGCGAGCGGGCCCGGCGGCCGTTCCGGGGCCGGATCGAGCCACCGTGCCAGCGACCGGCGGGCGGCGGCGTCCAGGCCCTCGCCGTCGGCGAGCGCCCAGGCGGCGAAGGCCCGGGCGTCGGCGTGGTAGCCGCCGGTCTGCGGGTGGCTGCGGGCGTAGGCGAGGAACAGCGGGCCGTACCGGGTGCCGAGCAGACGGGGCAGGTCCGGGGCGACCTTGGCGGCGGTGTCGCGCCGCTTGGCGGCCAGGCCGGCGGCCTGCGCGCGCACCTGCGCGGGGTCGAAGCCGGGCGGCACCGGGCCGCCGGCCACCAGGGCGGTGAGCAGCGCGGTCTGCCGGGCGGCGAGCCGGGCGCGGGCGGCGTCGGTGTCCCGGTCCGGGGCGGTGACGGCGGCGTCGGTCATCGCGCACCGCCGTCGGGTGCCCGGCCGCCGTCCAGCACCCGCCGGATGGCGTCGAGTTCGGCGGACAGTTCGGCGGGCGGCGGGAACGCGGCGTCGCGCTCCAGCAGCACGCCGGGCGGGGCGACCCGGGAGCACAGCTCGGCCAGCACCTCCAGCACGGGTTCGGTGACCGGGTGGGCGTGGGTGTCGTGCCAGACGCCGTCGACCATGGTGCCGCCCGCGACGTGCACGTAGGCGAGCGCCTCCAGCGGCAGGCGGTCCAGTTCGGCGGCCGGGTCGAGGCCGAGGTTGACCCGGTTGGTGTGCAGGTTGGCGACGTCGATCAGCAGCCGCACACCGGTCCGTTCGACCAGTTCGGCGAGGAACTGCCCCTCGGTCAGCTCGTCGTCCGGCCAGGCCAGCTGGGCGGCGACGTTCTCCAGGGCGAGCGGCACCGGCAGCTGGTCCTGGGCGATCCGGACGTTCTCGGCGATCACCCGCAGGGCGTCGCGCGAGCGCGGCACCGGCAGCAGGTGGCCGGCCTCCAGGCCGCCGGCCCGGACGAACGCCAGGTGCTCGGTGACCAGCGGGGAGCCGAGCGCGGCGGCGGTCCCGGCGAGCCGGGCGAGGCGGGCCGGGTCGGGCCGGTCGGCGCCGCCGAGGCCGAGGGCGACGCCGTGCGGGACCACGGTGAGGCCGCGGTCGAGCAGGATCCGCAGGGATTCCGGGAGGTGGCCGGCGCAGACGTTCTCGGCGACCACCTCGACCCAGTCCAGGCCGGGCTGCCGTTCGACCACGGTGTCGATCTCGCTGCGCCAGCCGAGACCGAGGCCGAGCCGGCGCGCGGCCCCGGTGCCGGGGGCGGTGCCCGTCGTCGGTGCGGGCGCGTGCGGTGCGGGTGCGTGCGGTGCGGGTGCGGGTGCGTGCGGTGCGTCGTGCAGGGCGGGGGAAGTCATCGGTGCGCCCCCTTCGGAGGGCCGGGTGGGAAGGCCGTCGGTCGGCCGGGCCTCGTCGCCGGGGCCGCCGGGCTGTGCTGGTGAGCATCTCCCCGGGCGCCGCGGCTGCCAAGCCTGGACCGGTCATCTCAGAGCATTACTTGAGCTTGGCGTCGCGTCAATGAGCGATCCGCACCGGGCGCCTGCGGCATCACCGCAGGTGGGGCCCGGTCCGGCGGGAAAAACCGGGGGCGAGCGGGCCGTCCGTGGGGCTACTGTGACGCCCCTATGACCTCTTTGACGATTCGTGACTTCCGCCCCGAGGACGCCGACGCCGTCGCGGCGGCCCACCGCGCCGGGCGCGAGCACCTGGTGCAGACACCGGAGATGTTCGCCTGGCGCGCGGCCCGGCAGGCGAAGGGCGCCCACTACCGCGTCCTCGTCGCCGAGCTGGACGGCCGGGTGGTCGGCGCGGTGCGCTGCGGGGTGGTCGTCGGCACCAGCGCCGTCGGCATCGGCCACGCCAACGGCAGCGTGCTGCCCGGCCACCGGCGGCGCGGGGCGTTCACCGCCCTGCTGGCCGCCGCCGAACGGCACCTGGCCGGGCACGGCGTCACCGAACTGCACAGCTGGGTGGACGACGAACCCGGCTCGCTCGCCTTCGCCGCCGCCCGCGGCTTCACCCCCGGGCGGACCGCCCACTTCGCGGGCCGCGACCTCACCGTGCCGCTGCCCGTGGCCCCGCCGCTGCCGGCCGGCGTCGAGCTGCGCCCGGCGAGCGGCTTCGCGGCCGACCCGTACCCGCTCTTCGAGATCGACGCGGACGCGGCCCGGGACGAGCCGGGCGAGGTCGTGATGGACGCCGCCGAGTACGACGAGTGGCTGGCGGGGGAGTGGAACCGTCCGGACCTCGACCGCGAGCTGACCGTGGTCGCGGTGGTGGACGGTGTGCCGGCCGCGTTCAGCTCCGCCACCACGGACGGCGCGGACCGCTACTGGTCGGCGTTCACCGCCTGCCGCCGGGAGTACCGCGGGCGGGGGCTGGCCAAGCTCGCCAAGCTGGAGTCGCTGCGCCGCGCCCGGGCCGCCGGGCTGCGCCACGCCTACACCTCCAACGACGCCGGGAACGCGCCGATGCTCGCGATCAACGCCTGGCTGGGGTACGAGCGCTGCGCGAGCGAGCGGAAGTTCATCAAGCGCCTGGACGGCCGGGCCCGTCCGCCGCAGTGACGGAGCGGGGGAGTCACTCCGCCGGACGGGTGAACCGGGAGCGTTGACGGGCGTGCGCGCCGGAAGGGATGCGGGGACGGGAGTTCCCGTCGTCCCACGGGGCATCACCTTCGCGCAGACTGTTCGTGCCCGAGTCTTCGCACGGGGGACGCCGTGGAGATCCTGCTCCAGATCCTGATCGGGTTCGTCCCGGCCGTGATCGGCTTTCTCGCCGCCCGCTCGCTCGCCCGCACCCGCCTCTTCCTGCGCTACGGCTTCCTGCGGGTGCTGCTCGGGCCGTACGGCCGGGTGCAGATCGTCACCCCGAGCATCGAGGTGGCCGAGTTCGCCTACGCCAAGGACGGCTGCCGGCTCACCAGCCGGGGGCCGCGCAACGTGCTCTTCATGCCGATGGCCGAGGCGCGGGCCATCGCCCAGCTCACCGACCTGCTGCGGAAGATCAACCGCAAGGCGACCATAGAACTGGTCACCGCCGGAGCGCAGGACCCGCGGATGCCGACCTTCTCGATCGGCGGGCCGGGCGTCAACGCCTACTCGGCGGGCGTCCTGGCGGCCGGTTTCCCGGACTTCCGGCTGGAGCACCCGCAGGCGGCCCGGGCCCGCTGGGGCGGCATGGCCTTCGAGGCGCAGTACAACGCGGCCGACGAACTCGTCCGCGACCACGGCTTCGTGTTCGTCACCCGCACCTCCCGGCAGGCGCCCTGCGTGGTGCTCTGCGGGGTGTTCGCGTTCGGCTCGGCGATGGCGGTGGAGGCGCTGGCGGCCGCCGGACGGCAGTCCCCGCTGGCCGCGCTGTTCCGCTCGGGGGAGAAGGGGTTCGTCGCGGTCGAGGGCCGGGTGATCGGCCTGGACACCGTGGACGTGACCGTCGAGGTCTGCCGCATCCTGCCGTCACCCTAGGAGGCCGGCGCGCGAGGGGGCACGATCCGGCCCCCGAGGAAGGGAGCAAACGGGACAGTCCGGGAGACTCCCGGGCAGGAAGTGGCCGGAAGTGCAACGCTTTTGCTCCATGACTGTCACATCATCGGCATAATCGCGCCCATGACGATCCACCGCGCGAACGTGAGCGCGATTGCCGAGGACCTGTACGTCTGGCTCCCGCCGAAGCGGGGATGGGGCCTGGCCAACTGCGGGCTGCTCGCCGGCCCGCGGACGGCCCTGTGGATCGACACGCCCTACGACCCCTCCCTGGCCGCCGAGTTCCTCGCCGAGAGCCGCGCCCGGCTGGCCGACGGCGTCACCGTCGACCGGATCGTCGTCACCCACGCCAACGGCGACCACCTCTGGGGCGCCGGCGTGCTGCCGGACGCCGAGGTGATCGCCACCCGCGAGGCACTGGAGCACATCCACTGGGAGCCGACGCCCCAGCAGACCCACGGCCTGGTCGTCGGCAGCGACCCGGACTCCCCGCTCGGCGGCTACCTCCGCCGCCACTTCGGGCAGTTCGACTGGTCGCGGACCGAGCCGGTCCACCCGGACACCGTCTTCCACGGCGAGCTGGAGCTGCGGGTGGGCGCCTACCCGGTGCAGATCACCGGCCTGCCCTCGGCCCACACCGGCGGCGACCTCATCGTCCACCTCCCGCACCAGCGCACGGTCTTCACCGGCGACGTGATCTTCGGCTCGACCGCCGCCCAGCCCGGCGACCACCCCTCGCACTGGGCCGGCCCGCTGGAGAACGTCATCGCCGCCTGCGAGAGCGTCCTGGCCACCGGCGCCGAGATCATCGTGCCCGGCCACGGCCCGGTGCTCGACCGGGCGGGCGTCCGGGAGCACATCGCCTACCTCGGGTACGTCCGCGAGCGCGCGCACGCCCTGCACCGGGCCGGCCTGCCCGCCCTGGACGCGGCCCGCCGGATCATCGCCGAGCAGCGCTACCCCGAACTCGGCCTGCCCGAGCGGCTGGTGCTCACCGTCGCCGCCGAGTACCGGCACCTGGACGGCTCCGAGGTGCCGAACGTCCTGGAGGCGATGGGCCAGGTGGCCTTGGTCGCCCGGGAGCTGGACGAGGACGCCGACCGACCCGGGTCCCGCCCGTCCGCCGGCTGAGCCCACCCGTACCGCCGCTTCTTCCGCACCGCCCCCTGATCCGCTCTTCGTACAAGGAAACTCCGAGGACGTCGATGACGCAGCTGCTGGTCCCGGCCCTGGCGCTGATCGCGCTGGCCGCGCTCGCCGCGGCCGGGTGGCTGGCCCGGGCCCGCTCCGGCGCGCTCGCCCGGGCCACCGCCGCCGAGGCCGCCGCCGCCCTGGCCGACGAACGCGCCCGGGCCGCCGAGGGCCGGGCCGGCCGGGCCGAGCAGCAGGCGCGCGAGGCCGAGGACGAGGCGCACGCCGCGGCCGGACGGGAACGCGGCTCGGCCGACCGCGCGCTCGCCGCCGAGGACCGCGCCCACCGGGCGCAGGAGCAGGCCGCCGAGGACGCCCGCCGGGCCGCCGAGTCCGAGCGGGCGGCCGCCGAGGCGGCGGAACGGGCGGCCGGGGAGGGGCGGCGCGCCGCCGGGGCCGAGCGGCGCACCGCCGCCCTGCTGGCCGAGATCGGCCACCTCGCCACCGAACGGGTGGCCGCCGCCGCCCTGCGCCTGAGCCACCCCAACGCCCCGATCGCCGGACCGCTGGACGCCACCGCCGCGGGCCCGGACGCCGTACAGGCCCTGCAGGCCGTCCTGGACGCCGCCTCCGCCGCCGTCACCGACGAACGGGAGCGGGTCGACGCCGCCGCCCGCTCCGCGATGCGCGGCGCCACCTCCAAGATCCAGACCCTGCTCTACCAGATCCAGAGCCTGGTCCAGCAGCTCCAGCACGACAACGACGACCCGCGGCTGCTGGAGGTCGACTTCCGCAACGAGGTCGCGCTGCGCCGCATCCAGACCGTCGCCGTGCTCTGCGAGGCCTGGCCGGGCCTGGCGCGCACCGACTCGCCGCTCGCCGAGGTGGTGGTCGGCGCGCTCTCCCGGGTGCCCGGCTACGCCCGCATCAAGGTGGCCAACCACCTGCGCGAGGACCGCCTCGCCGTGGTCGCCCGGGCCGCCGAACCGGTGGCCATCGCCGTCGCCGAACTGCTCGCCAACGCCACCGCGTACTCGCACCCGGAGACGGACGTCCCGGTCACCGTCCAGCAGGGCGGCCGGGGCGCGCTGGTGATCGTCGACGACAGCGGCATCGGCATGGAGGAGGACCAGCTGCGCCGGGCCCGGAGGCTGCTGGCCGGCCCGCCCGAGGTCCTGCTCACCGAGCTGGGCAACCCGCCCAAGACCGGGTTCGCGGTGGTCGGCAAGCTGGCCCGGCAGTACGGCTTCTCCTGTCACGTCGAGCCGTCCCCGTACGGGGGCATGCGCGCGCTGGTCCGCATCCCGGCCGGGCTGCTGACCGTGGTGGACGAGGAGCAGCCGCTCTCGGTGCTCACCCCGCTGCCGCTGCGCGCCGCCTCCGCGCCCGGCCCGGGCCCGGCGGGTGGCCGCGGCCGCGACGGCGCCCCGGCCATCCGGGTCGTACCGCCGGTGCCGGACGCGCCGGACCCGACGGACACGCCGGACCCGACGGACGCGCCGGGCACCCCGGGCCCGTCCGGGGAGCCGACGGTGCACGCCGTCCCGCCGGTGCGCGCCGTCCCCGACGGCCCCGGAGCGCCGGACGACGGCACCGGGCTGCCCAGCCGCCGCCGTCGCCGGCCGCTGGCGCCGACCGCGTCACCCCGGGCCACCCCGGCCGGAGCCCCGGGCGCGTCCGCCGTCCGGCCGGTGCGGACGCCCGAGCAGGCCGCCGCCCGCTGGCAGGCGCTCCAGCACGGCACCGACTCCGGCCGGGTCGCCGTCGCGGAGGCCACCGGCGCCCGCACCGGCGGCGACGGCGGCACCGAGCCCGGCGCCCCCGCCGGCACGCCGGCCGGTCACGAGGCCGGTCACGAGGCCGGCACCACCCCCAGCCCCCGCCCCCCGTCCCCCGCGGCGACCGGTCCCACCGGCGCCGACCGGGCGGCCCCGCCCCGCCCCGACGCCGCCCGCACCGGCGCCGGCCCCGCGGACGCGTCCGGCCGCCGCACCACCCAGACCCCCTGAGGAGCCGCGCTGTGAGCAGCACGCCCAGCCCCACCAGCACCACGCCCAGCCCGTCCGAGACCGACGGGATCGCCTGGGTGCTGACCCCGCTCCTGGAACTGCCGGGCGTGGTGCACGCGGTGGTCGCCACCGGCGACGGCCTGGTGGAGGCCGCCTCGGACGGCCTCGCCCGCGCCTCGGCCGAGCGGGTCGCCGCGATGACCGCCACCGTGCACGCCGCCGCCCGGGCGTTCACCACCGCCTTCACCGACGCCGAGCAGCCCCGGCTGGCGCAGACCGTCGTCGAGTCCGAGCTGGGCTTCGCGGTCGTCGTCCCGGCCGGCGAGAACACCTCGCTCGCGGTGTTCACCACCCCCGACGCCCAGCTCGGCAACGTCGCCTACCAGATGCAGGTCCAGGTCGCCGCGCTGGGCCGGGCACTGGCGAGCCCGGCCAGGCGGCAGGACGCCCCCGCCCGGTCATGACCGCCACCCCCCGCAGGCGGATGGTGCCCGCCTACCTGGCCACCGGCGGCCGGACCCGCCCGGGCGGCGACGGCTTCGAACGGCTCACCGTGCTGTTCGTGACCGGTGACGGGCAGCCGTCCGCGCTCGCCGAGCTGGAGGCGGAGCACCGCCGGCTCTGGGACCTCTTACGACCCGGCGCGCTCACCGTGGTGGAGGCCGCCGCGCACCTGCGGCTGCCGGTCAGCGCCACGGTCTTCCTCGCGGCCGATCTGGTCGAGGCGGGCTGCCTGCGCGCCCGCGCGCCGATCCCCCGCGCCCAGCAGACCGACCGCTCCCTCGTCGAGAGGCTCCTCGTTGGACTCCGCACTCTCCGGTAATCCGCCCGGTCCGGGGCGGCCGGACCGGGTGGGCTACCTGCCCGACCCCGAACAGACCCTGATGAAGCTGGTGGTCGCCGGCCCGTTCGGGGTCGGCAAGACCACCTTCATCCGGACCCTCTCGGAGATCCCGACCCTGCACACCGAGGAGGCGATGACCGAGACCGGCGCGCCCGTCGACGACGTCGCCGGGCTGCCCGGCAAGACCACCACCACGGTCGCCGTCGACTTCGGCCGGCTCACCCTGCCCGGCGAGGTGGTGCTCTACATGTTCGGCACCCCCGGCCAGCGGCGGTTCTTCCCGCTCTGGCAGGACATCGCGCGCGGCGCCATCGGCGCCCTCGTACTGGCGGACACCCGCCGGCTCGCCGACTCCTTCGAGATCATGGACATGGTCGAGGAACAGGGACTGCCCTACGCGGTCGCGGTCAACCGCTTCCCCGACTCGCCGGTCCACCCGGCCGCCGTCCTGCGCAGCCACCTCGACCTGCACCCGAGCACCCCGCTGGTGCTCTGCGACGCCCGGGAGCGCGGCTCCAGCCTGGACGCCCTGATCGCGCTCACCGAGCACGTCCTGCACGGCCTCCCCGCCTCCGCCCCGGAGCTGCCATGACCACCACCCCCGCACACCCCTCGACCGCACACCCCCCGACCGCGCACCCCCCGGCCGCCCTGCACGGGCCCGCCTTCGCCGCCGACCCGCAGGCCGTCTACGAGCGGCTGCGCCGCCAGGGCCCGGTCGCCGAGGTGGAGATCGCCCCCGGCGTCGCGGCCCTGCTGGTCACCGACTACCAGGCCGCCCTCGACCTGCTGCGCGACACCGACACCTTCTCCAAGGACTCCCGCGCCTGGCAGCGGACCGTCCCGGCGGACTCCCCGCTGCTGCCGGTGCTCGGCTACCGGCCGACCGCCCTGTTCAGCGACGGCGCCACGCACGCCCGCTACCGGCAGGTGATCACCGACGGCCTGGCGCTGCTGGAGCCGCACCAGCTGCAGCGCCGGGTCGCCGAGGTCGCCCACCGGCTGATCGACGCCTTCGCGCGGAGCGGCTCCGCCGACCTCATCGCCGACTACGCCCGCCGGCTGCCCGTCCACGTCCTCACCACCGGCTTCGGCGTGCCCGAGGAGCACCGGGAACGCCTGGTGGCCGGCATCGTCGGCTCGATCGAGTCCACCCGGCAGGCAGTGGCCGCGTACACGGACCTCGTCGAGGTGGTCACCGCCATGGTCGCCGAGCGCCGCGAGCGCCCCCGGCACGACCTGACCTCGTGGTTCCTCACCCACCCGGCGGGGCTGGACAACGACGAGGTGGTCCGGCAGATCACCCTGACCATGATCGCCGGCAACGAGCCGACCACCAACCTCATCGGCAACGCCCTGCTGCGCCTGCTCACCGACGCCCGCTACGCCGGCTCGCTGTTCGGCGGGGCGATGACGGCGCATCAGGCGATCGACGAGGTGCTCTGGCACGAGCCGCCGCTCGCCAACCTCTCCGCCCACTACCCGCGGGTCGACGTCACCTTCCACGGCCGCGCGATCCCGGCGGGCTCGCTGGTCCTGGTCTCCTACGCGGCCGCCAACTCCCAGGCCGCCCCGCCCGCCGACGGCGCGGACACCGCCGGCGTGCGCAGCGGCGAGTCCGCCCACCTGGCCTGGGCGGCCGGCCCGCACGCCTGCCCGGCCCGGGACCCGGCCCTGCTGATCGCGATCACCGCGATCGAGCAGCTGACCAGCCGGATCGGCGACCTCGACCTCGCCGAGCCCGCCGACGCCCTGCACTGGCGCCCCGGCCCCTTCCACCGCGCCCTGGTCCGCCTCCCGGTCCGCTTCACCCCGGTCCCCGGATAGCCGAAGGCCCGGGCACCCCTGCTCGGGTGCCCGGGCCGCTCACGCGCTCCTCGTCACTCCGCCGGCCTCAGCGTGAGCGAGATCGAGTTGATGCAGTAGCGCTGGTCGGTCGGCGTGCCGTAGCCCTCGCCCTCGAAGACGTGGCCCAGGTGGCCTCCGCAGCGGGCGCAGCGGACCTCGACCCGGCGCATGCCGAGCGAGGTGTCCTCGATGTACTGGACGCGGTCCCCGGCCAGCGGCGCGTAGTAGGACGGCCAGCCGCAGTGGCTGTCGAACTTGGTCTCCGAGCTGAACAGTTCGGTGCCGCAGGCCCGGCAGGCGTAGACGCCGACGGTCTTGGTGTCGGTGTACTCGCCGACGAACGGGCGCTCGGTCCCGGCCTCCCGGAGGACGTGGTACTCCTCCGGGGTGAGCTGGGCGCGCCACTCGGCGTCGGTCTTCTCGATCTCGTAGCTCATGACGGCTCCCGGTCGGGGGACTCAGACGTTGGTGGCAACGTTCGCGAGGTGCCCGAGGATTTCCGGGCCCAGGTTGGTGACGTCACCGGCGCCCATGGTGAGCAGCAGGTCGCCCGGACGGGCCAGGCCGGCCAGCACCGCGGGGGCGGCGGCGAAGTCGTGCTCGGCGGTGACCTCGGCACCGGCGCGGCGGGCCGCGTCGATGATCAGCTCGCTGGTCACCCCGGGGATCGGGTCCTCGCGGGCCGGGTAGATGTCGAGCACCACGGAGGCGTCGGCCAGCGCCAGCGCGGCGCCCATCTCCTCGGCGAGCTGCTGGGTGCGGCTGAACAGGTGCGGCTGGAAGACGACCAGGACCCGCCCCCCGGTGGCCTCCCGGATCGCCTCCAGGTCGGCGGTCATCTCGGTCGGGTGGTGGGCGTAGGAGTCGATCACCTGGACGCCGCCCGCCTCGCCCTTGAGCTGGAGCCGGCGGCGCACCCCGGTGTAGGCGCCGAGCGCCTTGGCCAGGTCGGCGGCGGGGACGCCCAGCGCCACGCCGGCGGCCAGCGCGGCGACCGCGTTGTGGGCGTAGTGCCGGCCGGGCACCGAGACGGTGAAGGTCAGCTCCTCGCCGTCCAGCAGCACGGTGACCTCGCTGGTCATGCCGCGCGGGACGACCGACAGGACGCGCAGGTCGGCGTCCTCGGCGGCGCCGACGGTGACCACGTTCAGTCCGTCGCGGCCAGCCACCCGGGCGGTCAGCTCGCGGGCGCCGTCGTGGTCGGCGGAGACGACCAGGGTGCCGCCGGGCACGATCCGGCCGACGAAGGTCTCGAAGGACTCGTGGATCTCGTCGATCGAGGCGTAGTTGGCGTGGTGGTCCAGCTCCACGTTGAGCACGATCGCCACCTCGGGCGCGTACTTGTGGAAGCTGCGGTCGCTCTCGTCGGCCTCGGCGACGAAGATCTCGCCGGCGCCGTGGTGGGCGTTGGAGCCCGGCGCGTCGAGGTCGCCGCCGATCGCGTAGGACGGCTCCAGGCCCAGCTCGCCGAGGGCGACCGCGAGCATGCTGGTGGTGGTGGTCTTGCCGTGGGTGCCGGCCACGGCCAGCGCCCGGCGCCTGCCCATCAGCGCGGCGAGCGCGTCGGAGCGGTGCACCACCGGGATGCCGCGCTCGCGGGCGGCGGCCAGCTCCGGGTTGTCGGCGCGGATGGCGCTGGAGACGACGATGCTGCTCGCGCCGTCCGGCACGTGCTCGGCGGCGTGCCCGATGTGCACGCTGGCCCCGAGGGCGCGCAGCGCGCGGACGGTCTCGGACTCCTTGGCGTCACTGCCGGAGACGCTGGCCCCGCGCACCGCGAGGATCTTCGCCAGACCGGACATCCCGGCGCCGCCGATGCCGATGAAGTGCGGGGCGTGCAGGTCGTGCGCGGCGTCGTTCAAGGCGGGGCTCCGTACGGGCGGGGATCAGGGGAGGGCGGACGACGTGCGCATCGTCCTCGCGGCCGGACCGCAAGGACGATTCTGCACCACGTCGGGCCCTCCTCAGGAGTCGCTGGCGAACAGCCGCAGCACCGGGACACCCACCTTGTGGCGGGCCTGGGAGGCCCAGTCGCGGTGGAAGAACTCCTCCACGAAGTGCGGGGAGGTGAGCACCACCACCTCGTCGGCCTGGTGCTCCTCGACCACGGCGCGCAGCCGGTCCAGCGGCTTCTCCTCGACCAGCTCGCCGACCGCCTCGGCCCCGGCCTGCCGCAGGTGGCGCAGGCTGTGCTCCAGCGACTCGGTGGCGAGCGTCGGCCCGCTCTCGGACTCGTCGTGCTCGCGCACCACCTTGTCCAGGTGGCCGAGGGCGACGTCGTCCAGCGCCCGCAGCAGCTCGTCCTGCTTGCCGCGCGGCTGCATCAGGACGACGAAGGACACCTTCTCCTCACTGTGGAGCGTGGTGACGAGCTCCACGTCCGCGTCGGAGAGCGCCTTCTCGATCATCAGTACCGTCTTGAACACGTGAGTCCCTTCCAGTCGCCGGCCCCCGGGCTCCGGCTTCGCTTCCCATACTGCCCGGCGGAAGCTTTCCGCACGCTCCCCACCCGGCACACGGGCCACGCGGGGGGACGCCCGGAGTGGGAGCGGGATCACGTTCCGCAGGTCAGGGGGCGGTCGGACGCAGGTAGCGGGTGAAGAGGAATCCTTTCTCCTCGATCAATGAGACCAGCCGCATCCGCTGCACGTCCGGCATCCGCGCGTCGTGCAGGATGCGCGGCGCGTCGCCGCCCGTGAGCAGCGGCGCCAGCGACAGGCACAGTTCGTCCAGCAGGTCCTCGGCGGCCAGCTGCCCCAGCAGCCGGGGCCCGCCCTCGGTCAGCAGCCGGGTCCAGCCCCGGTCGGCCAGCGCCGCGACCGCCGCCCGCAGGTCCACCGTGCCCCGGCCCACCGCGATCACGTCGGCCACCTCGGTGACCGCCGCCAGGCTGCGCACCGGCGCGTCCTCGGTGGTGATCACCACCGTGCGCACCAGCGGCTCGGTGAACAGCGGCGCCGAGAGGTCCAGCCCGAGCGAGCGGCTGACCACCGCGATCGCGGGCGCCGGAGCCTGCCCGGCCGCCCGGCGCGCCCCGGCGAAGTCGGCCCGCGCCCGGGCCGGCCGGTAGCCCTCGGCCCGCACCGTCTCGGCGCCCACCAGCACCACGTCCGACAGCGCCCGCAGCACACCGAAGATCCGCTTGTCGGCGTCGCCGGAGAGGCCCTCGGAGAGCCCGTCCAGCCGGGCCCCGCCGTCCAGCCCCGCCACCATGTTGGCCCGCAGCCAGGGCCGTCCCCGGTCCACCTGTCCGGGGTAGGCGTAGACGGCGGCGAGCGCCGCCAGCGAACTCGGATCGTCGAAGGTCTCCGCCACCGGGCTGATCAGCTGTTGCATGCCCCCAGTGTTCCACCGGGTGCAGGTCCCGGGGCCCGTCCGGGCAGGCGTACCCTTTATCACCGTGCCCGCAGCTTCCCGCCCCGCCACCGCGACCGCGCCGATAGCCCTCACCTCCCGGCGTCCCGTCGTCCCCGCCGAGCGCCTGGTCGCCGAGATGGTGCCGCCGCCGCGCTTCTCCGACGTGAGCTTCGGGACGTACATCCCGGACCAGTCCCAGCCCAGCCAGTACGAGGCCGTGCAGGTCCTGGAGCAGTTCGCCGGCACGCTCAACAGCGGAAACGGTTCGGCGCCCAAGCGCAGCTGGTTCCGCCGCAGCGCCCCGGCCCCGGCCGGCCCGGCCGGCATCTACCTGGACGGCGGCTACGGCGTCGGCAAGACCCACCTGCTCGCCTCGCTCTGGCACGCCGCCCCCGGCCCCAAGGCCTTCGGCACCTTCGTCGAGCTGACCAACCTGGTCGGCGCGCTCGGCTTCCAGCAGGCCGTGCAGACCCTGTCCGGGCACACGCTGCTCTGCATCGACGAGTTCGAGCTCGACGACCCGGGCGACACCGTCCTGGTCTCCACCCTGCTCGGCCGCCTGGTGGAGAACGGCGTCAAGCTCTGCGCCACCTCCAACACCCTGCCCGAGAAGCTCGGCGAGGGCCGCTTCGCCGCCGCCGACTTCCTCCGCGAGATCCAGGGCCTGTCCGCGCACTTCCGCCCGATGCGGATCGACGGCCAGGACTACCGCCACCGCGGCCTGCCGGACGCCCCGCCGCCCTACCCGGCCGCCGAGGTCGAGGCCGTCGCCGCCCGCACCCCGGGCGCCTCCCTCGACGACTTCGACGCCCTGCTCGCCCACCTCTCCGCCGTCCACCCCAGCCGCTACGGCGCCCTGCTGGACGACGTCACCGCCGTCTGCCTGCGCGGCGTGCACCGGGTCGACGACCAGTCCACCGCCCTGCGCCTGGTCGTCCTCGCCGACCGCATGTACGACCGCGAACTCCCCGTCACCGCCTCCGGCCTCCCCTTCGACCAGGTGTTCCCCGAGGAGATGCTCCGCGGCGGCTACCGCAAGAAGTACCTCCGCGCCATCTCCCGCCTCGTCGCCCTCGCCCGGGACAGCGCCAGGAACTGAGGGCGTGACCCGCGCCCCGGTCGGGCGTTGCTCTCCGTGGGGAGGGGGAGCGGAGAGGGGAGAACATGACCGGGGACCAGGCCGCCTGGACGATCGAGATCGAGCCCGAGGTGCGCGCGTGGCTGCGCACCTGCTCGACCGCCGAGTACCGGGCGGCCGAACGCGCCGCCGACCGGCTGGCCGAGGACGGCGAACTGCTGCGGTTCCCGCTGGCGAGCCACCTCGGCGGCCCGCTGCGGGAGCTGCGCATCGGGCCGATGCGGGTCACGTACTGGCTCGCCCCCGGACGGCGGGCTGTGCTGCTGACGGTCTTCCGCAAGACTAGGAGCCGCGAGACCGACGAGGTGGGTCGGGCGCACCGGGCTCAGAAGGTCTGCGAGGCCGGGCACGGGGCCGCCGACGGCCACCAGGTCTACGACAGGGACGAGGAGGAGCGATGAGCAGCGGCTACCACACCCGCTGGGTCGTGCCGCCGGAGCACCGGGAGACCGAGGAGTACCGCGCGGCCGGGCGGCGGATGGCGCTGGCCGAGGCCGTGTACGCCCGTCGTTCGGCGCTCGGATGGACGCCGGCCGAGCTGGCCGGGCGGGCGGGGCTGGACGAGGAGACCGTCGAGAGCATCGAGGAGAGCGGGGTCGATCCCACCCTGCCGCTGATCGAGCGGCTGGCCGCCGCGTTCGACTCGGCGGTCCGGATCGACCCGGCCGGCGAGCCCGCCATCAGCTTCGAGGCCCACGCGGCCTGAGCCGGGGGTGCCCGGTTCCGGTCCCGGTTGTCGGTGGTGGGTCGTACGGTGGAGGCGTGCGACCCATCACGAGTATTGAGCGGTCAGTGGCGCCCTTCGAGGTCGTCAGTCCCTACCAGCCCAACGGTGACCAGCCGGCGGCGATCGCGGAGCTGGAGCGGCGGATCCGGGGCGGGGAGAAGGACGTCGTCCTGCTCGGTGCCACCGGTACCGGCAAGTCGGCCACCACGGCCTGGATGATCGAGAAGCTGCAGCGGCCCACCCTGGTGATGGCGCCGAACAAGACGCTGGCCGCGCAGCTGGCCAACGAGTTCCGCGAGCTGCTGCCGAACAACGCGGTCGAGTACTTCGTCTCGTACTACGACTACTACCAGCCCGAGGCGTACGTCCCGCAGACGGACACCTACATCGAGAAGGACTCCTCGATCAACGAGGAGGTCGAGCGGCTGCGCCACTCGGCGACCAACTCGCTGCTCACCCGCCGGGACGTGATCGTGGTCGCGTCCGTCTCCTGCATCTACGGCCTCGGCACGCCGCAGGAGTACGTGGACCGGATGGTGCGGCTGAAGGTCGGCGAGGAGATCGACCGGGACGTCCTGCTGCGGCGCTTCGTCGACATCCAGTACACCCGCAACGACCTCGCCTTCACCCGCGGCACCTTCCGGGTGCGCGGCGACACCATCGAGATCTTCCCGGTCTACGAGGAGCTGGCCGTCCGGATCGAGATGTTCGGCGACGAGATCGAGGCGCTGTACACGCTGCACCCGCTCACCGGCGAGATCATCAGCCAGGACGAGTCGGTCCACGTCTTCCCGGCCTCGCACTACGTGGCGGGCCCGGAGCGGATGGAGCGCGCGGTCAACGACATCGAGAAGGAGCTGGAGGAGACCCTCGCCCGGCTGGAGAAGCAGGGCAAGCTGCTGGAGGCCCAGCGGCTGCGGATGCGCACCACCTACGACATCGAGATGCTCCGCCAGATCGGCACCTGCTCCGGCGTGGAGAACTACTCGATGCACTTCGACGGCCGCGAGCCCGGCTCCCCGCCGAACACCCTGCTGGACTACTTCCCCGACGACTTCCTCCTGGTCATCGACGAGTCGCACGTCACCGTCCCGCAGATCGGCGCGATGTACGAGGGCGACGCCTCGCGCAAGCGCACCCTGGTCGAGCACGGCTTCCGGCTGCCGTCGGCGATGGACAACCGCCCGCTGAAGTGGGAGGAGTTCCTGGAGCGGATCGGCCAGACCGTCTACCTGTCGGCGACCCCGGGCCCGTACGAGCTCTCCCGGGGCGACGGCCAGGTCGAGCAGATCATCCGTCCGACCGGCCTGATCGACCCCGAGGTGATCGTCAAGCCGACCGAGGGCCAGATCGACGACCTGGTGCACGAGGTCCGCAAGCGGGTGGAGAAGGACGAGCGCGTCCTGGTCACCACGCTCACCAAGAAGATGGCCGAGGACCTCACCGACTACATGCTCGGCCTGGACATCCGGGTGCGGTACCTGCACAGCGACATTGACACGCTGCGCCGGGTGGAGCTGCTGCGCGAGCTGCGGGCCGGCGAGTACGACGTGCTGGTCGGCATCAACCTGCTCCGTGAGGGCCTGGACCTCCCGGAGGTCTCCCTGGTGGCGATCCTGGACGCGGACAAGGAGGGCTTCCTGCGCTCCGGCACCTCGCTGATCCAGACCATCGGCCGTGCCGCCCGCAACGTCTCCGGCCAGGTCCACATGTACGCGGACCGGATCACCCCGGCGATGGAGAAGGCCATCGAGGAGACCAACCGCCGCCGGGCCGTGCAGCAGGCGTACAACAAGGAGCACGGGATCGACCCGCAGCCGCTGCGCAAGAAGATCGGCGACATCCTGGACACCCTGGCCCGCGAGGACGTGGACACCGGCGAGCTGCTGTCCACCGGCTACCGGGGCGCGGGCGGCGCGAAGGGCGGCAAGGCCCCGGTGCCGGCGCTGGGCGCCGAGCGCAAGCCGGCGAAGTCGCTGCCGGCGGCCGAGCTGGCCGAGCTGATCCAGTCGATGACGGACCGGATGCACGCCGCCGCGGTGGACCTCCAGTTCGAGGTGGCGGCCCGGCTGCGCGACGAGGTCAAGGAGCTGAAGAAGGAACTGCGGCAGATGCGCGAGGCCGGTATCGCCTGACCTCCCCCCGGCGACCCTCCGCCGGGCGTGGCCGGTTCCGTCCCCGGTCAAGCCCGGCGGTGTCTCAGCCCTGCCACAAACGGGTACAGGGCGGGCAGCGCGTTCGACCGCAGGCCCTAGGCTGGCCTGCGGTGGCCGCCCGGGGACAGGGTGGCCGGAAGAGGGGGCCTCAGCCGGGGGACGGCAACGGGGTGTTCCACCGTGGAGCCGGCGCGGCGTTCCCGCGCGGCCGGGCAGAGAGGACATGCGCCGTGTCGGTGAACCTTGCCAAGGGCCAGCGGGTCAGTCTGCAGAAGGGGCCGGGGGAGACGCTCACCGTGGTCCGGATGGGCCTGGGCTGGAAGGCGGCGCCCCGGCGGGGCCTGTTCGGCAGCCGGACCAGGCAGATCGACCTGGACGCCTCGGCGCTGCTGTACGCCGAGCGGACCCCCTCCGACGTGGTGTTCTTCCAGCACCTGGAGAGCGCCGACGGCTCCGTCCGGCACACCGGGGACAACCTGGTCGGCGGCGCGGGGGCGGGGGAGGACGACGAGTCGATCCTGGTGGACCTGGCGCACGTGCCGCCGCAGATCACCCAGGTGGTGTTCACGGTCAGCTCCTACACCGGGCAGACCTTCGCGGAGGTGCAGAACGCGCACTGCCGGCTGGTGGACGAGTCGACCGGGCTGGAACTGGCCCGCTACGAGCTGACCGGCGGCGGCCCGCACACCGGCCAGATCATGGCGAAGGTGTTCCGCGACGGCAACGGCGGCTGGGAGATGCAGGCGATCGGCGCCCCGGCCAAGGGGCGGACGTTCCAGGACCTGCTGCCGGCCATCGAGCCCTACCTCTGACCGGCGGGGACCTGACGGGTCTTTACCTTCTTTACCTTTCTTTGGGGATGCTGTTACCCTTCTTGCAGCGGAGGGGAGTATTCCCACGCAGCCGTCCCCGTCATCACGGGCGCCCGTCGCGGTGCCCCGGGGCGCTGGTCCGCGGGTGCGCCGTCGCGCGCCCGACGGGCGGAAGAGACCTCCGGCAGTGACGATGACTGTCTCGCCTACCTGCCGGAGGAGCAGTAGTGGACGTTTCCGTAAGCCTCTGGGTCGGCACCATTGTGGTGCTGCTGGCCCTGATCACCGCCGATTTCTTCATCGGCGGCCGCAAGCCGCACGAGGTGTCGATCAAGGAAGCCGGCATCTGGACGACCGTCTGGATCGTGCTGGCGGCGATCTTCGGCGGTTTCCTCTGGTGGCACTCCGGCGCGACGCCCGCCGGTGAGTTCTTCGCCGGCTACATCACCGAGAAGTCGCTCAGCGTCGACAACCTCTTCGTCTTCATCCTGATCATGGGCAAGTTCGCGGTGCCCAGGATCTACCAGCAGCGCGTGCTGATGTTCGGTGTGATCATCGCCCTGGTGCTGCGCGCGGTCTTCATCGCCGGCGGCGCCGCGCTGGTCGCCCAGTTCTCCTGGGTCTTCTTCATCTTCGGCGGCTTCCTGATCTGGACGGCGTGGAAGCTGATCAAGGAGGCGCGGGCCGACGAGGAGGACGAGGAGTTCGAGGAGAACCGCCTCCTCAAGTCGATCGAGAAGCGCTTCCCGTCGACCGACAAGTACCACGGCACCAAGCTCTTCATCCGGGAGAACGGCCGCCGGCTGATGACGCCGATGCTGATCGTCATGCTGGCGATCGGCACCACCGACGTCCTGTTCGCGCTGGACTCGATCCCGGCGATCTTCGGCCTGACCCAGGACCCGTACATCGTCTTCACCGCCAACGCCTTCGCCCTGATGGGCCTGCGCCAGCTGTACTTCCTGATCGGCGGCCTGCTGAAGAAGCTGGTCCACCTCTCGTACGGCCTGTCGGTGATCCTCGGCTTCATCGGCGTGAAGCTGGTGCTGCACGCGCTGCACGAGCAGGGCGTGCACGTGCCGGAGATCGGCATCCCCTTCTCCCTGGGCTTCATCGTGGTCGTCCTCGGGGTCACCACCGTGACCAGCCTGATGGCCTCCAAGCGGGCCGCCCTGGCCGAGCCGGACGAGCGCGACGAGCCGCAGAAGCTGGACGCCTGACGGGAGGCCTCCCCCCGTACCGGGCGGGCCCGCGACCGAGCAGCGGTCGCGGGCCCGCCCTTTCGCGTCCGGCGCCGATGCCCAGTGGGTTACGGGCGCTGACCGTACTCGGCGATCCAGCGTGAGCCGAGCAGCACGATGTCGGCGGTCTCGACCGGCCGGCCGGTGGCCTGGTCGTAGTAGGTGCGCTCGATCGCCAGGACGGGCACGGCTGGCGCGACGCCGAGGTTCTGGGCCTCGGACCGCGTCGCCTGGCGGGCGGTGACCCGCTCGACCGGAGTGCCGACTTCGATGCCGATGAGCGCCATGCGATCGGCGACCCCGATACCGGCGTGCGGGCCGGCCTCCGGCAGGACGATCAGGCTGCCGCCGGTGATCGCCATGGGCTCCCAGCTCTCGGCGAGCTGGGCGGGCTCGCCGTCGGCCAGGTAGGTGTAGCTGGTGTGCATCACCGGATCGCCGGGCTGGATCACCGAGGCGAAGAAGACCACCGAACGGGCCTGGCTCGGGGAGGTCTCGGCTGTGGTGCTGCAACAGTCATTGCGGGATCTGGACGCCGCCTACCGGAACTTCTTCGACGGATTGAAGGGCCGTCGCCCGCGCATGGGCGCTCCCCGTTTCAAGTCCCGCAAGGACAACCGGCAGGCCGTGCGATTCACCTCCAACGCCCGGTGGAGGATCACGTCCGGTGGTGACCTGTCGTTGCCGAAGATTGGCGACGTGCGGGTCAAGTGGTCTCGCACCCTGCCGTCAGTGCCGTCCACGGTCACAGTGGTCAAGGATTCTTCAGGGCGGTACTTCGCCAGTTTCGTCATCGAGACCGACCCCGTGCGCGACCTTTCCCGGATGCCTGCAACCAGAGGCCAGGTCGGCATCGACCTGGGCCTGACCCACTTTGTCGTCCTCTCCAATGGCACGAAGATCGACAGCCCGAAGGCGCTGCGCCGGGCCGAGAAGAAGCTCAAGCGTGCACAGCAAGCCCTGTCCCGCAAGGCCAAGGGCAGCAAGAACCGGGAGAAGGCCCGTGCCAAGGTGGCCCGCGCGCACGCGCGGGTGGCCGACCAGCGGCGCGAGTTCCACCACCAGCTCTCCACTCGGCTGGTCCGCGAGAACCAAGCGATCGCCATGGAAGACCTGGCGGTCAAGGGGTTGGCCCGTACCCGGATGGCCAAGTCGATTCACGATGCCGGCTGGTCGGCGTTCGTCGCCATGTTGGAATACAAGGCCACCCGGTACGGGCGCGCCTTTCTGCGTATCGGCCGCTTCGAGCCGACCTCGCAGGTCTGCTCGCATTGTGGTGTCAAGGACGGCGCCAAACCCCTGCACGTCCGCGAATGGATGTGCAGGGCGTGCGGGACCGTCCTCGACCGGGACGTGAACGCGGCGGTCAACGTCGCCAAGGCCGCCGGACTGGCGGTGACAGCCTGTGGAGCGCAGGTAAGACCGGGGCCTTCCCGGCGCAGCGCATTGAAGCAGGAACCCACCGAGACGGTCGGATGACCGTGGTAGGAATCCCCGCCCCTGAGCAACAAGCTCAGGGGCGGGGAGCGGAAGTCACCAGCCGCGCTCGCGCCACTCGGGCAGGTGCGGGCGCTCGGCGCCGAGGGTGGTGTCGTTGCCGTGGCCGGGGTAGACCCAGGCCTCGTCCGGTAGGGCGTCGAAGATCTTCTCGTTGACGTCCCGGAAGAGGCTCGCGAAGGCCTCCTTGTCGCCCCAGGTGTTGCCGACCCCGCCGGGGAAGAGGCAGTCCCCGGTGAAGACGTGCGGGTGGCCCTGCGGGTCGTCGTAGACCAGCACGATCGCCCCGGGCGTGTGGCCGACCAGGTGCCGGACGGTCAGCGCGCAGCGGCCCACCGCGAGGGTGTCGCCGTCCGCGAGCGGCAGCGCGGTGGGCACCTCGATGCCCTCGGCGTCGTGCTCGCCGGCCGCGGTGCGCGCGCCGGTGGCGGCGACCACCTCGGCCAGCGCGCTCCAGTGGTCGCGGTGCCGGTGCGTGGTGACCACGGTGGCCAGGTTCTCGCCGACCGTCTCCAGCAGCACCGGCGCGTCCGCGGCCGCGTCGATCAGCAGTTGCTCGTCGGTGTCGCGGCAGCGCAGCAGGTAGGCGTTGTTGTCGTACGGGCCGACCGCCACCTTGGTGATGATCAGATGCGCCAGCTCGCGCACGTCCGGCGGTCCGCCGACCTTGACCGCTCCGTGGTACGTCATCCGTCCGCTCCTTGTCGGGTCTACAGGGTCGAGGTCATCTTCGCGCCTGGCGGCCGCTCAGCCCAGTGGGGGCAGGGCGGGCAGGGCGGTGTCGGGGGTGCGGCGCAGGCCGTCGCCGTCGGCGCGGCCGGAGAGCCAGGCGAGCAGGGCGCGGACCGGGCCCTCGACGGTCAGCGCGGGGGTGCCGGTGCCGATCACCGCGCGCTCGGCGGTGTCCTCGGCGAACAGCTCGACGGCGGGCAGGGCGGCGCCGGCCAGTTTGCCGGACAGGCGGCGGAACTCGGCGGAGGCGAACTCGGCCGGCCAGTGCGCGGGGGTGTAGCCGGCGTCCAGGTCGACGTGGTGGTACTCGACCTCCATGAGCCGCTTCCAGGGGATGTCGAAGGCCGGGAAGAGGTGGCCGCTGCGGTGGCGGACCTCGGTGGCCCAGGCCCCGTCGGGCAGCAGCGCGGCGGCCCGGGCGAAGCGCCCGCCGGTGGCGCGCAGGTCGGCGAGCTGGGCCTCCGCCGGGCGGGGCGCGCCCTCCTCGATGCCCCGGTCGCGGGCCTCCTCGCTCGGGTACTGCGGGATGTCGGTGCCGGTGCGGGCGCCGTCCAGCAGGTTGACCAGGGAGTCGGCGTTGCGGGCGAGGTGGGCCAGGACGTGGCCGCGGGTCCAGCCGGGCAGCGCGGAGGGCTCGGCGACGGCGTCGGGCTTGAGCTCGCCGACGGTGTGCAGCAGGTGCCGGGTGCTCCCCTCGACCAGCGCGAGGTAACGCGCGGCGCGGGCGGCGGCGGCGCCGGAGGCGGACGCGGCGGCGGGGGAGGCGGCGGCGGCGGACTGCGGGTCGGTCATCGGATCGGCCTTCCGTGGATGGCGGCGCGTTGCCCGCGCGGGGCCCCGCTCGTTGAGGGTGTGGCGCTGCGGGTGACGCTACCGTCGTTCCCCGGTGCTGAGCAGGGGCTTTCGCGGACCGCGCGTCAAGGCTTCGCGAGCTGTCCTCACTCGTTCGGGTGGACCCGGCTGGACATGGTCGTTAATCGAACGCGTGAGCTAGTAGGCTGGCTGCCGCATCCTGGAAGAAGTACACCTTTCGTTTCAGCCCTCTCGCCCCGGAGAAAGGCGCCAGAAGCAGTGGCCGACCGCCTCATCGTCCGCGGTGCTCGCGAGCACAATCTCAAGAACGTCTCGCTCGACCTGCCCCGCGACTCCCTCATCGTCTTCACGGGCCTCTCCGGCTCCGGCAAGTCCTCGCTCGCCTTCGACACGATCTTCGCCGAGGGCCAGCGCCGCTACGTCGAGTCGCTGTCGTCCTACGCCCGCCAGTTCCTCGGCCAGATGGACAAGCCCGACGTGGACTTCATCGAGGGCCTCTCCCCGGCCGTCTCGATCGACCAGAAGTCCACCAACCGCAACCCGCGGTCGACCGTCGGCACCATCACCGAGGTCTACGACTACCTCCGTCTGCTGTTCGCCCGGATCGGCAAGCCGCACTGTCCGCACTGCGGCCGCCCGATCGCCAAGCAGTCCCCGCAGGCCATCGTCGACAAGGTGCTCGAACTCGCCGAGGGCACCCGTTTCCAGGTCCTCAGCCCGGTGGTCCGCGAGCGCAAGGGCGAGTTCGTCGACCTCTTCGCCGACCTCCAGTCCAAGGGCTACGCCCGGGCCCGGGTGGACGGCGAGACGGTCCAGCTCGCCGAGCCGCCCAAGCTGAAGAAGCAGGAGAAGCACACCGTCGAGGTGGTGATCGACCGCCTCACCGTCAAGGAGAGCGCCAAGCGCCGGCTCACCGACTCGGTGGAGACCGCCCTGCGGCTGAGCGGCGGCATGGTCGTGCTCGACTTCGTCGACCTCCCCGAGGACGACCCCGAGCGCGAGCGGATGTACTCCGAGCACCTCTACTGCCCCTACGACGACGTGTCGTTCGAGGAGCTGGAGCCGCGCTCGTTCTCCTTCAACTCGCCGTTCGGCGCCTGCCCGGACTGCTCCGGCCTCGGCAACCGGATGGAGGTGGACCCGGAGCTGGTGGTGCCCGACGAGGAGCGCTCGCTGGACGAGGGCGCCATCCACCCGTGGTCCGGCGGCCACACCAAGGAGTACTTCCAGCGGCTGATCGACGCCCTCGCCGGCGAGCTGGGCTTCCGCACCGACATCCCCTGGGCCGGGCTGCCGGCCCGCGCCAAGAAGGCGCTGCTGTACGGGCACAAGCACCAGGTGCAGGTCCGCTACCGCAACCGGTACGGGCGCGACCGCTCCTACAGCACCGGCTTCGAGGGCGCGGTGCCGTTCATCCAGCGCCGCCACCAGGAGGCCGAGAGCGACTCCAGCCGCGAGCGCTTCGAGGGCTACATGCGCGAGGTGCCCTGCCCGACCTGCCGCGGCACCCGGCTCAAGCCGGTGGTGCTCGCGGTCACCGTCGAGGGCCGCTCGATCGCCGACGTCTCCTCGATGTCGATCAGCGACTGCTCGGACTTCCTCGGCGCGATGAAGCTCAACGCCCGGGACAAGCAGATCGCCGAGCGCGTCCTCAAGGAGGTCAACGAGCGGCTGCGCTTCCTGGTCGACGTCGGCCTGGACTACCTGTCGCTGGACCGCGCGGCCGGCACGCTCTCCGGCGGCGAGGCCCAGCGCATCCGGCTCGCCACCCAGATCGGCTCCGGCCTGGTCGGCGTGCTCTACGTGCTGGACGAGCCGTCCATCGGCCTGCACCAGCGCGACAACCACCGGCTGATCGAGACCCTCGTGCGGCTGCGCGACATCGGCAACACGCTGATCGTCGTCGAGCACGACGAGGACACCATCAAGATGGCCGACTGGGTGGTCGACATCGGCCCCGGCGCCGGTGAGCACGGCGGCAAGGTGGTGCACTCCGGCTCGCTGAAGCAGCTGCTCGCCAACAAGGAGTCGCTCACCGGCCAGTACCTCGCCGGCAAGCGCTTCATCCCGATCCCGGACACCCGGCGCGCGCGGGACAAGAAGCGCCAGCTCACCGTGCACGGCGCCCGCGAGCACAACCTCAAGGACGTCACGGTCGGCTTCCCGCTCGGCACCTTCACCGCGATCACCGGTGTCTCCGGCTCGGGCAAGTCCACCCTGGTCAACGACATCCTCTACACCCACCTCGCCCGGGAGCTGAACGGCGCCCGCACGGTGCCCGGCCGGCATACCCGGATCACCGGCACCGACCTGGTGGACAAGGTGGTGCACGTCGACCAGTCGCCGATCGGCCGCACCCCGCGCTCCAACCCGGCCACCTACACCGGCGTGTTCGACCACGTCCGGCGGCTCTTCGCGGAGACCCAGGAGGCCAAGGTCCGCGGCTACCTGCCCGGCCGGTTCTCCTTCAACGTCAAGGGCGGCCGCTGCGAGAACTGCTCCGGCGACGGCACCATCAAGATCGAGATGAACTTCCTGCCGGACGTCTACGTGCCGTGCGAGGTCTGCCACGGCGCCCGGTACAACCGGGAGACGCTGGAGGTCCACTACAAGGGCAAGTCCATCGCCGAGGTGCTGGACATGCCGATCGAGGAGGCGCTCGACTTCTTCGAGGCCGTCCCGGCGATCGCCCGCCACCTGCGGACGCTCAACGACGTCGGCCTCGGCTACGTCCGGCTCGGCCAGTCCGCGCCCACCCTCTCCGGCGGGGAGGCCCAGCGCGTCAAGCTCGCCTCCGAGCTGCAGAAGCGCTCCACCGGCCGGACCGTCTACGTGCTGGACGAGCCGACCACCGGTCTGCACTTCGAGGACATCAGCAAGCTGATCAAGGTCCTCACCGGCCTGGTGGACAAGGGCAACACGGTCATCGTCATCGAGCACAACCTCGATGTCATCAAGACCGCCGACTGGATCGTCGACATGGGCCCCGAGGGCGGCTCCGGCGGCGGCAGCGTGGTCGCCGAGGGCACCCCCGAGGAGATCGCCGCCGTCGCGGAGAGCCACACCGGCAAGTTCCTGCGCGACATCCTGCCGGGCGAGTTCGCCGACGCCCCGGTCAAGGCCCCGGCCAAGGCCCGGGCTCCGCGCAAGCGGGCCGCCGCGGCGAAGAAGTAGCCGGGAGACACACCCACGGCCGCCCCCGGACGCACCGGGGGCGGCCGTTGTCAGGCCGCATAGACTGCCGGGCGGCCCGCAGCCGCAGGCCACCGCGCGACCAGGAGCGAAGCACATGCCCGAGGCCCACGAGAGCCCCGCCCCCACCCGCCGCACCCTGCTCTGCGGAGCCGCGGCCGTCCTCGCCGCCGGGGGCACCGTCGCCGTCACCGGCTGCTCCTCGTCCGCCTCCGACTCCGGCGCCAAGTCCCCGGTCGACGTCGGCCCCGCCTCGGCCGTCCCGGTCGGCGGCGGCACCGTCTACCGCGAGAAGAAGATCGTCGTCACCCAGCCCGCCGAGGGCCAGTACAAGGCGTTCAGCGCCAAGTGCACCCACGCCGGCTGCATCGTCGACCAGGTCAAGAACCAGAAGATCCAATGCCCCTGCCACGGCAGCCTGTTCGGCATCACCGACGGCGCCGTGCTGGACGGCCCGGCCCCCACCCCGCTGCCCGAGTACACGGTGGAGGTCGAGGGCGGCAACCTCAAGGTGACCCCGCGCTGAAGCAGTTGATCTCCCGCACGCGCCCCCGGCCCGAGTCGGTACGGTGGACCCATGGCTGACCCGTCCACCTACCGCCCGGCGCCGGGCGCGATCCCGCTCTCGCCCGGTGTCTACAAGTTCCGCGACGCCCACGGGCGGGTCATCTACGTCGGCAAGGCCAAGAGCCTGCGGCCCCGGCTCTCGTCCTACTTCCAGGACCTCGCCGGGCTGCACCCGCGCACCGCCACCATGGTCACCACCGCCGCCTCGGTGGAGTGGACCGTCGTCTCCACCGAGGTCGAGGCGCTCCAGCTGGAGTACTCCTGGATCAAGGAGTTCGACCCCCGGTTCAACGTCAAGTACCGCGACGACAAGAGCTATCCGGAACTCGCCGTCACTCTCGACGAGGAGTACCCGAGGGTCCAGGTGATGCGCGGCGCGCACAAGAAGGGCGTGCGCTACTTCGGCCCCTACGGCCACGCCTGGGCGATCCGCGAGACCGTCGACCTGCTGCTGCGCGTCTTCCCCGTCCGCACCTGCTCCAACGGCGTCTTCAAGCGCGCCCGGCAGGTCGGCCGCCCCTGCCTGCTCGGCTACATCGGCAAGTGCGCCGCCCCCTGCGTCGGCCGCGTCTCGGCCGAGGAGCACCGCGCCCTGGCCGAGGACTTCTGCGACTTCATGGCCGGGCGCACCGGCAACTACCTGCGCCGGCTGGAGACCGAGATGCAGGAGGCCGCCGCCGACCTGGAGTACGAGAAGGCCGCCCGGCTGCGCGACGACATCGGTGCGCTCAAGCGGGCCATGGAGAAGAACGCCATCGTCCTCGCCGACGCCACCGACGCCGACCTGCTCGCCGTCGCCGAGGACGAACTGGAGGCCGCCGTCCAGATCTTCCACGTCCGCGGCGGCCGGGTCCGCGGCCAGCGCGGCTGGGTCACCGACAAGGTCGAGGACGTCGACACCGCCGGCCTGGTCGAGCACGCCCTCCAGCAGCTCTACGGCGGCGGCACCGAGTCCGTCCCCCGTGAGGTGCTCGTCCCCGCCCTGCCCGACCCCGTCGAGCCGGTCCGCGACTGGCTGGGCGGCCTGCGCGGCGCCCAGGTCGACCTGCGCGTCCCGCAGCGCGGCGACAAGAAGGACCTCATGGCCACCGTGCAGCGCAACGCCCAGCAGGCGCTCGCGCTGCACAAGACCAAGCGCGCCTCCGACCTCACCACCCGCAGCCGCGCCCTCCAGGAGATCGCCGAGGCGCTCGACCTGGACAGCGTCCCGCTGCGCATCGAGTGCTTCGACATCTCCCACCTCCAGGGCGAGGACGTGGTCGCCTCCATGGTGGTCTTCGAGGACGGCCTGGCCCGCAAGAGCGAGTACCGCCGCTTCCAGATCAAGGGCTTCGAGGGCCAGGACGACGTCCGCTCGATGCACGAGGTGGTCGGCCGCCGCTTCCGCCGCTACCTCCAGGAGCGCGAGCAGACCGGCGAGTGGGCCGTCCCCGAGCAGCCCGAGGGCCCGGAGGACGGACAGCACCCCGAGGACGGCCCGCGCACCGAGGACGGCCGCCCCAAGCGCTTCGCCTACCCGCCGCAGCTGCTCGTCGTCGACGGCGGGCAGCCCCAGGTCGCCGCCGCCCGGCGGGCCCTGGACGAACTCGGCATCGACGACGTCGCCCTGTGCGGCCTGGCCAAGCGCCTGGAGGAGGTCTGGCTGCCCGGCGAGGACGACCCGGTCGTGCTCCCGCGCAGCAGCGAGGGCCTCTACCTGCTCCAGCGGGTCCGCGACGAGGCCCACCGCTTCGCCATCACCTACCAGCGCGGCAAGCGTTCCAAGCGACTCACCGCCGGAGAACTGGACTCCGTCCCCGGCCTCGGCGAGACTCGCCGTCAGGCGCTGCTCAAGCACTTCGGCTCGCTGAAGAAGCTCCGGGCGGCCACCGTCGACGAACTCTGCGCCGTCCCCGGCATCGGCCGGCGGACGGCGGAGACCGTTGCGGCGGCGTTGTCGTCCCGTACACCTGCCGCACCCGCCGTGAACACCGCCACGGGCGAGATCATCGAGGACGGCGCCGACGAGCCGGCGCCCGCGGCGCCCGAGCCCGAGACCGCACCCATCCAGGAGACGCCATGACGGCCGACGCCGCCCGTCAGCCGGCGCGCCCCGGAGCCACTCGTCCGAGTGGGCCGGGGAAGCATGCCCGCGCGACGCGCGTTCTCCACAGCAGAACCACCGAGAGCGGGGAACCGAAGTGACCGTGTCCGATTACGGGGGCACCGCCAGGCCCGAGGCCGGCGGCGAGAACACCCCGGAGCTGGTGATCATCTCCGGCATGTCCGGGGCCGGCCGCTCCACCGCCGCCAAGTGCCTGGAGGACCTGGGCTGGTTCGTGGTGGACAACCTGCCGCCGGCCCTCATCCCGACCATGGTCGACCTCGGCGCCCGCTCCCAGGGCAACGTCGCCCGGATCGGCGCCGTCGTGGACGTCCGCGGCCGGCAGTTCTTCGACGACCTGCTGACCTCGCTGGACGAGCTGGAGAAGCGCGGCGTGCGGCTGCGCGTCGTCTTCCTGGACTCCTCCGACGAGGCGCTGGTGCGCCGCTTCGAGAGCGTGCGCCGCCCGCACCCGCTCCAGGCCGACGGCCGGATCGTCGACGGCATCGCCCAGGAGCGCGACCTGCTGCGCGAGCTGCGCGGCGAGGCCGACCTGGTGATCGACACCTCCAACCTCAACGTCCACCAGCTGCGCGCCAAGCTCGACGCCCAGTTCGCCGACCACGACGAGCCCGAGCTGCGCGCCACCGTGATGTCCTTCGGCTTCAAGTACGGCCTGCCGGTCGACGCCGACCTCGTGGTGGACTGCCGCTTCCTGCCCAACCCGCACTGGGTACCCGAACTCCGGGCCCGCACCGGCACCGACGCGGACGTCGCCGACTACGTGTTCCAGCAGCCCGGGGCCAACGAGTTCCTCAACGGCTACGCCGAGCTGCTGCGCATCGTCACCGAGGGCTACCGCCGCGAGGGGAAGCGTTACATGACCCTTGCCGTAGGCTGCACCGGTGGCAAGCACCGCAGCGTCGCGATGTCCGAGCGCCTGACGAAGCGTCTCATCGCGGACGGAGTGGAAACGGTGCTCGTCCACCGTGACATGGGACGGGAGTAGCCGCCGCGCCCTGCCGGGCCGCCGGCGGAGGCCGGCGGCGGGCAACAGGAACGCGAGGTAGGTGTGACGGGATACGTGCCCGGGCGGCAGTTCCAGAACAAGACCGCCGACCGGAACGGGGCCCCGGCCCGGTCCACCGTGACCGGCCGGCCCCGGTCCGGGGCGGCCCGCACCGGCCCGGCCCGTCCCCACCCGGCCCCCCGGACCAGTCAGACGGCCCGGACCAACCAGGCGCCGAGGATCACCGCGCTCGGCGGCGGCCAGGGCCTGTCCGCCTCGCTCTCCGCGCTGCGCCGGCTCACCACCGACCTCACCGCCGTGGTCACCGTCGCCGACGACGGCGGCTCCAGCGGCCGGCTGCGCGAGGAGCTCGGGGTGCTGCCCCCCGGGGACCTGCGCAAGGCGCTCGCCGCGCTCTGCGGCGACGACGACTGGGGCCGCACCTGGTCCGAGGTGATCCAGCAGCGCTTCACCGGCACCGGCGAGCTGGGCGGCCACGCCGTCGGCAACCTGCTGATCGTCGCGCTCTGGGAGAAGCTCGGCGACCCGGTCGCCGCCCTGGACTGGGTCGGCCGGCTGCTCAACGTGCAGGGCCGGGTGCTGCCGATGTCGGCGGTGCCGCTGGACATCGAGGCCGTGGTCCGCGGCCACGACCCGGCCCGCCCCGCCGAGCTGGCCGCCGTCCGCGGCCAGGCCAGCGTCGCGGTCACCCCCGGCACCGTGCAGTCCGTGCGGCTGCTGCCGGCCGAGCCGCCCGCCGTGCCGGAGGCGGTCACCGCCGTCCGGGAGGCGGACTGGGTGGTGCTCGGCCCCGGCTCCTGGTTCACCAGCGTGCTGCCGCACCTGCTGGTGCCCGAGCTGGCGAAGGCGCTGGTGGAGACCCGCGCGCGCCGGCTGCTGACCCTGAACCTGGCCCCGCAGCCCGGCGAGACCGAGGGCTTCACCCCGCAGCGTCACCTGGAGGTCATCGCCGACCACGCTCCGGACCTGGAGGTGGATGCGATCCTTGTGGACGAGCGCGCCGTCACCGGCGGCGCCTTCGGCCAGGCGGACCTGGCCGGACTGGAAAAGGCCGCCGAGCGGATGGGAGCAGCCCTGGTGCTCGGCCGGGTCGCCCGCACCGACGGCACGCCGCGACACGACCCGGAGCTCTTGGCGGCGGCGTACGACCGGATTTTCCGGACACATGGAAGGATCGGGCCATGGCGATGACTCCAGCGGTGAAGGACGAAATCAGCCGGCTCCCGGTCACCCGGGCCTGCTGCCGCAAGGCGGAGGTGTCGGCGATCCTGCGATTCGCGGGCGGGCTGCACATCGTGAGCGGCCGGATCGTGATCGAGGCGGAGCTCGACACCGGAGCGGCCGCGCGGCGGCTGCGCAAGGACCTGCTGGAGATCTTCGGACACTCCTCGGACCTGGTCGTGATGGCCCCCGGCGGCCTGCGGCGCGGGAGCCGCTACGTGGTCCGGGTGGTCAAGGACGGCGAGCTGCTCGCGCGCCAGACCGGCCTCGTGGACGGCCGCGGGCGCCCGATCCGCGGTCTGCCCCCGGCCGTGGTCTCCGGCGCCACCTGTGACGCCGAGGCGGCCTGGCGCGGGGCCTTCCTGGCGCACGGCTCGCTCACCGAGCCCGGCCGCTCGTCCTCGCTGGAGATCACCTGCCCCGGCTCGGAGGCCGCCCTCGCCCTGGTCGGCGCGGCCCGCCGGCTCGGCATCCCGGCCAAGGCCCGCGAGGTGCGCGGGGTCGACCGGGTGGTGATCCGTGACGGCGACGCGATCGGCGCGCTGCTCACCCGGCTCGGCGCGCACGAGTCGGTGCTGGCCTGGGAGGAGCGCCGGATGCGCCGCGAGGTGCGGGCCACCGCCAACCGGCTGGCCAACTTCGACGACGCCAACCTGCGCCGCTCGGCCCGGGCCGCGGTGGCGGCCGGCGCCCGGGTGCAGCGGGCGCTGGAGATCCTCGGCGACGAGGTGCCCGAGCACCTGGCCGCCGCCGGCCAGCTGCGGATGCAGCACAAGCAGGCCTCGCTGGAGGAGCTGGGCGCGCTCGCCGACCCGCCGCTGACCAAGGACGCGGTGGCCGGCCGGATCCGCCGGCTGCTGGCGATGGCCGACAAGCGCGCCTCCGAACTCGGCCTGCCGAGCACCGAGGCCAACCTCACCGACGAGATGGCGCTGAACTGACGCCGACGGCCGCACCCGGGGCCGAACCCTCCGCCGGTGTCCGCTCGCGCGGGCACCGGCGGAGCCGTGTCCGGGGGGTGGGACGGGGCCGCGCGCCCGGGCCCGCGCGGGGCCGGGACCAACTGCCCGGGAGGGCAAGGCCGGACGACCCGGAATTGTTGTGAACACGCGCCACGCCAGGGGTTGCGCGGGCGCCTGATGTGCTCTACCCGGCCTCGGAGGGGTAGGGTCATAGGCGGTCGGGGACATCCCAAAATTCCACCCCGTCGGCATAGCGTCCGGCGTACCTAACGAGGAGATCGGTTCGTGACGATCCGGGTAGGCATCAACGGATTCGGCCGCATCGGCCGCAACTTCTTCCGTGCGGTTCAGGCCCAGGGCGCGGACATCGAGATCGTCGGTGTCAACGACCTGACCGACACCAAGACCCTGGCGCACCTGCTCAAGTACGACTCGATCCTGGGCACCTTCCCGGGCGAGGTGTCGCACACCGCGGACAGCATCACCGTCGACGGCAAGACCTTCAAGGTCATCGCCGAGCGCGACCCGGCCAACCTCCCCTGGGGCGAGCTGGGCGTCGACATCGTCATCGAGTCGACCGGCATCTTCACCAAGGCCGAGGCGGCGAAGAAGCACGTCACGGCCGGCGCCAAGAAGGTCATCATCTCCGCGCCCGCCACCGACGAGGACATCACCATCGTCATGGGCGTCAACGACGAGAAGTACGACGGTGCCAAGCACACTGTCATTTCCAACGCCTCCTGCACCACCAACTGTGTGGCGCCGCTGGCGAAGGTGCTGAACGAGAACTTCGGCATCGTCAAGGGTCTGATGACCACGGTCCACGCGTACACCAACGACCAGGTCACCCTGGACTTCCCGCACAAGGACCTGCGTCGCGCCCGCGCCGCGGCCCTCAACATCATTCCGACCTCGACGGGTGCCGCCAAGGCGACCGCGCTGGTCCTGCCGGAGCTCAAGGGCAAGCTGGACGGCACCTCGCTGCGCGTCCCGGTCCCGACCGGCTCGATCACCGACCTGGTCGTCACCCTGGAGCGCGACGTCACCGTCGCCGAGGTCAACGAGGCCTTCAAGAAGGCCTCCGAGACCACCCTCAAGGGCATCCTGCAGTACACCGAGGACCCGATCGTCTCCTCCGACATCGTGAACTCGCCGTTCTCCACGATCTTCGACTCGCTGATGACCATGGTCCAGGGCAACCAGGTCAAGGTCTTCGGCTGGTACGACAACGAGTGGGGCTACTCGAACCGCCTCGTCAACCTGACCACCCTCGTCGGTGCCGGGCTCTGACGCAGCGGGAGCTGACGTGAAGTAGGGGGGAGGGCCCGGAAGGCATGTGCGAAGCCGACCGGGCCCTCCGTCTGCGCACCCTCAACTCCCCATGGACGGCACAACGTTGTGTCGTCCCCTGCTCCACCATCTCGCCAGGAGACCGAAGACCGTGAAGACCATCGAAGATCTGGACGTCGCCGGAAAGCGCGTGTTCGTGCGCGCCGACCTCAACGTTCCGCTTTCCGACGGCACGATCACCGACGACGGCCGGATCCGTGCCGTCGCCCCGACCATCGCCAAGCTCGTCGAGCGCGGCGCGAAGGTCGTCGTCGCCTCCCACCTCGGCCGTCCCAAGGGCGCGCCGGATCCGCAGTTCTCCCTCGCGCCGGTGGCCGGCCGCCTCGGCGAGATCCTCGGCAAGCCGGTCGCCTTCGCGACCGACACCGTGGGCGAGAGCGCGAAGGCCACCGTCGCCGCCCTGGCCGACGGCGAGGTCACGCTGCTTGAGAACCTGCGTTTCAACGCCGGTGAGACCAGCAAGGACGACGCCGAGCGCACGGCGTTCGCCGGGCAGCTGGCCGCGCTGGCCGACCTCTACGTGGGCGACGGCTTCGGCGCGGTGCACCGCAAGCACGCCTCGGTGTTCGACCTGCCGGCGTTGCTGCCGCACGCGGTCGGCGACCTGATCGCCACCGAGGTGGGCGTGCTCAAGCGCCTCACCGAGGACGTCGCGCGCCCCTACGTGGTGGTGCTCGGCGGCGCCAAGGTCTCCGACAAGGTCGGCGTGATCGAGAACCTGCTGCAGAAGGCCGACCGGATCCTGATCGGCGGCGGCATGGCGTACACCTTCCTCAAGGCCCAGGGCCACGAGGTCGGCATCTCGCTGCTGCAGGAGGACCAGATCCCGACGGTCCAGGGCTACCTGGCGGAGGCGCAGGAGCGCGGCGTCGAGTTCGTCCTGCCGACGGACGTCCTGGTCTCCACCGAGTTCCCGGACCTGAAGACCAAGGCCCCGGCCACCTTCTCGGTCGTCGCCGCGGACGCGATCCCGGCCGACCAGGAGGGCCTGGACATCGGCCCGAAGACCCGCGAGCTGTTCGCGGCGAAGCTGGCCGACGCGAAGACGGTGTTCTGGAACGGTCCGATGGGCGTCTTCGAGCACCCGGACTACGCCGACGGCACCAAGGCCGTCGCGCAGGCCCTGCTCGACAGCGACGCGTTCTCCGTGGTCGGTGGCGGGGACTCCGCCGCGGCCGTCCGCATCCTGGGCTTCGACGAGACGAAGTTCGGGCACATCTCGACCGGCGGTGGCGCGAGCCTGGAGTACCTGGAGGGCAAGCAGCTCCCCGGTCTCACCGCCCTGGAAGGCTGAATCACGCATGACTGAGCGTCTCCCGCTGATGGCGGGCAACTGGAAGATGAACCTCAACCACCTTGAGGCCATCCAGCACACCCAGAAGCTGGCCTTCGCGCTGGCCGACAAGGACTACGAGTCGGTCGAGGTGGCCGTCCTGGTGCCGTTCACCGACCTCCGCTCGGTGCAGACCCTGGTCGACGGTGACAAGCTGAAGATCAAGTACGGCTCGCAGGACATCTCGCAGCACGACGGCGGCGCCTACACCGGCGAGGTCTCCGGGCCGATGCTGTCCAAGCTGAAGTGCACCTACGCAGTGATCGGCCACTCGGAGCGCCGCCAGTACCACGGCGAGAACGAGGAGATCGTCAACGCCAAGGTCAAGGCCGCCTACCGCAGCGGGATCACCCCGATCCTGTGCGTCGGCGAGCCGCTGGAGGTCCGCAAGGCGGGCACCCACGTCGAGCACACCCTGGCCCAGCTCGACGGCGCCCTGAAGGACGTCCCGGCCGCGCAGGCCGAGTCCGTCGTGGTCGCCTACGAGCCGGTCTGGGCGATCGGCACCGGCGAGGTGGCGACCCCCGAGGACGCCCAGGAGGTCTGCGCCGCCATCCGCGCGCGGATCGCCGAGCTGTACGACGCCGAGCTGGCCGGCAAGGTCCGGGTGCTCTACGGCGGTTCGGTGAAGTCGTCGAGCGCGGCCGGCCTGATGGCCAAGCCGGACATCGACGGCGGCCTGATCGGCGGAGCCTCGCTGGACGCCGACGAGTTCGTCAAGATCGTGCGGTACCGTGAGCAGGCAGTAGGCTAACGCCGCCGCAGCAACGTAGGCTTTGGGGCCGGACCACCCGACGTGGTCCGGCCCCTTCGCCGAAGATACGAGAGAGTTGGTCCCGTCGTGGTTATCGGGTTCTCGATTGCCCTGATCGTCTTCAGCCTGCTGATGATCCTCCTGGTGCTGCTGCACAAGGGGAAGGGCGGTGGCCTGTCGGACATGTTCGGTGGCGGCGCGATGTCCACCGGCGGCGGCTCGGCGGTGGCCGAGCGCAACCTCGACCGCATCACGATCGTGGTCGGCCTCGCCTGGTTCGCCAGCCTCGTGGTGCTCGGCCTGGTGCTGAAGTACAAGGGCTGACATAACTCTGACGCCCCGTCGCCCCGCGGCCTATCCTGGACAGGTCCGGGGCGGAGCCGGTGGTGGCGCATGCTTAACTCCTGCTTACACTAGGACGACTTTCGCCACCGATGCGCGTCGCGCGCGTCGGCGCACCAGCACGCAGGGGAGTCAGACCGTGGCAAGTGGCAACGCCATCCGTGGCAGCAGGGTCGGAGCCGGCCCGATGGGTGAGGCGGAGCGCGGCGAATCCGCCCCCCGCAACCGGATCTCCTTCTGGTGCGCGAACAAGCACGAGACCCGGCCGAGCTTCGCGGCCGACGCGGTGATCCCGGAGACCTGGGACTGCCCGCGCTGCGGCTTCCCGGCCGGCCAGGACGAGCACAACCCGCCCGCGCCGTCCCGCAACGAGCCGTACAAGACCCACCTCGCCTACGTCCGGGAGCGGCGCACCGACGCCGACGGCGAGGCGATCCTGGCGGAGGCGCTGGCCAAGCTGCGCGGCGAGATCTGAGCACAGGCGAACGCCGGAGGGCGTCACCCCCGCGGGGGTGACGCCCTCCGGCGTTCCCGGGCCTCAGGCCGAGGCCGGGGGGTACAGCTGGGCCGGCAGCCCGGACGCCGCGGCGCGGTCCAGCAGCCACAGCGTGCGGCCGGTGCCGTGCGCGCCGGAGGCCGGCGCCTGGAGCTCGCCGGGGCCGGACAGCGCCATCGCCACCGCGCCGGCCTTGTCCTCGCCGGCCGCCAGCAGCCAGACCTCGCGGGCCGCGCGGATGGCCGGGAGGGTGAGCGAGATCCGGGTCGGCGGCGGCTTCGGCGCGCCGCGCACGCCGATCACCGTCAGCTCGGTCTCCCGCACGCCCGGGTGCTCCGGGAAGAGCGAGGCGACGTGGGTGTCCGGGCCGACGCCGAGCAGCAGCACGTCGAAGGCCGGGACACCGGCCCGGTCGCCCGGTCCGGCCGCCTTCACCAGCTCCTGCGCGTAGCGGGCCGCCGCGGCGTCGACGTCCGAGCCGTCGGCACCGTCCGAGGCGGGCATCTCGTGCACCCGGGCCGGGTCGAGCGGGACGGCGTCCAGCAGCTCGGCGCGGGCCTGCACGGCGTTGCGCTCCGGGTCGGCGGAGGGCACGAACCGCTCGTCGCCCCACCAGAGGTCCAGCCGCGCCCAGTCGACCGCGTCGCGCGCCGGGGAGGCGGCGATCGCGGCCAGCAGGGCGTTGCCGTTGCGCCCGCCGGTGAGCACCACCGAGGCGGTGCCGCGGGTGGCCTGGGCGTCCACGATCCGGGTGATCAGGCGGGCCGCGGCGGCCTGGGCCATCAGCTCCTTGTCCCGGTGGACGACCAGCTGCGGGGTGGCCGCGGTCATGCCTCCGCCTTCTTGGCGGCGCGCTTGCCGGCGGCCTTCTTCGCGGTGCCGGTGGCCGCCTCGGCGGTCACCCGGGCCGGGTTGGCGACCTGCTCGCCACCCTGCTCGCCGGCCTGCGCGGCGGTCTCGTCGACCGCCCCGGCGACCTCGGCCGCGGCCGCCTGCTCGGCGTTGTCCGGCTCCTTGAGCCGGTCCACGGGCGTGCGGACGGCGGCGGCGTAGATGTCGTCCGGGTCGAGCCGGCGCAGCTCCTCGGCGATCAGCTCCGAGGTCTCGCGCCGCTTGAGCGCCACCTGGCGGTCCGGCGAGCCGGGCATGGACAGGGTGCCCATCAGGCCGTCCGGGCGGTCCAGGGTGATGTCCCCGTCCTTGGTGCGCAGGTGCACCGCGGTGATGCCCGGGCCGTTGGTGACGACGCGCTCGACCGGTGCGTGCAGCCGGGTGTGCAGCCACAGGCCGAGCAGTTCGACGCTGGGGTTGTACGACTCGCCCTCGACCACCGCGGAGGTGATCGTCGACGGCCGCTGGTCCAGCGCGGCGGCCAGCATCGAGCGCCAGCCGGTGATCCGGGTCCAGGCCAGGTCGGTGTCGCCCGGGGTGTAGCTCTGGGCCCGCTGGGCGAGCTGGCCGACCGGGGACTCGGCGGTCACGGCGTCGGTGATCCGGCGCTGGGCGAGCGCACCCAGCGGGTCCTGCGCCGGGTGCAGCGGCGCGTTGTCGGGCCACCAGACCACCACCGGGGCGTCCGGCAGCAGCAGCGGCAGGACGACCGACTGGGCGTGCGCGGCGAGCTCGCCGTGCATCCGCAGGACGACCGTTTCTCCGGAGCCGGCGTCGGAGCCGACCAGGACCTCGGCGTCGAGGCGGGTCTCGGCGCGGGCCCGGGGCGAGCGCCCGGCGCGCTTGATGACCGCCAGGGTGCGCGAGGGGTGCTCGCGGGAGGCGTCGTTGGCCGCCTTGAGGGCGTCGTAGGCGCTGCCCTCGTCGGTCACGATCACCAGGGTGAGCACCATGCCGGCGGCGGTGGCGCCACTGCCCCGGCGGGCCTCCATGAGCGCTGCGTTGATCTTGCCGGACGTGGTGTTCGTGAGGTCGATCTTCATGGCCGGCGCCAGCTCCTGCCGTCTCGTGCGAGCATCTCGTCCGCCTCGGCCGGGCCCCAGGTGCCGGCCGCGTACTCGGCGGGCTTGCCGTGGGTGTCCCAGTACTTCTCGATCGGGTCGAGGATCTGCCAGGAGAGCTCGACCTCCTGGTGACGGGGGAAGAGGTTGGCGTCACCGAGCAGCACGTCGAGGATGAGCCGCTCGTACGCCTCCGGGGAGGACTCGGTGAAGGACTCGCCGTAGGCGAAGTCCATCGTGACGTCCCGGACCTCGAAGGAGGTGCCCGGCACCTTGGAGCCGAACCGCACGGTGACGCCCTCGTCCGGCTGCACCCGGATGACCAGGGCGTTCTGCCCCAGCTCCTCGGTGGCGTAGGAGTCGAACGGCAGGTACGGGGCGCGCTGGAAGACCACCGCGATCTCGGTGACCCGCCGGCCCAGCCGCTTGCCGGTGCGCAGGTAGAACGGCACGCCCGCCCAGCGGCGGTTGTTGATCTCCAGCTTGATGGCCGCGTAGGTGTCGGTCTTGGACTCCGGGTCGATGCCGTCCTCGTCGAGGTAGCCGCCGACCTCCTCGCCGCCCTGCCAGCCGGCCGTGTACTGGCCGCGCACGGTGTGCCGGCCGAGGTCGGCCGGGAGCTTGACGGCGCTGAGCACCTTGAGCTTCTCGGCCACCAGCGCCTTCGGGTGGAAGGACGCAGGCTCCTCGATGGCGGTGAGGGCCATCAGCTGGAGCAGGTGGTTCTGGATGACGTCACGGGCCGAGCCGATGCCGTCGTAGTAGCCGGCCCGGCCGCCGATGCCGATGTCCTCGGCCATGGTGATCTGCACGTGGTCGACGTACGACCGGTTCCAGATCGGCTCGAACATCTGGTTGGCGAAGCGCAGCGCCAGGATGTTCTGGACGGTCTCCTTGCCCAGGTAGTGGTCGATCCGGAAGACCTCGTCCCGGGGGAAGACCTCGTGGACGATCCGGTTCAGCTCCTGGGCGGACTCCAGGTCGTGACCGAACGGCTTCTCGATGACGGCGCGCCGCCAGGAGCCGTTCGGGGGGTCGGCCAGGCCGTGCTTCTTGAGCTGCTGGACGACCGTGGGGAAGAACTTCGGCGGGACGGACAGGTAGAAGGCGAAGTTGCCGCTGGTGCCCTGCGCCTTGTCCAGCTCCTGGATGGTCTCGCGGAGCTTGTCGAAGGCCTCGTCGTCGTCGAAGGTTCCGTGGACGAAGCGCATGCCCTTGGCGAGCTGCTGCCAGACCTCCTCGCGGAAGGGGGTGCGGGCGTGCTCCTTGACCGCGTCGTGGACCTCCTGGGCGAAGTCCTCGTCCTTCCACTCACGGCGGGCGAAGCCGATGAGCGAGAAGCCCGGCGGCAGCAGGCCGCGGTTGGCCAGGTCGTAGACGGCCGGCATCAGCTTCTTGCGGGACAGGTCACCGGTGACCCCGAAGATGACCAGGCCGGACGGCCCCGCGATGCGCGGGAGCCGCCGGTCGGAGGGGTCGCGAAGCGGGTTGACAGGGGCGGACGGGAGGTCTTCCGCGTCCGACTCCGACGTCAACTCGGGGAAATCAGTGCTCACTTGATGGGCTCCGCTTTCGTGCGCTGTGAGCAGGGGGTCACTTCTCGTCGGCGAAGGAGGCGAGCGAGGCGGTGACGGTGTCGAGCAGTTCCTTCCAGGACTGCTCGAACTTCTCCACACCCTCGTCCTCCAGCACCTGGACCACGTCGTCGTAGTCCACGCCGACGGCGGCGACGGCGTCCATCACGGCCTTGGCGTCGGCGTAGTTGGGGACGATGGTGCCGCCGGTGACCACGCCGTGGTCGTCGGTGGCGTCCAGGGTGGCCTCGGGCATCGTGTTGACGGTGCCGGGGGCGATCAGCTCGGTGACGTACAGGGTGTCCGGCAGGGCCGGGTCCTTGACGCCGGTGGACGCCCAGAGCGGGCGCTGCGGCTTGGCGCCGGCGGCCTCCAGGGCCTTCCAGCGGGCGGTGCCGGCGGTCTTGCCGTCGACGGTGCCGAAGACCTCCTCGTAGGCCTGGTAGGCGAGGCGGGCGTTGGCGAGGGCGGCCTTGGAGCGGAGGTCCTTGGCGTCGCCGCCGATCTTCTCCAGGCGCTTGTCGATCTCGGTGTCGACGCGGGAGACGAAGAAGGAGGCGACCGACTCGATCTGGGAGAGGTCCAGGCCCTTGGCCTTGGCGGCCTCCAGACCGGTCAGGTAGGCGTCGATGACGGCCTTGTAGCGCTCCAGCGAGAAGATCAGCGTGACGTTGACGCTGATGCCCTTGCCGATGACCTCGCTGATCGCGGGCAGGCCGGCCTTGGTGGCGGGGATCTTGATGAAGACGTTCGGGCGGTCGACCAGCCACCACAGCTGCTTGGCCTCGGCGACGGTGGCGGCGGTCTCGTGGGCCAGCCGCGGGTCGACCTCGATGGAGACCCGGCCGTCGCGGCCGTTGGAGGCGTCGTAGACCGGGCGCAGCACGTCGGCGGCGTCGCGCACGTCCGAGGTGGTGATCATGCGGATGGCCTCGTCGGTGGTGACCTTGCGGACGGCGAGGTCGCGCAGCTGGCCGTCGTAGGAGCTGTCGCCCCCGCCGATGGCCTTCTGGAAGATGGTCGGGTTGGTGGTCACGCCCACCACGTGCTTGTGCTGCACCAGCTCGGCGAGGTTGCCGGTGTTCAGCCGCTTGCGGCTGAGGTCGTCCAGCCAGATCGCCACGCCTTCGTCGCTGAGGCGCTTCAGTGCGTCAGTCATGGTGCTTCCGTCCCTTAGTGCTTCTTCTTGCTGTGGTGTTGTGGGGGGCGGGCCGGGGCGCCGGTGTGCGGTCGGCGCCCCGGCCCGGTGCCGCTAGCGGTTGACGGCTTCGAGCGAGCGCAGCGCGTTGTGGGCCTCGGCGACCACGCGCTCGGCGGTGATGCCGAACTCCTCGAAGAGCACCTTGTAGTCGGCGGAGGCGCCGAAGTGCTCCAGCGAGACGATCCGGCCGTGGTCGCCGACCAGCTCGCGCCAGCCCTGGGCGATGCCGGCCTCGACCGAGACGCGGGCCTTGACCGACGGCGGCAGCACGCTGTCGCGGTAGGCCTGGTCCTGCTCCTGGAACCACTCGAAGGACGGCAGCGAGACGACGCGGGTGGCGATGCCCTCGGCCTCCAGGACCTCGCGGGCCTTGACGGCCAGCTGGACCTCGGAGCCGGTGCCGAGCAGGATCACCTGCGGGGTGCCGGTGGACGCCTCGGCCAGGACGTAGCCGCCCTTCGCGGTGTCCTCGGGGTTGCCGTAGGACGCCCGGTCGAAGGTCGGGACGTTCTGGCGGGTGAGCGCCAGGCCGACCGGGCCGGGGTGGGTGGTCTGGCGCTCGATGATGGTGCGCCAGGCGACGGCGGTCTCGTTGGCGTCGGCCGGGCGGACCACGGACAGGCCCGGGATGGCGCGCAGCGAGGCGAGGTGCTCGACCGGCTGGTGGGTCGGGCCGTCCTCGCCCAGACCGATGGAGTCGTGGGTCCAGACGTAGGTGACCGGCAGCTTCATCAGGGCGGCCAGGCGGACGGCCGGGCGCATGTAGTCGGCGAAGACCAGGAAGGTGCCGCCGTAGACGCGGGTCTTCCCGTGCAGTGCGATGCCGTTCATGGTGGAGCCCATGGCGTGCTCGCGGATGCCGAAGTGGATGGTGCGGCCGTAGGGGCCGGCCGTCTTCAGCGGGTTGCCCTCGGGGAGGAAGGAGCTGTCCTCGTCGATGGTGGTGAGGTTGGACTCGGCGAGGTCGGCCGAGCCGCCCCACAGCTCCGGGATCACCGCGCCGAGGGCCTTGAGGGTCTCGCCGCTGGCCTTGCGGGTGGCGACGTCCTTGCCGGCCTCGAAGACCGGGACGGCCTTCTTCCAGCCGTCGGGCAGCTCGCCGGCCTGGATGCGGTCGAACTCGGCGGCGCGGCTCGGGTTGGCCGCGCGCCAGGCGTCGAAGGACTGCTGCCACTCGGCGCGGGCGGCCTTGCCGCGCTTGACGACCAGCCGGGCGTGCTCGATGACCTGGTCGCCGACCTCGAAGGTCTTCTCCGGGTCGAAGCCGAGGACCTTCTTGGTGGCGGCGATCTCGGCGGCGCCGAGCGCGGAGCCGTGGGCCTTGGCGGTGTTCTGGGCGTCCGGGGCCGGCCAGGCGATGATCGTGCGCATCGCGATCATCGACGGGCGGGAGGTCTCGGCCTTCGCGGCGGCCAGCGCCTCGGCCAGCGCGGCGACGTCGATGTCGCCGTTGGCCTTCGGGGTGACGCGCTGGACGTGCCAGCCGTACGCCTCGTAGCGCTTGAGGACGTCCTCGGAGAAGGCGGTCTCGGTGTCGCCCTCGATCGAGATGTGGTTGTCGTCGTAGAGGGCGACCAGGTTGCCGAGCTTCTGGTGGCCGGCCAGCGAGGACGCCTCGGCGGAGATGCCCTCCTCCAGGTCGCCGTCGGAGACGATGGACCAGATGGTGTGGTCGAAGGGCGACTCGCCGGCCGGGGCGTCCGGGTCGAACAGGCCGCGCTCGAAGCGGGCGGCCATCGCCATGCCCACCGCGTTGGCGATGCCCTGGCCGAGCGGGCCGGTGGTGGTCTCGACGCCGGCGGTGTGCCCGTGCTCGGGGTGGCCGGGGGTGCGGCTGCCGGCGACCCGGAAGGCCTTGAGGTCGTCGAGCTCCAGGCCGTAGCCGGAGAAGTAGAGCTGCGTGTAGAGCGTCAGGCTGGTGTGACCGGGGGAGAGGACGAACCGGTCACGGCCGACCCAGGACGGGTCGGTGGGGTCGTGGCGCAGGAAGCGCTGGAAGATCAGGTAGGCGGCCGGGGCCAACGACATGGCCGTCCCGGGGTGTCCGTTCCCGACCTTCTGGACCGCGTCCATCGCCAGGACCCGGGCCGTGTCGACGGTCCGCTCGTCGAGGTCCGACCACTCGAATGCATTCGGCGTCGTGCTCACCCTGTCTCAGGGCTCCTTCCATGGTGAAGAGTGACCCCGTGAGGGACCGGGTCGGCCACGTCGCTGGGGCCGGACGCTGTGGTGGTGCCGGTCACGGAGGGTAGATCCCGCTTCTGTGGGCGAGCCTACCGTCCGGGCCGGGGCTCACCCTCCGTGGTGGGACAACTCAGGCATGTTGGCCGTCATTCCCCGGACGGTCCGTGGACGACCCTGGCCCGGCGGGGCCGGTCCCTTTGTCCACCCTCGCCCGGATCCGTCCGGTTCGCCTCCCCGGGGTGCGGGACGGGGGACCGGCGGCCCCGCGCGGCCCCTCGGGCAACGTTCCAGGTGGGGGCGGCGGGGGTTCACCCGGGGGTGTGCGTTCCGCCCCGCCGGGGCACCCCCGGGGCCGGTGGGGAGATATGGAGCGTCTAAGGTGGCGTGGTACGCGCAGAGCGGACGATTCGGGAGACAACGTTCCGGTGGCCGCCTGCGAGGATTCATCTTCAGTTGGGGTGTTAGTGACCGCCGTCGAATCCCGTCCCGCCGGGGTCACCGGGGCGACGCCTGCGCAACGGCCGTTCGGGGCCCGTGTGGGCGCCTTCGTCGCACTGACCAAGCCGCGGATCATCGAGCTGCTGCTGATCACCACGGTTCCGGTGATGTTCCTGGCGGAACGCGGCGTGCCGAACCTGCTGCTGGTGCTGAAGGTGGTCCTCGGCGGGTACCTCTCGGCGGGCGGCGCCAACGCCCTCAACATGTACATCGACCGCGACATCGACGCGGTGATGTCCCGTACCGAGCGGCGGCCGATCGTCACCGGCATGGTCTCGCCGCGCGAGGCGCTGGTGTTCGGCATCACGCTCGGTGTGCTGTCGACGGTCTGGCTGGGCGTCCTGGTCAACTGGCTGTCCTCGGCGCTGGCGCTCGGCGCCCTGCTGTTCTACGTGTTCGTCTACACGCTGGGACTCAAGCGGCGCACCGCGCAGAACATCGTCTGGGGCGGGATCGCCGGCTGCATGCCGGTCTTCGTCGGCTGGGCGGCCGTCACCAACTCGGTCTCCTGGTCGGCCCTGGTGCTCTTCCTGGTGATCTTCTTCTGGACGCCGCCGCACTACTGGCCGCTGTCGATGAAGGTCCGCGAGGACTACGCCCGGGCCGGGGTGCCGATGCTCCCGGTGATCAAGGGCAACCTGGCCGTCGCCAAGCAGATCGTCGCCTACTCCTGGGTGATGGTGGGCGTCTCGCTGCTGCTGTGGCCGCTGGCCGACACCAGCTGGCTCTACCCGGTCTCGGCGGTGCTGCTCGGCGCGGCCTGGCTCAAGGAGGCGCACGCGCTGTACGGGCGGGCGAAGGCCGGTGTGGTGGGTGCCAAGCTCAAGGAGATGCGGCTGTTCCACTGGTCGATCACCTACCTGACGCTGCTGTTCGTGGTGATCGCGGTGGACCCGTTTGTGAAGTGAGGACTGCCGAGAAGGCCCCGGTCGATGCGACCGGGGCCTTCTTCGTTCTCCGGCGCCGTCACCGGGAGGGGAGCTCCGAGGGGCCGACGTGGCCGTCCAGCCAGTCCTTGAGCGGCTGCGAGGCGCGCAGGAAGCCGGTGATCCGCTCGTACGCGTCCCGGGTGCCCAGCCAGGGCCCGGGGGCCCACTCCTGCCAGGCGACCAGCCCCTTGTGGCGCAGCAGCGCGATCCGCGGGTGGTCCTTGGGGTAGCCGCGCGGGGCGGACTTCAGCGAGTCCCGGCCGACCACCTCGGGGCCCGCCGCGCGGACCCGGGCGACCACCCGCTCCAGCTCCGCGCCGGAGACGTCCTCGGCGACCGCGGCGCGGTAGCGCTCCAGCTGGTCGGCGGCGAGCCGGTAGAGCCCGTTGCCGCAGGCCAGGCCGTCGGCGGAGAGCTGCACGTAGCCGCCGGCCCGCAGATGGGCGCCGATGTGGGTCTTGTACGGGGACTTGTCGGCACTGAACCGGACGTCCCGGTGGGGGCGGAAGATCGTGCCCGGCCCGAACCCGGGTTCCAGCTCGGCCAGCAGCTGCTCCATGGGCTCCCGTACGGCGTGCTCGTACCGGGCCTTGTGGGACTGCCAGAAGGTCTTGGAGTTGTCGGCTTCGAGGTGCTCGTAGAAGTCGAGCGCCTCGGCCGGCCAGCCGTCGAAGGTCACCCCCTCAGTATGTGGCCCGGTGCACACGGCGCTCCCGTCGCCAGCACCCCTACCGCTGGGTAGCATGCGGGCATGAGCAGCGCAGAGACCGCCACCCCCGCCGCGCCGGACGCCCGTGCCGAGCGCCGCGCCAAGCGCATCGCCAAGAACCTGACCGCCTTCGCCGCGCAGCACGGCGGCAGCGCCGACGGCGTCGTCGAGTACGTCGGCGCGGTCGCCACCCGGATCGTGGTGGTCGGCGCCGACGGCGCCTGGGGCGACCAGGTCGCGCCCAGCTACGCGGTGGGCCGCCGCGCCGCCGAGCTCGCGGGGATCACCCTGCACGACTCCTTCGAGGGCGAGCTCGGCCTGAAGGTGCGGACCGGCGCCTACGAGTGGAAGCGGATGGCCGGCATCCAGCTCGGCGGCTGACCCGCCGCCCGTGCGACGCCGAAGGGCCCCGGTCGGGTACGACCGGGGCCTTTCGCGGTGTCCGGGAGCCGTCAGACGGCCGCGGCCTCGGGGGTGCGGGCGGCGGGGGCGCCGGCGGCGACCGGGACGGCGTCGCGGGTGCGCAGGGCGAGGGGGATGCGCAGGGCGGCGATCCAGATCAGCGTGGCGCCGAGCATGTGGAGGCCGACGAGGAGCTCGGGGACGTCGGTGAAGTACTGGACGAAGCCGATCACGCCCTGGAGCAGCAGGCCGGCGAGGAGTTCACGGGCCCGGGCCTTGGCGGCCGGCGGGGCCTTGACGGCGGCGAAGACGAAGATCACCGCGATCGACAGGCCGATCGAGACGAAGGCCAGGTCGGCGTGGGCCTGGGCGAGGCGGTCGTAGTCCAGCGGGATGCGCGGGACCATCTTGTTGTCCTTGGGCGTGCCCGGGTGGTGTCCGGCGCCGGTGACCAGGGTGCCGGCGGCCACCAGCAGGCCGATCACGCCGACCAGGACGTAGCCGAGGCGCTTGATGGGCTCGGCGACCAGCGGGCGGGCCGGGCCGTCGCCCTCCTTGCTGCGCTCCCACATCAGGGTGGCGACCCAGACCAGGGCCATTGCGGCGATCAGGTGCAGCGCCACGGTGTAGGGGTTGAGGCCGGTCAGCACGGTGATGCCGCCGAGCACGGCGTTGCTCATCACCAGCCAGAACTGCGCCCAGCCGAGCTTGGTCAGGCTGTGCCGCCAGGGGCGGTGGCAGCGGGCGGCGAGGATCGCCCAGCCGACGGCGGCGCTCAGCACGTAGGTGAGCATCCGGTTGGTGAACTCGACGACGCCGTGGAAGCCCATCTCGGCGGTCGGGGTGAGGCTCTCGTCGGTGCAGCGCGGCCAGGTGGTGCAGCCGAGGCCGGAGGCGGTGAGCCGGACGGCGCCGCCGGTGACGACGATCACCACGCTCATCACCAGCGCGGCGAACGCGGCGCGCTTGACCACGGCGGCGGAGGGCTGCCAGCGCTCGGCGAGCAGGGAGAAGGGGGTGGTGTTAGGCACGGCGTCCATGGTATGCGGCCTTACAGCCGATCTTGGGGCGGGGCGGCGGTGGCGTCCGGTCGAACGGCGGAGTCTTCCCGAGTCGACTTAGCGGTAAACCCATGTTCCGTAAAGACGTCGCAAAAAGGACTGTTCGGGCAACGCGGTCATTGGTCTTGACCATTCACCCATTTGGCCGAAAGAGTGCGGGTTGGTCCATACCTTTTTCAGGTGGACCCCTCCCACCCCCGCACGTAAGCGGAGATCCTGCACATGCGCATATCCGTTCCCGCCGCAGCGCTCGCGCTCGGTGGATCACTCGTTCTGGCCGGGCTGGTAGCCCCGGCCACCGCCTACGCCGCCGACCCGAACCAGTGCCTGAGCCTCGGGGTCGCCAACCTCTACGGAGAGTTCGTCGAGGGTGACGACACCCATACGCCGGACGCCGAGGGTGCGGTGGCGGTCGGCGGCAACGCCGACTTCACCGGCGGTTTCTCGGTCGGCCAGGAGCTGACCGCGGACCAGGTCAAGGCGCTGCCCGGCGGCAACGCCCTGGTCGTCGCCGGCAAGCTGACCGGCGGCAACACCCAGGTGATGAAGGGCAACGGCGTCTACGGCGCGAAGCCCGAGGCCGCCGTGATCCAGGCCCACCAGGGCACCGTCGGCCAGGGCGGCTCGCCGATCGACTTCGCCGCCGAGTTCGCCAGGGCGCGCGCCGTCGCCACCACGCTGGCGGGGCTGCCGCAGACCGCCGGCGCCACCGTCGAGGCCAAGGGCAAGGAGCTCTACCTCACCAGCGGCGACGCGAAGTTCAACAGCTTCACCGTTCCGGCGGCCACCCTGCAGGGCGCCACCGACATCTTCGTGAAGGTGCCGGCCGGCGCGGTCACCGTGGTCACCGTCACCGGCGCGTCGTACGACCAGGCCGCCGCGAAGACCACCGGCTTCCACCTGTGGGACGAGGGCAAGAAGGCCTACGTCCTCGACGACAAGAACCAGAGCGCGCACGGCGGCGCCGTCCGCTCCAAGCTGCTCTGGAACTTCCCGACCGCCACCAAGGTGGTCAAGAGCAGCCTGGCCGCCTGGTCCGGCACCGTGCTGGCGCCGAACGCCGCGTTCGACCTCGGCTCGGCCGCCCCGGTGAACGGCTCGGTCATCGTCAAGTCGCTGACCGGCAAGGGCGGTGCGGAGACGCACCACTACCCGTTCACCGGCTGCCTGCCGGGCGTCGTGCCCCCCACCACGCCGCCGACCACGCCGGCCACCACGCCGCCGGTGGTGGTGCCGACCGGTACGCCGTCCGCCACCACCACGCCGTCCACGCCGCCCACCCCGGGCACCACCGGGACGCCGAGCACCCCGCCGGCCACCCCGGGCACCACCGCTCCGTCGGTGACGCCGAGCGGTTCGACCGGCCCGTCCGCCTCGGGGACGGCCAAGCCGTCCGCGAGCGCCTCGGCGAGCCCGTCGGCCTCCGCGTCCGGCGCGGCGGTCGTGCCGGGCGCCTCGGCGAGCCCGTCGGTCAAGGCCGACGCCGGGGGCGACCTCGCCCACACCGGTTCCGGCCCGGTCGTGCCGCTGGCGATCGGCGGCGCGGTGGTCATCGCCGCCGGTGGCGCGCTGGTCCTGGTCGCGCGTCGGCGCAAGGCGGCCGGCCAGGCCTGAGCCCGCCCCTGGAAGGTGTCGGACCGTCAATGATCCGAACTGCCCGATCAGGCACCCCCGGTGATCGCGAACGATCACCGGGGGTCGCGCTTTTCGGCCACTGTGACGGAGTTCATTCCGTGTTGGCCGAAGCGGCGTCCTCCGAGGCCGTGGGTGTGATGGGGTACCGATGCACACGCACAGGCGGCCGGACAGAGGAAATCCGGCCGCGCAGCGGGGTGTGGAGAGGTACGGGAGTGCCGGTAGAGTCCCCCGGACAGTCGTAGCGGGCCACCGCTGTTCCACTCAACACGCCTGCTGCACAAGACCATTCGGAGGGGACAACGAGATGGCGCGACAGCGGCGGCAGATGATCGGAACCGGCGCGGCGGTGGCGGGCACGGCGGCGGCCGCCGTCCTGCTGCCGGTGGTGCTGGCGACCAGCGCGTCGGCCCATGTGCCGACCTGGCGGGTGACCTGCGACAGCATCGTGGTCGACCTGACCAACTACAGTGCCGAGGCGGGGATCAAGAACTCCGTCAGCCTGACCCTGGACGGCGTGAAGCTGCTGGACCAGAAGGAGTTCGGCAAGGAGTTCCACCAGACCTTCCCGGTGGCGGCGCACAACGCGCCGGTCGACGCCACGCTCGTGGTGACCACCACCGAGGACCCCAAGAACAACGACTGGAACAAGACCGAGACCAAGACGATCCCGGTCTGCGCCACGCCGACGCCCACCCCGACCCCCACCCCGACCCCCACGCCGACGCCGACCCCGACGCCGACGCCCACCCCCACGGTGACGCCGACCCCGACGCCGACGCCGACGCCCACGCCGACGCCGACCCCCACGCCCACCCGGACGGCCACCCCGACCCCGACCCCGACGCCCACCCCCACGCCGACGCGTACGGTGACGCCGACCCCCACCCCCAGCCGCACGGCGACCCCGGCCCCGGTCGTCACGCCGGCCCCGGCCGCCCCGGCGCTCGCGCAGACCGGTAGCAGCGACGCCACCCCGGTCATCGCGGCCGTCGGCGGCGGCGTGGTCGTCCTCGGCGGCGCCCTCCTGGTGCTCGCCCGCCGCCGCCGCGGCGCCAACCCCGAGAGCTGATCCGGAGGGGACGCGGGTCCCCCGGTCCGGAGACGACGACGGCCCCCGGCTCATCCACCGAGCCGGGGGCCGTTCCGTCGTAACAGGGGCCGGGTGTCACTCCCAGCGGAAGAACCGGGCGGCGGCGGCGAGGGCGGCCACGGCCCAGGCGGCGAGGACGGCGAGGTCGGTCCAGGGGGTGGCGGCGCCGGTCTGCAGGACGGCGCGCAGGCCGTCGGAGAGGGCGGCGATGGGGAGGAGTTCCAGGGCCGACTGGACGGCGGCGGGGAACTTCGAGAGCGGGACGATCACCCCGCCGGCCAGCAGCAGCAGGATGAAGACCAGGTTGGCGGCGGCCAGCGTGGCCTCGGCGCGCAGGGTGCCGGCCATCAGCAGGCCGAGGCCGGAGAAGGCGGCGGTGCCGAGCACCAGGAGGGCGAGGACGCCGAGCGGGTTGCCCTGCGGGGACCAGCCGAGGGCCAGCGCGATCACCGACAGCAGCGCCACCTGGAGCGCCTCGGTGACCAGCACGCAGCCGGTCTTCGCGGTGAGCAGCGCCCAGCGGGGGAGCGGGCTGGCGCCGAGGCGCTTCAGCACGCCGTAGCGCCGCTCGAAGCCGGTGGCGATGGCCTGGCCGGTGAACGCGGTGGACATCACCGCGAGCGCGAGCAGCCCCGGGGCGAGGAAGTCCACCCGCTTGCCGGGCCCCTCGACGGCGACGACGTCGACGGCGGAGAAGAGCACCAGCAGCACCGTCGGGATGACCACGGTGAGCAGCAGCTGCTCACCGTTGCGCAGCAGCATCCGGGTCTCGAACGCGGTCTGCGCGAGCAGCATCCGGCCGACCGGCGCGGCGCCGGGCCTCGGGGCGTAGCCGGCGTGGCCGGTGTCGTCGGCGTGGTCGGTGGTGGTCATGAACGCAGGTCCCGTCCGGTCAGGTCGAGGAAGACGTCTTCGAGGCTGCGGCGCTGCACCGCGAGCCGTTCGGGCAGCACGCCGCCGGCCGCGCACCAGGCGGTGACGGTGGCCAGCAGCTGCGGGTCGACCGGCGCCTCGACGCGGTAGCTGCCGGGGGAGGTCTCGGCGGCGGTGGCGCCCTCGGGCAGCTCCTTGAGCAGGGTGGCGAGGTCCAGCCCGGGCGGCGCGTCGAAGCGCACGGTGGACTCCGCGCCGCCGCGGCAGAGCTCGTCCGGGGTGCCCTCGGCGATCACCCGGCCGCGGTCGACGATCGCGACCCGGTCGGCGAGCTGCTCGGCCTCCTCCATGTGGTGGGTGGTGACCACCACGGTGACGCCGTCCCGGCGCAGGTCGCGGACCAGCTCCCAGGTGGCGCGGCGGGCCTGCGGGTCCAGGCCCGCGGTGGGCTCGTCCAGGAAGACCAGCTCGGGGCGGCCGACCACGGCCATCGCCAGGGCGAGCCGCTGCTGCTGGCCGCCGGAGAGCCGGCGGTAGGCGGTGCGCCCGCAGGAGCCGAGGCCGAGCCGATCGACCAGCGCGTCGACGTCCAGCGGGTGGGCGTGCAGCCGGGCGGTGTGCCGGAGCATCTCGACGGCGCGGGCCCCCGCGTAGACGCCGCCGGACTGCAGCATCACGCCGATCCGGGGGCGCAGCTCGGCGCCCCGGGCGACCGGGTCCAGGCCGAGCACCCGCACGGTGCCGGCATCCGGACGGCGGTAGCCCTCGCAGGTCTCGATGGTGGTGGTCTTGCCGGCGCCGTTGGGGCCGAGGACGGCGGTGACCGTGCCGCGCGCGATGCTGAGGTCGAGACCGTCCACCGCGGCCTTCTCGCCGTAGCGCTTGACCAGCCCGGTGATCTGGACCGCGGGTTCGGATTGCATACGGGTGAGTCTAAGAGCCCCCAACAGGCCGTTTGCACGCCGGGCTTGATCACTTCATCCGCTGGTCAGGTAAGGCTTACCTGCGTGACAGATGCCACGGGTGAGGCCTGGATCACGGCTTGTCCTGCCGGAAGTAATTACGCAACACTGGTGTTGTGAAAAACATGCGCGAGCACTCCACGCAGCAGGAGGCCGAGTCGGCCCCCGGCTGCGCCGTGCCCGCGACGGCGGCCGAGGTCCTGCTGGACGGCCACCGGGCCACCCGGGACCGGGTCGCCCGCTCCATCCTGGACCACGGTCCGTCCTCCGCCGCCGACCTGGCGAGCAGGCTCGGCCTCACGGCCGCCGCCGTCCGCCGTCACCTGGACGGCCTCACCGCCGCCGGTCTGGTCGAGTCCCGCGAGCAGCGGGTCTACGGCAGCCGCGGCCGGGGCCGCCCCGCCAAGGTCTTCGCCCTCACCGACGCCGGCCGGGACGCCTTCTACCAGGAGTACGACCAGCTCGCCGCCGACGCCCTGCGCTGGATCTCCGACTCGGTCGGCGGCGGCAAGGCCGGCGAGGAGGCGGTCGCCGCCTTCGCCCGCGCCCGGTTCGGCCGGCAGGCGGAGAAGTACCTGGAAGCCCTGCGCACCGCCGGGGCGGCGGAACGCACCGAGGCACTCGCCCAGGCACTCAGTGCCGACGGGTACGCTGCCACGGTGCGGCGGGTCCCGTCGGCCGCGGCGAAGGCCCCGGCGGGCGCCCAGCTCTGCCAGCACCACTGCCCGGTCGCGCACATCGCCGAGCAGTTCCCGCAGCTCTGCGAGGCGGAGACCGAGGTCTTCTCCCAGCTGCTGGGCACCCATGTGCAACGGCTGGCCACCATCGCCCACGGCGACGGGGTCTGCACGACCTATGTGCCGGCACCCGGTGCCGCATCGTCGCCCGCCCTGCGCACCGCCGCGGGCCGGGACACCGGTGCCGCGCCGACTGCCGGTACGTCCACCGATGATTCAGCGTCCGCGCGTTAGGAAGCCCGCATGACTGACACCGTTTCGCACCCCGAGCTCGAAGGCCTCGGCACTTACGAGTACGGCTGGGCCGACCCGGACGTGGCCGGCGCCGCCGCCAAGCGCGGACTGAACGAGGACGTCGTCCGCGACATCTCGGCCAAGAAGAACGAGTCCGAGTGGATGCTGAACCTGCGTCTCAAGGGCCTCAAGCTGTTCGGGAAGAAGCCCATGCCGACCTGGGGCTCCGACCTGTCCGGCATCGACTTCGACAACATCAAGTACTTCGTCCGCTCCACCGAGAAGCAGGCCGAGTCCTGGGAGGACCTGCCGGCGGACATCAAGGCGACGTACGACAAGCTGGGCATCCCGGAGGCGGAGAAGCAGCGCCTGGTCGCCGGTGTCGCCGCCCAGTACGAGTCCGAGGTCGTCTACCACCAGATCCGCGAGGACCTGGAGGAGCAGGGCGTCATCTTCCTGGACACCGACACCGCGCTGCGCGAGCACCCGGAGCTGTTCAAGGAGTACTTCGGCACCGTCATCCCGGCCGGCGACAACAAGTTCGCCGCGCTGAACACGGCCGTGTGGTCCGGCGGCTCCTTCATCTACGTGCCGAAGGGTGTCCACGTCGACATCCCGCTGCAGGCCTACTTCCGGATCAACACCGAGAACATGGGCCAGTTCGAGCGGACGCTGATCATCGTCGACGAGGACGCCTACGTCCACTACGTCGAGGGCTGCACCGCGCCGATCTACTCCTCCGACTCGCTGCACTCGGCGGTCGTGGAGATCATCGTCAAGAAGGGCGGCCGCTGCCGCTACACGACCATCCAGAACTGGTCGAACAACGTCTACAACCTGGTCACCAAGCGCGCCGTGGCGTACGAGGGCGCGACCATGGAGTGGATCGACGGCAACATCGGCTCCAAGGTCACCATGAAGTACCCGGCCGTCTACCTGATGGGCGAGCACGCCAAGGGCGAGACCCTGTCCATCGCCTTCGCCGGCGAGGGCCAGCACCAGGACGCCGGCGCCAAGATGGTCCACATGGCGCCGAACACCTCCTCGAACATCGTCTCCAAGTCGGTGGCCCGGGGCGGCGGCCGCACCTCGTACCGCGGTCTGATCGAGATCGGCGAGGGCTCCAAGGGCGCCAAGTCCAACGTGCTCTGCGACGCGCTGCTGGTCGACACCATCTCGCGCTCGGACACCTACCCGTACGTGGACGTCCGCGAGGACGACGTGTCCATGGGCCACGAGGCGACCGTCTCCAAGGTCAGCGAGGACCAGCTCTTCTACCTGATGAGCCGCGGCATGACCGAGTTCGAGGCCATGGCGATGATCGTCCGCGGTTTCGTCGAGCCCATCGCGCGCGAGCTGCCGATGGAGTACGCGCTGGAGCTGAACCGGCTGATCGAGCTGCAGATGGAGGGGTCCGTCGGCTGACCCGCCGACCGCCCCGCCGTCCATCGACACTTTTTGAGGAAGAGAGCGCAACGAACAGCCATGGCTGACGTTCAGAACAACACCGGCTCCACCACCGCCGGTTCGATCGAGGTCGGCACCGCCGGCGCCGGCGCCCAGCTGGCCGGCCCCGGCACCGGCCGGGACAGCGTCCGGCAGCCGATCGACGCCCGCGTCGCGGTCGCGCCGTCCTTCGACGTCGCGGACTTCCCGGTGCCCACCGGCCGCGAGGAGGACTGGCGGTTCACCCCGCTGCACCGCCTCGGCGGCCTGCACGACGGCACCGCCGTCGACGCCGAGAAGGGCGAGGACAAGGTCGAGCTGAGCCTGCCCGAGGGCGTCACCGCCGAGACCGTCGGCCGGGACGACGCCCGCCTCGGCAAGGCCGGCAAGCCGGTCGACCGGGTCGCCGCGCAGGCGTTCAGCGCCTTCGAGCAGGCGCTCGTGGTCACCGTCCCCCAGGAGACGGCGCTCACCGAGCCGGTGCGGATCGACGTGCACGGCGAGGGCGGCACCCGCTTCGCGCACGTGGTCCTCGACGTCAAGCCGTTCGCCGAGGCCGTCGTGGTGCTGAACCACACCGGCACCGGCACCCGGGCCGCCAACGTCGAGCTGCTGCTCGGCGACGGCGCCAAGCTCACCTTCGTCTCGGTCCAGGACTGGGACCGCGACGCCGTGCACGTCGCCCAGCAGACCGCGCTGATCGGCCGCGACGCCTCGCTGAAGTCCGTCGTCGTCACCTTCGGCGGCGACGTGGTGCGCCTGCACCCGCGGGTCGGCTACGCCGCGCCCGGCGGCGAGGCCGAGCTGTTCGGCCTCTACTTCGCCGACGCCGGCCAGCACCTGGAGCACCGTCTGGTCATCGACCACGACACCCCCCACTGCCGCTCCAACGTCGTCTACAAGGGCGCGCTGCAGGGCCAGGACGCGCACGCCGTGTGGATCGGCGACGTGCTGATCCGCGCCGCCGCCGAGGGCACCGACACCTACGAGCACAACCGCAACCTGGTGCTCACCGACGGTGCCCGGGTCGACTCGGTGCCGAACCTGGAGATCGAGACCGGCGAGATCGTCGGCGCCGGCCACGCCTCCGCCACCGGCCGCTTCGACGACGAGCAGCTCTTCTACCTTCAGGCCCGCGGCATCCCGGCCGACGAGGCCCGCCGCCTGGTGGTGCGCGGCTTCTTCGCCGAGCTGGTCCAGCAGATCGGCGTCGCCGAGATCCAGGACCACCTCATGGAGAAGATCGAGGCCGAGCTGGAAGCGGCGGTCTGACCCCGATGAGCTTCCTTCGCGCCTGCGCGCTGAGCGAACTGGCTGAGGACGTGCCCAAGCGCGTCGACCTCAACGGCGTGCCGGTGGCCGTCGTCCGCACCGACGAGGGGGTGTTCGCGATCAACGACATCTGCTCGCACGCGAACGTCGCGCTCTCCGAGGGCGAGGTCGAGGACTGCATGATCGAGTGCTGGCTGCACGGCTCCAGCTTCGACCTGCGCACCGGCAAGCCCTCCGGCCTGCCCGCCACCAGGCCGGTCGCTGTCTACCCCGTAAAGATCGAAGGGGACGATGTGCTCGTCTCCGTCAACCAGGAGTCCTGAGTACACATGGCTACCCTTGAAATCCGCGACCTGCACGTCTCCGTCGAGGCGGAGAACGGCCCCCGGGAGATCCTGAAGGGCGTCGACCTGACCGTGAAGCAGGGCGAGACCCACGCCATCATGGGTCCGAACGGCTCCGGCAAGTCCACCCTGGCCTACTCGCTGGCCGGCCACCCCAAGTACACCGTCACCGGCGGCTCCGTCCTGCTGGACGGCGAGGACGTCCTGGAGATGTCCGTCGACGAGCGCGCCCGGGCCGGCGTCTTCCTCGCCATGCAGTACCCGGTCGAGGTCCCCGGCGTCTCGGTCTCCAACTTCCTGCGCACCGCCGCCACCGCCGTCCGCGGCGAGGCCCCCAAGCTGCGCACCTGGGTGAAGGAGGTCAAGGAGGCGATGGCCGCCCTCCAGATGGACCCGGCCTTCGCCGAGCGCAACGTCAACGAGGGCTTCTCCGGCGGTGAGAAGAAGCGCCACGAGATCCTCCAGCTGGAGCTGCTCAAGCCGCGGATCGCGATCCTCGACGAGACCGACTCCGGCCTGGACGTCGACGCGCTGCGGGTCGTCTCCGAGGGCATCAACCGCGTTCGTTCGACCGGGGAGGTGGGCACCCTGCTGGTCACCCACTACACCCGCATCCTGCGCTACATCAAGCCCGACCACGTCCACGTCTTCGCGGGCGGCCGCATCGTCGAGTCCGGCGGTGCCGAGCTGGCCGACAAGCTGGAGGAGGAGGGCTACGAGGCCTACGTGAAGGGTGGCGCGTCCGAGTGATCCATACGCACGAGTCGCACGGGTCGGTGGTCCTGCCGGGCCTGCTCGACACCGACGCGATCCGCAAGGACTTCCCGGTCCTGCAGCGCCTGCTGCACGACGACAAGCAGCTCGTCTACCTGGACAACGCGGCCACCTCGCAGAAGCCCCGCCAGGTGCTCGACGCGCTGAACGCCTACTACGAGCGGCACAACGCCAACGTCCACCGCGGCGTGCACGTGCTCGCCGAGGAGGCCACGGCGCTGTACGAGGGCGCCCGGGACAAGGTCGCGGCGTTCGTCAACGCGCCGAGCCGCGACGAGGTGATCTTCACCAAGAACGCCTCCGAGTCGCTCAACCTGGTCGCCAACATGCTCGGCTGGGCCGACGAGCCGTACCGGGTCGACAAGGACTCCGAGATCGTCATCACGGAGATGGAGCACCACTCCAACATCGTGCCGTGGCAGCTGCTGGCGCAGCGCACCGGCGCGAAGCTGAAGTGGTTCGGGCTGACCGACGAGGGCCGGCTCGACCTGTCGAACATCGACGAGCTGATCACCGAGAAGACCAAGGTGGTCTCCTTCACCCTGGTCTCCAACCTGCTCGGCACCGTCAACCCGGTCGAGGCGATCGTGCGCAAGGCACAGGACGTCGGCGCCCTGGTCGTGATCGACGCCTCGCAGGCCGCGCCGCACATGGTGCTGGACGTGCAGGCGCTGGAGGCCGACTTCGTCGCCTTCACCGGTCACAAGATGCTGGCCCCGACCGGCATCGGCGTGCTCTGGGGTCGCCAGGAGCTGCTGGAGGACCTCCCGCCGTTCCTCGGCGGCGGTGAGATGATCGAGACCGTCACCATGGGCTCGTCCACCTACGCCCCGGCGCCGCACAAGTTCGAGGCCGGCACTCCGCCGATCGCCCAGGCGGTCGGTCTCGGCGCGGCCATCGACTACCTGTCCGGCATCGGCATGGAGCGGATCGCCGCCCATGAGCACGCCATCACCGCGTACGCGGTCGAGCGGCTGCTGGAGGTCCCGGACCTGCGGATCATCGGCCCGCGCACGGCCGTCGACCGCGGTGCGGCGATCTCGTTCACGCTGGGCGACATCCACCCGCACGACGTGGGCCAGGTGCTCGACGAGCAGGGCATCGCGGTGCGCGTGGGCCACCACTGCGCGCGGCCGGTCTGCCTGCGGTACGGAATTCCGGCGACCACCCGGGCGTCGTTCTACCTGTACTCGACGCCGGGCGAGGTCGACGCGCTGGTCGACGGCCTGCACCACGTCCGGAACTTCTTCGGCTGACGGGACGGGGCAACGCGACCATGAAGCTCGACTCGATGTACCAGGACATCATCCTGGACCACTACCGCAACCCGCACGGCAAGGGGCTGCGCGACGGTGACGCCGAGGTGCACCACGTCAACCCGACGTGCGGCGACGAGATCACCCTGCGGGTGAAGCTCGACGGCGCCACCGTCACGGACGTCTCCTACGAGTCCCAGGGCTGTTCGATCAGCCAGGCCAGTGCCTCGGTGCTGAACGACCTGGTGGTCGGCAAGAGCGTGGGCGAGGCGCAGGCGGTCCAGGAGGCCTTCCTGGAGCTGATGCAGAGCAAGGGCCAGGCCGAGGGGGACGAGGAGGTGCTGGAGGACGCCGTCGCGTTCGCCGGCGTCTCCAAGTACCCGGCCCGGGTCAAGTGCGCGCTGCTCAGCTGGATGGCCTGGAAGGACGCCACCGCCAAGGCCCTCGCCGAGCACCCCGCCGTCACCGACTGACACCGCAGAGGAGGACACCCACCATGAGCGACGAAACCACCTCCCCCGCGGAGGAGACCGCGTCCGGCCCGGTCGGCACCAGCGCCGGCACCGTCTCCGTCGAGGACCTGACCGAGGCCCTGATGGACGTCGTCGACCCCGAACTGGGCATCGACGTCGTCAACCTCGGCCTGATCTACGGCGTCCACATCGACGAGTCCGACGTGGCCACCATCGACATGACCCTCACCTCGGCGGCCTGCCCGCTGACCGACGTGATCGAGGACCAGGCGAAGACCGCCACCGACGGTCTCGTCCAGGACCTGCGGATCAACTGGGTCTGGATGCCGCCGTGGGGCCCGGACAAGATCACCGACGACGGCCGCGAGCAGCTGCGCGCCCTCGGCTTCAACGTCTGAGGCCTGCCGTTCCCGGGCGGCCCCTTCCCCTCGTCCGGGGGGAAGGGGCCGCCCGCGTTTCAGCTGCCTGCGGCCTCGGCGGCGGCCTTCGCGACCAGCTCGCCGATCCGGTCGACGGCGGTGGAGGGGCCGGGGAAGAACCGGTTCCTGGTCAGCGCGAAGGCGATCCCGGTCGCGGTGTCGGCGTACGCCGCGCTGCCGCCCATGCCGGGCATGCCGAAGGTGCTGAGCGTCCGCTGCGGGTCCGCCCCGGGCCGGCCGAGGTTCCAGCCCAGCGCGCGCGGCACCGGGAAGCCGATCAGCTGGTCGACCTCGGCCGTGGCCAGGGCCGTGATCGCGCGCAGCCGCTCCTCCGACACCAGCCGGACGCCGTCCACCTCACCGAGCAGCGCGGCGTACATCCTGGCCACCGCGCGGGCGGACATCGTGCCGCCCGAGGGGATGTCCGAGGTGAGCACCACGGGGTCGTTGCCGTACGCGGCGCTGGGCGTCACGGCGGGCGGCGTGGCCCTGAACAGCGGCAGGTCGGCGGGCATCGCCGCCATCACCTCGGCGGAACCGGGCGCGTCCTCAAGCCGCGCGAGCCGCCCGAGCTCGGTCTCCGGGACGCCGAGGAACAGCTCGTCGGCGATGCCCAGCGGCTGCGCCACCTCCTCCCGGAGCACCCGCGAGACCGGCTTGCCGGTGGCCCGGCGCACGATCTCGCCCATTACGAAGCCCCAGGTCATCGCGTGGTAGCCGGTCCTGGTCCCGGGCTCCCACCAGGGCTCGGAACCGGCGATCAGCGCGCACATCCCGTCCCAGTCCGCGAGGTCCCGCACCGTGAGCCCGGCCGGCACCGCCGGGACGCCGAGCGAGTGCGTCAGCGCGTGGCGCACGGTCGCCCCGTGCTTGCCGTGCGCCCCGAACTCGGGCCACAGCTCCACGATCGGCTGGTCGTACCCGATCACCCCGCGCTCCGCCAGCACGTGCACCACCGTCGCGGTCACCCCCTTCCCGGTGGAGGCGCTGTAGAACGGCGTGTCCGGGCCGACCGCCCGCCCGCTCCCCGGATCGGCGACCCCCGCCGCGACGTCCACCACCAGCTCCCCGTGCCGGTACACCGCGACCTGGACGCCCAGCTCCTCGCCCGACTCCACCATCTCGTCGACGACCCGCTGCACGAGCTCCTGCATCCCGCTCTCCTCCTCGGCCGCGGCGCGCCCGTGCGCACCGCTCACCCTCGGGTCGCCACCGAGGGGGAGATCTCGACATGCGGTGCTCTCGTCCCCAGCAGGGCGGCGCGTGCGCGCGCGACGCCTCGTGCCGTTGTCACGGAAGCACCGCCCTCTCGTGCTTGTACGAGGCCGGCGCAGGCCCGGCAGATCCCCGGTGCGGGCACCGGATCATGGCACTTGCCGCACTCGACGTAGCTGGCTTTCCGTCTCCCTTCCGCCGGCCGACAGGGCGGCATCTTGTGCTCCAACCGATAGCGGAGCACGGCCGCCGCCGAATGCATCGGTGCGGGCAGTCCCGGCAACAGGGCGTGCGCCAGGTCGGCCGCGGTGCAGCCGCGCGCCAACCACTGCCCCACCAGCGGCGCCAGTTCCCGCGCCTCGGCCTCGCCCAGACGCAACCGTGGCTCGGCCCGGATCACGCGGAACAGGGTGTCCACCGCCTCCCGCCCGCTGTCGTCGGCCGACTCCGACGGGAGGGTGGGTTCTTGGCACCGGTCCTTGACAACAGGACTGCCAGCGCCGCCGGTTGGCGGCCCACCGGACGCCGGGAGGGTGACACCCGGCCGGGCAAGCTGCGGGGTGTCGTAGACGTGCGCCTCGCTGCGGAGGGTGCCGTCGGGCAGCCGGATCTTCTCGACGTGGTAGTACCCGGCGTCGGTGAGCTCCTTCAGGGCCTTGCGGACGGCCCCACGCCCCTGCGGACTGGTGTCGGCCATGTGCCGCCCGTCCTCCCGCCACCCATCGGGCCGGGAGAGCAGGTCCGCGAGCAGACCGCGGGCGGTGTAGCTCAACTTCCGGTACTGCAACACGAAGTTGGGCAACACGGTGAAGTTGCGCACGTGGGCGCTACGATGGATACGCATGGGAGTGTCTGCTCCTGTTGCCGGACCCCGGGGTGTTGGTAGCACCGCCGGGGTCGCATTTTTCTCTCTGCGCACGGAACGTACCACGCCATTTGACGCAGCGTGAGGAATTCGTGACTACCTGATAGGATTCAAGGCTCCACCTCCTTGAACAGTGCCGCAGCTCGCACTGCGGTGCCCGAGGACCAGGCCCCGGTGCTGAACAGTCCCAAGGCCGCAATGCCCAGGCCCAACCCGGCCACCATCCACCACACTCCGCGCTCCGTGCTGCTGAACGCCGTCCCGCCGTGAGGCAAGGCCGACCCCACGATCGTTCCGGAGATCGCGACGCCCAGTGTGGTGCCGGTCTGCCGGCCGGCGGAGGTCAACGAGGCGGCCAGCCCGGCCATCGAGCGAGGCATTCCGGAGACCGCCGTGTTGGTGATCGGCGGGTTGACGGTGCCCAGGAAGAAGCCGAACAGTGCGTAGATCGAGAGCACGGTCGGCAGCGGGGTCGTCGGTCCGACCCAGACGGACGCGCCGCCGCCCAGCGCCAGCGCGCCCCCGGAGAGCACCAGCGGCAGCCTGGGACCGTGGGTGGCGACCAGCCGTCCTGTGAACGGGGAGAGCGCGATGACCAGCGTCCCGACGGGGAGCAGGCACAGCCCGGTCGTCAGCGCCGACATGCCGCGCACGCCCTGCAGGTACTGGGTGGTCACGAACAGGAACGCACCGAACCCGCACAGGGCGAAGAGCGCCATCAGGATCGCTGAGCTGAACGGCACGCTGCGGAACAGGCGTAGCTCCAGCAGCGGGTCGACCCGGCGTGGTTCGTATCCCAGGACCCCGAGCACGCCGAGCACGGCCACGGCGAGCAGGCCCAGGACGACCGGTGAGGACCAGCCCAGTTCCTTGGATTCGGTGATCGCGAAGACGACGCTGCCGAGGACCAGGATCGTCAGGAGCTGGCCCACCGGGTCGAATCGGCGCGCCCGCGGTGCGCGCGACTCGGGTACGAACAGGGTGGTGAGCACGGCCACGGTGGCCACGATCGGTACGTTGATCCAGAAGACGGAGTGCCAGCCGAGGCCATCGACCAGGGCGCCGCCGATGATCGGGCCGAGCGTCAGGGACAGGCCGGTCATCGATCCGAACACGCCGATGGCCCGGGCCCGTTCGGCTGGATCGGAGAACGTGTCGGCGACGATCGCCAGCGCCACCGGGTTGAGCATCGTGCCACCGACGGCTTGCAGCGTACGCGCCGCGATCAGCCAACCGATGCTCGGCGCCAGGCCGCACAGCAACGAGCCGACCCCGAAGGCGGCCAGCCCGATCCGGAAGACGCGCCGGCGGCCGACGCGGTCCGCGGTGGACCCGGCCAGCACCAGGAATCCGGCCAGCGTCAGGGTGTAGGCGTCGACCGTCCACTGCAGGTCGGACACCGAGGCGTGCAGGTCCCGATGGATGGACGGCAGTGCGACGTTGACGATGGAGATGTCCATCACCACGACGATCACGCTGGCGCAGCAGATCGCGAGCACCAGGAGTCGGCGGTGAGGACCGAGCACGGGTATGGGGTCGGTCATGTTCAAGGACGCTAGGTTCTAGAGCGTGGTCGAAGTCAACCAACAACGTGCCGAGCCCGTACCCGAGACGGGGCTGAGCATCGCCGAGGCTGCTCGCCGTACCGGAGTGAGCGCGCACACCCTGCGCTATTACGAACGCGCCGGCCTGGTCGTCAGCCCCGTCCACCGCACCCACGGCGGCCGGCGCCGCTACCGCGAGTTCGACCTGGAGTGGATCACCATCTGCACCAGGCTCCGAGCGACCGGCATGCCCATCAAGGGCATCCGCCGCTACGCCGAACTCGTCGCGGCGGGCCGGGGCAACGAAGGCGAGCGATTGGCCTTGCTCGAATCGCACCACGACGAGGTGCTCGCCAGGATCGCCGAACTCCAGGAGGACCTGAAACTCATCGCTCACAAGGTCGACGTCTACCGGGGCCGGCTCGCCGCCGGCGACGCCGACCAGCTCTGGGCGCCCCACCGCACACCGGCGAGCCGTACGGCGTCGCCGGGGGCCGACCGGTCGCCGTGATCCCGTCGGCGGACCACCGCCGGACCAAGGTCAAGCCGGCCTTCGGAGCGGAGTTCGACCGTCTTCACGACGCCGCCATCAGCGAGTTGCTGCGCCGTGCTGACCACCTGTTCGCCGTGTGGGACGGCAGGCCCGGCAGCGGGCGCGGGGGGACCGCTGACACTGTCACCGCAGCCCGTGCCGCCCTCAGCCGGCCGCCGCCCCGAAACGGAGGTTTCGGGGCGGCGGTGTTTTTGCTGGCCAGGGGTGCTTGGAGGGGCAGGCGACGGCCGCGCGGAGGACCGTGGCGATCTCCGGCGGCAGGAGGTTGATCGGGTCGAGCGCCTCGGTGGTCAGCGGGATCTCCTCCAGGAGGTACTCGCCCCGGCCTTCCTGGCTGAACTCGGGACCGCTGCGGTCCTCGAAGCTCCACTTCTCGATGGTGGCGAGGTAGAAGTCCTGGCGCTCGCCGTCGCCCTCAACGGTGTGGAGCAGGCCGACGATCTCCGCCTCGCCCCCGACCTCCTCCCGCACCTCGCGCACCAGCGCCTCCTCGGGCCCGGCGTCGGTCGGCTCGACCCTGCCGCCGACGATCACCCAGTACGGGTCGACGCCGGGGCGGATGCGTTTGATCAGCAGCAGGGTGCTGTGAGGAGTGAGGAGGACGGCCCGGACTCGGTGCTGCATGGCGCCTTCTTCCTGGGTGGGGCGGGTTCCTTCTGCTCAACGGCCCGGAGGCTTGGGGGTTCCAGGTGTCGGCCGCGTGCCGGTGCACGCGGCCGACACGGAGAGAGTGGCGTGCACGACCTTGCCACGCGGCCAGGGGATCACGCCCCATCGCTGCCGGGTGAGCTGATCGACCAGGAGGAGTCCTCGGCCGGACTCGGCATCCGGGTCGGCATCGATCAGCACCGGCAGGATCGCCGACCCGTCCGCGACCAGCAGTCGCACGGTGTCGCCGGTTGCATGCCGGATGCCGACCAGCATGGACGTCCGGCAACCGGTCCTCGCTGCATTGCCCACCAGCTCGGACATGACCAACTCGGCGTCGTCGATCAGTTGCGGCAGCTTCCACTCGGTGAGCTTGGCGCGGACCAGGAGGCGGGCAGTGCGGGCCGACGCGGGGGTGTACGGCAGCCGGAGGGTGGCCGGGCCCGATGTGCGCGTGAGCGCGGGGCGTCGGCGATGGATCATCAGCATGCAGCCACTGTCGCGAAGCCGTCACCGTTCGTGAACGGGCGGGCTGTATCACTTCCAGAAGTCGTACCGGTGTCGAGTGAGACGCTTCGTATCACTCCTGGCTGATGATGACGGAGGTTCCGAGGATCGCCGAGAGCTTGCGCAGCTTCGCCGTGGTGGCGCTGCCCGCGCTCGCCTTCTGTGCGATCACCCCGGGCAGCCCCTGGTGCCGCGCCCATCCGGGGGCGGCCGAGCACACGTCGAGCAGGGTGTCCAGGGCGGTGTCCGACTGCCGCGTCTCGGCTTGCGCGAGCGCCACGTCGAGCATCATCCGGTTGCGCGCGGACGGGGTGAGCGAGCTCATGTCGGCGAGCGACTCGAACAGGCCCAACGCCCGTGCCGGACGGTTGGTCGAGACGGAGATCCCGATCGCCTGGGCGGTGACCGTCGTGGGCCCGAACGCCGTGCCGTTCACCCGGACGTCCCGGCCCATCCGGGCCGCTACCGCATACCCTTGCGACAGCAGATCGTCGGCGCTGTCCACGTCCCCCTGGCGGGTGGCGACAACGGCCGCGAAGGTCACGTGCCACCCGTAGGTGGCGAGCATTCCGAGATCCCGATCTCCGTATCTGGGCTCGATGGACTCGTACGACAGGCGCGCGGTCTCCTCCGCCTGGTCGAGCCGGGCATCCCGCAGGTAGATCCACGACCGGCCGGAGGCGACCATGGCCGAGCGGACGGTGTCCCCGGCGCGGTCGGCCTCGTGCTGGGCGTGACCGATTCCGGCGTATGCCAGATCGCGGGCGCCGAACTGGTTCGCCACGTAGGCGGCCAGCCGGTACGCGTCCGCGAGGACGCCTGATGCCGTGCTCCTCTGCTCGGCCGGAGTGGCCTCCAGCGTGGCGGCGGCTTCGCGCAAGGCCGGGGCGACCCGGACTCCCGCGCCCAAGTAGTCGCCGGAGCGGTAGGTCTCCCATGCGGCGGCGAGTCCGGCAGCGAGTTCGGCGGGGGACGGGGGCTGCACATCGACGCCGACACCGGCGGCGGTGTCGTGGACGACGCGGGACAGCTCGCGCATCATGGCCCGGTCGGCGCCCTGCATCGCACGGCGCGGGGCTTGTTGGCCGAGGATCACCGAGACATCCGTGTGCAGCGCGGCCGAGATCCGCAGCAGCGTCTGGAGGCTGCCACCGAGGTTGCGTTCCGCCTTGCGGATGGTGGCCACGGACAGGCCGGATGCTTCGGCGAGCTGTTCCTGTGTCATGTCGGGCCCGCGAAGGAGCTTGATGCGCTCGCCAGTGGTGTAGTCGGTCCACTGAGTCATCCCTGGTCCCCTTCCGGGTGCACCGCCGTACTCGGAAGGTACCCGTTCCCAGGGGCAGGCAGAGGTGCTTCGGTTCTCGCCGTGCCACGGCGCCGGGCGGCACGTGGCCGGGCCGGGGGCGGGCACCCGCCGGGAGGCGGGTGGGGGTGGAGGGTGGGGGACGGCGGGAGGGCTGCTCGGCGAGGCGGATGATGCGCGGGAAACGCCGCTGCCCGGGACTTCGGGGGAAGTCCCGGGCAGCGGCGTTGCGGTCAGCCGTGCTTGGGCTTGCGGGCGACGGCGAGGGCGAGGGTGGCGCAGAGGAGGGCGGCGAGGAGGGTGAAGCCGCTGGTGGCGGGGAGGAGGCCGTAGACCTGGACGAGGGCGCCCACGGCGACGATGGGGAGGGAGGAGCCGAGGTAGATGATGATCCAGAGGGAGGAGAGTTCGGAGCCCCTCCGTTCGGGGTTCATCGCGGCGACGGCGGTGGTGAACAGGGAGCGGAAGGCGATGCCCTGGCAGGCGCCGCCGAGGACGCTGCCGATGAAGAGGAGCGCGGGGGTGCCCGTGTACTGGGCGGTGACCACCAGGGCGAGGCCCGCGGCGAGGCCGGCCATGCCCAGGGCGATCACCAGCCGGTCCGCGGTGGGCGGGACGAGGAGCTGGGCAACGGCCGAGGAGCCGAGCAGCAGGGCCGCGACGACGGCGCCGACCAGCTTGGAGTCAGTGTGCAGCAGCTTGGCGGCGAAGGCCGGGGCCAGGCTGAGGTAGACGCCGAACACCGCGTAGGAGATGAAGCCGGCCGAGGCGGCGAGCAGGAAGGGGCGGCGGCCGGTGAGCGGCAGCCGGGGGCGCTGGGGGCGCAGGTGGGCCGGGGTGGTGATGCGGGGCGGGGACGCCGGGGGGCGGTTGCGGCCGGGCATGCGGGGGTGGACCAGCGCGAGCGGCACGCAGAGCGCGAGCAGGGCGATGGAATGCAGCAGGAACGGGCTGAGCAGCGGGTCGGCGCCGCCGGCCAGCAGGGCGCCGATCACCGGCCCGAGGGCGACGCCGCCCGCCGAGCAGGCCAGGGTGATCTTGGCGGCCCGGGCCGGGTGGTCCGGCATCAGGTCGCCGAGGGCGGCTCCGGCGGCGCCCGTCGACAGGCCCACCGCGATGCCCTGGACGGCGCGCCCGGCGGCGAGCTGCCAGAAGCTGCCCGAGGTCGCGAACACGACGTCGCCGACGGCGGACAGTGCCACGGCGGGCAGGATCAGGGCGCGTCGGCCGAGGTGGTCGGACCAGTGGCCGACCACGGCCAGCACCGGGACCAGGGCGAACACGTAGATCGCGAAGAGGATCGTGGTGTCCAGCGCGGTCAGGTGCAGCTGCTGCTGGAGCAGCGAGTAGATCGGCGTGGCCAGGTTGGCCCCGATCAGCATGAGGAGCAGGGCGGCGGCGACGAGGCCGACGCGTACTCCGCGCAGCGCGTTCCAGCGGCTGATCGCGGAGAGCTGGAGCTGGGCGCGTGGCGCGAGCTCCAGGGGAAGCAGGGCCTCCGACAGTCGGCGTCCGTCGAACTGCGCGGTGCGCAGGCCGGAGCCGGCGGGGGAGAGGTCCGCCATGGCAGGGATCTCCTGTGGCCGGGCACCACCCGGGTCGGCGGGGTGTGCCGGCGCGCCCGTCCTGGCGGCGCTGTGGTGGTGGCCTCGGTGCGGGCTCCCTGGTGGAGCGGGTGAGCTTGAAGAGGGGGGCTACGTTGCCCGTCGGCGCGCGCGGGGTTGTGCGCGGTACCGACTTCGAAGGATAAGGGGTGGGCGCACGGTTGCGGCGCGCGCCCCTTGAGGCCGGGCGTCCGGGGTGCCCGGCCTATACGCTGAGGTGGTGGACCGGTGACGCGGAGGTGATCTCCGCGGGCCCCGGCCCGGCTGACCGCTCGGCGTAGGGAGAACGCGCAACGATGGCCGCACGACGTCGTAGGAACGCCGACACCCCGGCGGCGGGTGCGCCGGGCGAGGGCGCGGTGCTGCCCGCCGACCTGGAGCTGCAGGATCTGTACGGGGCGTTCGCCGCGCACGGGCTGGACGACGACGACCTGGACGACGCGGCCGTGCTGGTGCCGCCGGTCACCCTGCCGTCCGAGGCGGAGCTGGCCGAGCAGGCGAAGGCCGTCCCGATGATCGGCTGGGCACTGCAGCTGGCCCGCTGGACGGCCCCGCACCGTGCGGTGGACGAGTTCGGCGACCTCGCCGGCCCGGACCGGGCCCCGGCCGCCCGGCTGCTGGGCCTGGCCCCCGAGCAGGGGGACGCGCCGCAGGAAGCGGTGGTCGAGGCGATGCGCGCCTGGTCGCTGGCCTGCGACCTCGACCTCGTCGAGATCGGCACCACGGCGGCGGGCGAGCACGTCGCGATTCCCGGCCCGGACCTGGAGCAGGCCGAGGCGGGCGACGCCGAGACCGTCCTGGAGCTGTGGCTGACCGCCGCCGGGATCGTCCGGGAGCTGGCGGTGGAGGCGGACTCCCAGGAGCTGGAGTCCGCCGAGGACGCGGTGGAGGCGGACGAGGCGGACGAGGACGGCCTGAACGAGGTCGAGGACGCCCGCGACGAGGCCGCCGAGCTGCTCGACGAGGCGCTCCAGGTGCTGTACGAGACCACCGCCTTCGCCGAGCCGGGCAACGAGACGGTGCCGCTGGGCGTGCTGGCCGCGCTGCTGGTGGTCCCGGAGGGCGAGGAGCCGAGCGACGAGCTGCTCGGTGACATCACCGATGTGATGGTCGCCCTGGACCCGATGCTCGCCGACCTCGCCGAGCTGGGCGTGCTGGAGTACCGGCCGATCGACCCGGAGCTCTTCGACGAGGAGGAGGGGGAGGACGAGCGGGCGGAGCCGACGGAGCTGGACGAGGCGGAGTCCGCCCGGTTCGGGCTGGTCCGGCTGACCCCGCTGGGCCAGTACGGCATCCGCCAGTGGCTGCTGGAGGACGGCTACGACGCGCCGCTGGTCGGTGACCTGGCCCGGGGCGACGCGGCCGAGCTGCTCCGCGGGATCAGCGAGGCCGCCAACGTGCTGCCCGAGGAGGAGCTGAAGGTCTGGGTGGCCGGCCGGGAGCCGGTGGCGGCGGCGCGCGAGCTGCTCGCGGCGGCGCGCGGCACCGACGCGTACGCCCCGATGCGGCGGCTGCTCTGCCACTCGGCGCTGAGCCTGCTCGGCGCGCCCGCCGAGCCGGCCGCCCGGGAGGTGCTGGACGACCCGGAGCTGGGCGGCGGCGCGCGGGCCTGGCTGGTGTCGCTCGGGGTGGCGGACGTGCCCGTGCCGGACCGGGCGATGGCGCTGTGGACGGTCGTGGACGCCTTCGCGGCCCAGCTGCTGGACACCGGTGGCGATCCGGACCAGCTGCGCGACCTGGTCACCGAGCTGCCGGTGACGGACGAGCCGGTGGGCTACTTCGGCGAGCTGTGGCGGGTCGAGCACCCCTACACGGCGGACGTGCTGGAGGCGGTCGGCGAGCTGCATCCGGACCGGGCGGTGGCCAAGGAGGCCCGCAAGGCGGCGTTCAAGGCGCGCTCGCGGGGCTGAGGCGCGTCCAGGGGCCGGGCCCCTGGGGGCGGGCTCCCGGCGCCGGGCTCCCGGGGCCGCCGAGCCCGCCGTCAGTTCGGCAGGTCGAGCGAGCCGTCCTCGGTGAAGGCGAAGAACGGGTTGTGGGCCAGCTCCCAGAGGTGGCCGTCCGGGTCCTCGAAGTACCCGGAGTAACCGCCCCAGTCGGTGGCGGCCGGGGCCTTGACCACGATGGCGCCGGCCGCCACCGCCGTCCCCAGGGCGGCGTCCACCAGCGCCGGGGACTCCAGGTTCACGGCGAGGGTGACGCCGCGGAACGCCGGTTCGCCGGCGGACGGCACGCCCGCGTCGGCGGCCAGCTCGTCGTGCGGGAAGAGGCCGAGCACCGAGTCGGCGGTGCGGAACCAGACGATCGAGGGACTGGAGGCGGCGGAACGGCGCCAGCCGAGCGCCTCGTAGAAGCGGGCGCTGCGGTCGAGGTCGGTCACACCGAGGGTGACGATGCTGAGCCGGGCCGGGAAGGACGTGGTCGCTGTCATGCCCGCCAGCCTAGGGAGGGGGACCGACAGCGGCGCCCCGGACGGGGCCGTCCGGTGGGGCACCCGATCGGCCCGGCGGGCAAAGGGCCTGATGACCCGGCAGTTCGGGGCACGTATCGTTGCCCGGGTGTCGACGGCGCGGTGCCGACGGCGCGGCGGGACGGCGAGGACAGGGGGTGCGACGCGGGTGACGCGGGCGAGCGGAGGGGGCCGGGACGGCCGGTACGGGGACGGTGCGGGGACGGTGGACCCGTACGACCACCCGGGGGAGCCCCTGGACGGGCGTCCGGACGGATCCGGGACCGGCGACCTGGAGGAGTTCCTCGCCGTCCAGGAGGAGCTCGCCCGCCGCACCCTCGTCGCGGCCGACTTCCCGGTGTACGGCGTCGTGTCCGTGCCGGACCTCGGCGGCGCGGCGCTGGTCGCCTACGGCGCGGACGGCGGCGCGCCCGGCTGGGTCGAGGTCGGCTTCGGCGACTGGACCTCGCCGCAGGGCCCGTACATCACCGTGCGCACCCACCGGCCGGGCGCCGACCGGTACGAGCCGCTGCCGGAGCTGGAGGACGTCGTCGAGGACGAGCGCGACCGGGTCTACGAGCAGCTCGGCGTCGACGAGGGCGACACCCCCGGCCGGGTCCGGGCGCTGCGCGAGTGGATCACCGTGGACGGCGTGGCCTGCGCGCTGGAGGTGCACGAGGACCGGCGCGGCCCGTGGTCCGGCGCGGCGCTGCCCGGCTGCTGCCCGATCGCCGGGGCCGAGCCGGTCTGGGCGGGCCGGTTCCGGGTGGACGGGCTGACCGTCACGGTCTGCGGGCGCGGCGTGCCGCCGGGCGGCGTCGATCTGGCGCGGCTCCGCGACCACGAGCACTGTCTGAGCGGCCGCACCGCGCTGCTGCGCGAACTGGCCGTGCGCCGCGGCCGGCACCTGCCGGTGGAGCGGCGCGAGCTCACCCCGGTCACCGGGCTGGAGGCGCACCGGGCGGTGATCTCCCACGGCATAGCCGAGGCCGCCGCCGTGGAGGCGCGGCTGCGCTCCGGACGCCCGCCCCGCCCGCCCCGGGGGGCGCGCGCCGAGGCGGGCGCGGTGCGCTGGGAGGCGGCGGTGCGCCAGCAGATGCGGCTGGCCTCGGAGAGCCGGACGGAGGCGGCCGAGGCGGTCGCCGCGATGGTCGAACAGCTCGGCCGGCTCTCCCAGTTGACGCACTGGGTGGTGGGCACGCCGGAGGGCGACGCGGCGGTCGAGGAGTCGATCCGGTACACGGTGTTCGCCAGCGAGGTGGCGAGCGTGCCGGCGCAGCGCGCCTGGCAGCAGGTCCGGGCCGGGGAGCGCGGGGAGCACGGGATGGGCGAGCGGCTGTGGCTGGCGGCCTGGGAGCAGTGGCGGACGGCGCGGACCGGCGGACGCTGAGCCGACGGGCTGACGGGCCGGCGGGCGCCGGGCCGGCGGGCGGTCGGAGGCCGAACGGCGGGTGACGGCGGGCCGACCCGCGGTGTGACCAGTGGTGACGGGGCAAAGGGTGGGTCATGGGTTCGCATAAGGTCGGCAAATGACCACTCCGACGAGGCGTCCGCTTCACCGGCCGTTCACCGGGCGGGCCGAGTCTGCTGGGCGTCGACGACCACCTCGACACCTCGCACGGCCTCGCACCGGGGAGCTCCCCGGTCGGCGGCCCACCCCTCAGGAGTGACTGCCATGTCGCTGTCCCGCCGGGACTTCGTGAACCGTTCCACCATCGTCGGGGCCGGCGTTCTGATCGCCGGCAGCGCCGAGGCCCTGGCCAGCGCGCCGGGCGCGATCGCCGCTCCGGCCGGTGGCGAGGTGCCGGTCGCCGAGGCCGCCGCCGCCGAGCGCGTCGCCGTCGGCTACGGCCAGCTGGTCGCCGACCCGGAGGGCCTGCTCGCGCTGCCCAAGGGCTTCAAGTACAAGGTCCTGAACCGCGCCGGCGTCAGCAAGCTGCGCACCGGTGAGTTCACCCCGAGCAACCACGACGGCACCTCGGCGTTCGAGGACGAGCGCGGCGGCAACCTGCTGGTCGTCAACCACGAGCTGGGCGGCGCCCGCGCCAACTGGCCGAACCCGGTCCCGCTGACCGAGGGCCACGTCTACGACCCGGGCGCGGCCGGCGGCTGCACCATCGTGCACGCCAAGGCCAACGGCAAGGTCGAGCAGTGGGTCGGCATCGCCGGCACCGCCACCAACTGCGCCGGTGGCGTCACCCCGTGGGGCACCTGGCTGTCCGGCGAGGAGACCGAGGACAAGGCCGGCAAGAACGGCTTCACCAAGGACCACGGCTACATCTTCGAGGTCGACCCGTTCGACGACGACTACAACCGCGACCCGCAGCCGGTCAAGGCGTTCGGCCGCTTCGCCCACGAGGCCGTCGTCGTCGACCCGAAGCGCGGCCACGTCTACCTGACCGAGGACGCGGGCAACCCCAACGGCCTGCTGTTCCGCTGGACCCCGCCGGCCGGCTTCAAGCACGGCCGCTACCAGCTGCGCAAGCTGGCCGCCGACGCCGGTGTGCTGGAGGCCTTCAAGGTCTTCGACGCCCAGGGCAAGTTCATCGACGACCTGTCCCGCGCCACCAAGGTCGGCACCACCTACGGCGTGGACTGGGTCAAGGTCGGGGACCGCGACGCCAAGACCGTCTCCATCCGCAAGCAGTTCAAGGACGGCGAGGTCACCCGCGCCCGCAAGCTGGAGGGCATGTGGTGGGGTGACGGCGGCTTCTACTTCGTCTCCAGCTTCGCCCGCTCCGAGAGCCCGGTGCAGCACGACGGCCAGGTCTGGTTCTACAACCCGGCCCGCCGCACCATCACCCTGAAGGTCCTGCTGGGCGTCAACACCGACGTCTGGGGCGACCACGACAACTTCGACGGCCCGGACAACATCACCGTCTCGCCCTACGGCGGCATCGTGATCGCCGAGGACGGCGAGGGCGTCTCGCACCTGTTCGGCGCCACCGAGGACGGCCTGACCTACGCCATCGCCCGCAACGAGCTGAACATCGGCACCGCCGAGAAGCCCGAGTTCAGCGAGTTCACCGGCGTCACCTTCTCGGACGACGGCAAGACCCTCTTCGCCAACATCCAGACCCCGGGCATCCAGCTGGCCATCACCGGCCCGTGGCACCGCCTGAACGAGCACAAGCGCGGCCAGGGCTACGGCGCCTGATCCCGATCGCCGAGCAGAGGGGCCCGTTCCCCGGAACGGGCCCCTCTCACGTGTCCGCGGGCAGCCGCAGCTGGAGCATGGCGAGCAGCCGCTGCTGCGGCTGGGCCAGGTCGATGCCGGTCAGCTGCTCAGCGCGGCGGACCCGGTAGCGCAGGGTGTTCGGGTGGATGTGCAGGGCGTCCGCCGCGACCCGGACCTCGCCGAGCGCGTCCAGCCAGGCCAGCACCGACTCGGCGAGCCGGGTGCCGTGCCGCCGGTCGTACTCGGCGAGCGCGGTCAGCCGCGGGTCGCGCAGGCCGCCGCGCTCCTGGAGCAGCGCCAGCATCTCGCTGACCAGCACCTCCGCCTGGACGTCGATCAGCGCCGCGACCTCCAGGTCCACCCCGCCGCGGCCCATCGCGTCCAGGATCCGGTCCGCCTGGGCGCGCGACTCGGGCACCAGGGCGAGGCCCTCCACCGTCGAGCCGATCGCCGCGCGCAGCGGGACGCCCAGGTGGTCGCGGGCCGCCTCGACCACCTCCTGCGCCCAGTCGCGCACGGTGGTCATCGGCAGGTTGGCGGGCAGCTCGGGCAGCAGCACGTAGACCCGGGACTCGATCGGCGCGAGCAGCGCGGCGCGGTGCCGGGCCGCGGTGTGCACCGAGATCAGGCCGGTCACCTCGGCCCGGGTCAGCTGCTCGGTGGTGCCCGCGCTGTACGCCAGCACGGTCGCCGGGCGGCGCAGGTCGAGGCCGAGGTGGGTGGCGAGCGACTGCGGGCCGGTGGAGCCCTCCAGCAGGCCGGTGAGCAGGGTCTGGGTCAGCCGGACGTCCGCGGACAGCTCCCGGCGCCGGCGCACCAGCTGGGCCGCGGCGACCCGGGCCGCGCCGACCAGCGCCTGCTCGGCGAGCGGTGCGAGCGGCTGGGAGCCCTCCTGGACCCAGATGGTGCCCAGCGGCTGGGCGCCGGCCCGGATGCCGATCGCCAGCCGGCGGCGCAGGCCCAGCTCCGGGTGCGGGTCGACCGCGAGGGCGGTGTCCGAGGTGCGCAGGTGCTGGAAGACGCCCCATTCGCGGAGCTTGGAGAGGTACGGCTCGGGGCCCTGCCAGCCGAGGATGGAGAGCCGGCGCAGGTCGTCGACCTCGTCGGAGTCGGAGGAACGGGAGTAGGCGAGCACCCGGCTGGAGGTGTCCTCGATCGAGACGATGCCGTTGGTGAGGACGGCGACGGTCTGGGCGAGCGAGAAGAGGTCGCCGGCGTTGTGCTCGCCGCTGCCGGGCGCGTCCGGGGCGTCCGGCCCGGCGATGATCGCCCGGGCGAGCGAGTCGAGGTGCTCCCAGCGGGTCTCCCGGCGCACCGAGAGCAGGGCCACGCCCGCCTCGGTGGCGGCCTCGCGCAGCGCGTCGGCCTGCCCGGGGGCGTCCAGCTTGACGGCCACCGCGGCGGCCCCGGCCCGCCCGGCGGCGCGCAGCGCCGGGAGCGCGGCCCGGCCGCGGGCGCCGATGGCGAGCACCAGCTCGCCGGCGGCGGCGGTCGGAGGGTCCTCGGGGTCGAGGATGGCGACGTCGCGCACCGGGACGTCCAGCCCGTTCGGTGCGGCCTGGAGCTCGACGAGCGGCTCGCCCAGCGACATCAGCAGCTGCCGGAGCGGGAGGCCGGGGGTGGTCATACGGGCCTCCTCGGGGCGGCCGGGGCGCTCGCACCCCGATCCTTCATCCGGGCGGACAACGCCGTCCGGATGATTTTAGCCGTCCGGCCAATCAAGCGGGGGCCGGTGCAGGAATAGCGTTCGTCATGTGGCCGGCGTGCGACCCGCGCCGGCATCCCCCCGCAAGAAACGAAGGAGAGCGTGCGCTCATGGACGCTGTGACCCAGGTCCCCGCGCCGGTGAACGAGCCGGTCCACAGCTACGCCCCGGGCAGCCCGGAACGGGCCCGTCTGGAGGCCAAGCTGAAGGAGCTGGGCGGCCAGGAGCCGGTCCAGCTGACCATGACGATCAACGGTGAGCGCCGGATGGGCGGCGGCACCGAGTTCCACGTCGTCCAGCCGCACAACCACGCGGCTCGGCTCGGCACCCTGCGCAACGCCACCCAGGCGGACGCGCAGGAGGCCATCGACTCTGCCCTGGCCGCGGCCCCGGCCTGGCAGGCGCTCTCCTTCGACTCCCGCGCCGCGATCTTCCTGCGCGCCGCCGACCTGCTGGCCGGCCCCTGGCGCGAGACCCTGGCCGCCGCCACCATGCTCGGCCAGTCCAAGACCGCGCAGCAGGCCGAGATCGACACCCCCTGCGAGCTGGTCGACTTCCTGCGCTTCAACGTGCACTTCGCCCGCCAGATCATGGCCGAGCAGCCGCTCTCCTCGGACGGCGTGTGGAACCGCAGCGACCACCGCCCGCTGGAGGGCTTCGTCTACGCGATCACCCCGTTCAACTTCACCGCCATCGCCGGCAACCTGCCGACCGCCCCGGCGCTGATGGGCAACGTGGTGCTCTGGAAGCCCTCGCCGACCCAGCAGTTCGCCGCGCACCTGCTGATGCAGCTGCTGGAGGAGGCCGGTCTGCCCAAGGGCGTCATCAACATGGTGACCGGTGACGGCCTGGACGTCTCCGCCGTCGCGCTGAAGCACCCGGCGCTGGCCGGCATCCACTTCACCGGCTCCACCGCCACCTTCCAGCACCTGTGGCGCGAGGTCGGCACCAACATCTCCGGCTACCGCACCTACCCGCGGATCGTCGGCGAGACCGGCGGCAAGGACTTCCTGGTCGCCCACCCGTCCGCCGACCGGGCCGTGCTGAAGACCGCGATGACCCGCGGCGCCTTCGAGTTCCAGGGCCAGAAGTGTTCCGCCCTGTCGCGCGCCTACGTCCCGGCCTCGATCTGGGCCGAGCTGAAGGACGAGCTCCGCGACGAGGTCGACGGCCTCACCATGGGCGACGTCACCGACCTGTCCAACTTCATGTCGGCCGTCATCGACGACCGCTCCTTCGCCAAGAACAAGGCCGCGATCGACCGCGCCCAGGCCGACCCGGAGGTCGAGGTCCTGGCCGGCGGCACCTACGACGACTCGGTCGGCTACTTCGTCCGTCCGACCGTCCTGGTCTGCAAGGACCCGGCGAGCGAGTACTTCAAGGACGAGTACTTCGGCCCGATCCTGGCCGTGTACGTCTACGAGGACGACAAGTACGACGAGATGCTGGCGCAGATGGAGTCGGTGTCGGCCTACGGCCTGACCGGTTCGATCATCTCCCAGGACCGCGAGGCCGTGCAGCACGCGATGCACAAGCTGCGCTTCGCCGCCGGCAACTTCTACATCAACGACAAGCCGACCGGCGCGGTCGTCGGCCAGCAGCCCTTCGGCGGCGGCCGGGCCTCGGGCACCAACGACAAGGCCGGCGCGAAGCAGAACCTCGCGCGCTGGACCTCGACCCGCTCGGTCAAGGAGACCTTCGTCCCGCCGACGGACTACCGCTACCCGCACATGGGCTGAGTGCCCCACCGGGACCCCTTCGCGGTCCCCTGACGCCCCGGTCCCGCAGCCGGGCGCGTCTCGCACGGGCGGCGGACTGACCACCCCACCGGTCCGCCGCCCGTCCCTTTCTGCCACCCTTTTCAGAAGCACCAGCTCCAGGAGTCACGATGCTCCGTTCCGCCCTCCTCGCGGCCTCCCGTTCCTCGCAGGTCCGCACCGTCGTCGAGAAGTTCCCGCCGACCCACGCGATAGTCGAGCGGTTCGTCGCCGGCGAGGCCCTCGACGACGCCGTCACCGCCTGCGACGACCTGGTCGCCACCGGCCGCAAGGTCACCCTGGACCACCTCGGCGAGGACACCCGCGACGCCGCCCAGGCCGCCGGCACCGCCGAGGCCTACGAGTACCTGCTCAAGGCGCTCAAGGAGACCGGCCTGGCCGCCGGCGCCGAGGTCTCGGTCAAGCTCTCGGCCGTCGGCCAGTTCCTCCCGGCGGACGGCGAGAAGATCGCGCTGGAGAACGCCCGCCGGATCTGCGAGGCGGCCGCCGACGCCGGCACCACGGTGACCCTCGACATGGAGGACCACACCACCACCGACTCCACCCTCGCGATCGCCCGCGAGCTGCGCGAGGACTTCCCCTGGCTGGGCGTCGTCCTCCAGGCCTACCTGCGCCGCACCGAGGACGACTGCCGCGAGTTCTCCGGCGCCGGTTCGCGCGTGCGCCTGTGCAAGGGCGCCTACAAGGAGCCCGAGTCGGTCGCCTTCCAGGGCAAGCACGAGGTCGACCTCGCGTACGTCCGCGCGCTCAAGGTCCTGATGGCCGGCGAGGGCTACCCGATGATCGCCTCGCACGACCCCAACATGATCAAGATCGCCGGCCAGCTGGCCCAGTGGAACGGCCGCAAGCGCGACTCCTTCGAGTACCAGATGCTCTACGGCATCCGCCCCGAGGAGCAGCTGCGCCTCGCCGGTGAGGGCAACACCATGCGGGTGTACCTCCCGTACGGCCAGGAGTGGTACGGCTACTTCATGCGCCGCCTCGCCGAGCGCCCGGCCAACCTCACCTTCTTCCTGCGCGCGATGGCCACCCGCGGCTGACGCACCCGCAGACCGAACGGCCCGCGCCCTCCCCCCGGAGGGCGCGGGCCGTGCCGCGTTCAGGGCGTCGCGGTGTCGCGGTGTCGCGGCGGAGTCCACCGCGGACGGGCCGCGCCGTGGGATCCTGTCGGCGGTGAACCGAGCTGTCGGCGATGGGAGTTGACGTGGTGGTGAAGCGGTTCGCGGAGTTGTCGACGCCGTTGGTGGCGGACGCGTGCGTGCGGCTGGGTGTGCCGGTGCGGGTGGCACCGGCGGGGGTGCGGGCGGTGGTGCCGGGGAGCCGGGTGGCGGGCCGGGTGCTGCCGGTGCGGCACTACGGGAGCGTGGACGTGTTCCTGGAGGCGTACGGCGCGGCCGGGCCCGGGGACGTGGTGGTGATCGACAACGGCGGACGGACCGACGAGGCCTGCATCGGGGACCTCGCCGTGCTGGAGGCGCGGGCCGCCGGGGCCGCCGGGGTGGTGGTGTGGGGGCTGCACCGGGACACCCCGGAGCTGGTGGAGATCGGGCTGCCGGTGTTCAGCTACGGCGCCCTGCCGCTCGGGCCGCTGCGGCTGGACGGGCGGGAGCCGGAGGCGCTGTCCAGCGCCAGGTTCGGGCCGCACCTGGTGGGCGTCGAGGACGTGGTGTTCGCGGACGCCGACGGCGTGCTGTTCGTGCCCGGCGACCGGTCGGAGGAGGTGCTGGAGGCGGCGGACGGCATCGCCCGCACCGAGCGGGCGCAGGCGGAGCGGATCCGCGCGGGCGACACGCTGCGCCGGCAGACCGACTTCGACGCGTACCTGGAGCGCCGCGCGGTCGATCCCGCGTACAGCTTCCGGCAGCACCTGCGGCGGGTCGGCGGGGCGATCGAGGAGTGAGCGGACGGCCCGCGCCCCCGGTGGAGAACCGGGGGCGCGGGCCGTCGTGCGGGCCGGGTCAGAGCATCGCGGCGGCGGGCTTGACCATGGCGCGGGCGGTCTTGGCGTCGACGTACTCGCCGATCGCGGTCATCACCCACTCGCCCGAGAACTGGCGGACCAGCTTGCACATCACCACACCGGTGCGCGCCTCGGAGTGGGTGAGGTCGAAGCGGACCAGCTCCTGGTTGGTGGCGGCGTCCACCAGGCGGCAGTAGGCGTTCTTGACCTCGGTGAACTTCTGGCCGGAGAAGGAGTTCACGACGAAGACCAGCCCGCAGACCTCCGCCGGCAGGCCGTCGAGGTGGACGGTGATCGACTCGTCGTCGCCGCCGCCCTCGCCGGTCAGGTTGTCGCCGGAGTGGGCGATCGCGCCGTTGAAGATGCCCAGCTTCATGAACCAGGCGGTGTCCAGCTTCTCGCGCTTGGCGTCGAAGGCGAGGCAGGAGGCGTCGAGGTCGATGTTGCGGCCGCGGCCGGCCGGCTCCCAGCCGAGACCCATCCGGACGGCGGAGAGGAACGGCTTGCCGTTCTTCTCCAGCGAGACCGAGCCGCCCTTGGTGAGGCTGACCCGGCCCTTGTCCAGGGTGACCTTCGTGAAGGACGGCGCCGCGGCGGGCGGGGCCGGGGGAGCGGGGGGCATCGGGGGCGCGGACTGCGGCATCGGCGGGGCGGAGGCCATGGCGAGCCGGGGGTCGATCGGGGCCGGGGGCGCCGGCGGAGGGGTGACCGGGGCCGGCGCCGGAGCGGGGGGCGCCGGCGGGGCGAGCGGCGCCGCCCCGGGGGCCGGGGCGGCGGCCGGCTGGTCGTCGACGGTGACGCCGAAGTCGGTGGCGATGCCGGCCAGGCCGTTGGCGTAGCCCTGGCCGACCGCGCGGACCTTCCAGGCGCCGTTGCGCTGGTAGACCTCGACCACGATCAGCGCGGTCTCCCGGCTGAGCGGCGGCGGGGTGAAGGTGACCAGCACCGCGCCGGTGGCGGCGTCCCGGACGGTCGCGGTCGGCTCGATGCCCGCGAAGGTGGCGCCGGCCTCGTCGGGGCTGGCGGTGACCACGATCTTGGTGATCCCGGCCGGGACGGCCGTGGTGTCGACGATGATCGCGTCCGGAACCCCGGCGGAGGCCGGGCGGTGGGTCACCCCCGGCCCGTTCGGGGCGTTGTAGAAGACGAAGTCGTCGTCCGAGCGGACCTTTCCGGCGTCGGTCAGCAGCAGGCCCGAAACGTCCAGCGCCTTGGGCGCGGTGACCTCGACGGTCACCCGCGCGGCGGTCAGCGGGGCGTTGCCGCCTTGGGTCAGGACCGTGGACACGAACTCCTCCTGGGATGGGGTGGTACGGCGCCGGCCCCGGCGGTGGGGCGGCTGTGCCGGCTGGCGACCACAGTAACGAACGAGCCCGGCCGGATGAGCCCGAACGGGGCGCTGACCTGTCGGGTTGCCGGGCCCGGCCGGAGCGGCTCAGCCGGCCGGGGCGGCGGCGTGCGGCGCCGGTGCGGGCACCGGTACCGGAGCCGGCGCGGCGAAGGCGCCCAGGGCGGCGACGGCGCGCGGCCGGCCGATGCCGAAGGCGCTGGCGCTCCAGGACTCGGGGCTGCGCCGTGCGGTGGCGTGCCGCTCGGCGGTCCGCCGGTCGGTGCTCCGGGGCGGGGCGGCGGTGGCCGGGCGGGCGGCGTGCCCGGCGGGCCGGGTGCCGCGCACGGTGAAGGTGTAGCGGCCGGCGCGGACGTCGGTGCCGGGCGGGGTGGTGAAGCGGTAGACCACCGCGCCGTGGTCCTGATGGCTGGTGACCACGGCCCCGGCGAGGTCGGTCCAGGCGGCGCCGGTCCCGGGGGCCGCCGTGCCGGGGGCGAGGCGGATCTCGGCCTGCAGCGCGGTGAGCGGCTCGGTGACGGTCAGGGCGAGGACGTGCCGGGTGCCGTCGCGGCCCAGCGACTGGACCGCGGCCGTACCGGCGAGCGCCTGGTCGTCGCCCTCTTCCGGGGCGCCGGCCGGGCGGCCCGCCCCGGTGCCGTCGGTGCCGTCGCTGCCGACGGTGGCGCCGTCGGCCGTGCCGAGGATCCCGCCGGTCCACTCGCGCGAGGAGGGGGAGGGGACGAACGGCCGGGGCGCGCTCGGCGACGGGGAGGGCACGGGCTTGGAGGGGGACGGCGAGGGCGACGGGGACGCTCCGGACGGCGCCGGGTCCTCGCCGGGCCGGCGGGCGGTCTGCGCGCCGGTGCCGTCGGTCGCGAACGGCTCGTCGGCGGACTGCGAACCGTCCGTCAGCTCGTCGGCCAGGCTCCCCTGACTGCCGCCGGGGCCGGTCCCGTCCTCCTGGGGCCCGGCGGTGACGCCGTGTCGGGGCGCCCGGCCGTCGGCGAGCGGGGCGGTGGAGGGGCCGCCGCCGGGGTGGGGCGCGGGCGGGGTGGAGGCGCGCGGACCGGGCACGGTGCCGGGGGCGCGGGTGCCCGGCGCCGGGGTGCCGGACGCTCCGGGGGCGGGCGTGGCCGGGGCGGCCGGGCGGCGGCCGGCCGACGGGCCGGGGCCGGCGGAGTCCTGGCCGGCGAGGGTCCCGGTGCCGGAGGCGGTGCTGCCGCCGGGGCCCGAGGCGGCGTCGGGGGAGGTGCCGGAGCTGGGCGGCGGGGCGCTGGAACCGACCCGGGCGACCCCGGCCCGGCGGCCGACGCCCTGCTGCTCGTTCAGCAGGAAGGTGGTGGCGATGCTGATGCCCACCACGGTGGACATCGCCATCGCGGCGCCGGAGAACCGCAGGGTGGGCAGCCGCAGGCGGCCGCCGAACGGGCCGGGGCGGCCGTGCCGGCCGTGGCGCGTGCGGTCCCGGTCGTGCGCGTACGGTGCGTCCGGCCCGGTGTCGTCGGACAGCTTCACCTGCCCCCTCCCTCCCCTGAAGTCGCCGTTGCGGTCGTCGCATTCTCCCACGTACCGACGGCGGTGCCGCTGGCGCCGGCCCGGGCGGACGGCCCGCCGGACCCCGGCGCGGCCGGCGCGTTCGGGCCGGGCCCGTCGGATCCCCGCCGGGCCGGTCGGAGCCGGTCCCGTCCGCTCCGGTGCGGTACCGGCTGGTCCGGTCCGCTCGGGAGCGTGGTTCGGGGGTCGTCCGGGCGCGGTCCGCCCAGGTCGTCGCGGGGGCGCGCGTGCGGAGTCCGGCCGGATGCGCGCGCGGGCGTGCGCCGGCAGGGGGACGAGCGTAGCAGCGGGGCCCCGGGCGGTGGCCAGTGGCCGGACGGAATTGATCCAATCCGTGGACAACCCTTTGACCAGCGGAAGTTGACGGTCCGTCTGACAAGGCCGGTAAGGGACCACCGGTCGGTGCGGGGATTATTGCAACCCCTTTGCAACCCTTGCCCGCCCCTCGCGCGGTGGAGCACGCTGGTGGACATCCCACGCCGTCCCGGAGAGACCGTCATGCCGCCCGACCCGCTGCCAGCACCCTCCAGTGCCCCCCTCGCCGCTACCCCCACGGGCGGCGATGAGGCAGGCTCCACCGCCGCTCCGGCGGCGGTGGAGGAGGTGCTGACGCTGCGGATCTCGCTGGGCGAGGAGGTGGTCGGAGAGGTCCGTACGCGGTTCCGGTTCGACACCGAGCGCCCGTACGAGGTGCTGCTGACGTTCCACCTGGGGCGGCCGGACGAGGCCGACTGGGTGTTCTCGCGCGAACTGCTGCGCGACGGCCTGCGCTCGTTGAGCGGCCAGGGCGACGTCAAGCTGTGGCCGGCGTACTGCCCGTGCCACGGCTCGACGTTGCACCTGGCGCTCGACTCGCCGCACGGCAGCGCACTGCTGGAGGCCTCCAGGCCGACGGTCCAGGCCTGGCTGGACCGGACGTACGCGCTGGTCTCGGAGGAGGCCGAGCGGTCCTGCGGGCCGACCGACGCCCAGTTGTCCGAACTGCTCGCCGGCGGCCGCTGACCGGGGCCGCCGCCGCCGGGCCGGGGCGGCCGGGCCCTACGCGTTACGCGGGCGGCACGGGGAGGGGTGCGGAACGGGGACGGGCCGGTGCGGAGGCGTCGGCCGCAGGGCGCGGCCCCGGTAACGGCGGAGTGCCGGGCAGCCGGACCGTCCCGTCGGCCAGACCGGTGCGGAGCCTGCGCACGGCGGGCGCCGAGGAGGACGGCAGCAGGTCGTACGGATCCTCCGGGCCGGCCACGCTGACCAGCACCGATTCGGCGAAACGATACGGCCGGTGGGCCAGCAGGCCGCCCAGGTAGCGGCGGAGCCGGGACAGTTCGGCCCGCACCGTCACCGTGCGGCCCGGGTCCCCGAACAGTGCGCCGGCCAGCTGGGCCGCGCTCAGGCCGTCGCGGTCGGTGGCCAGCAGGAGCAGGAGCTCGGCGTGGCGCGGGCTGAGCGCGTGCGACCAGCTGCCGGCCGCGCCGCGCACCGACAGTTCGGGGCTGCCCGGGCGGCGCAGGTCGAGCCGGAGCCTGGCCCCCTCGGCCTGTTCGGCGAGCAGGCCGGCGGTGTTCGCCTCCGGACCGTCGGCGCCGCCCGGCGCGGCCGGGGCGCCGTCCTGCGGCCGGACCGGCCGGACCAGCCAGCCGTCGGCGAGCGGCTCGATCACGCACTCGCCCAGGCTGGGCAGCCAGTGCACGGCCGCTGAGTCCCAGCCCTCGGTGGGCAGCCGCAGCCGGGGCGGTGGCGGCAGTCCCGCCGCGGCGGCCGTCCAGCCCGCCGCGTCCACGACCAGGGCGGGGCCGTTCACCCGGGCCAGCATCGGGGCGGCCAGGGTGCGCAGGTGGTGCAGGGACTCCAGGCGGCGGGCGCGCAGTTCGGTCTCGGCGAGCTTGGCGGCGGTGGCGGTCAGCTGGAGCAGGTAGGGGCGCACCGAGTGGGCCGGGCCGCTGAGGTTGATCGCGCCGATCAGCCGTCCGGTGCCGGGATCGCACACGGGGGCGGCGACGCAGGTCCAGGACTGGTGGCTGCGCAGGTAGTGCTCGGCGGAGTGGACGTGCATCGGGCGCCGGGCGCGCAGGGCGGCGGCTATGCCGTTGGTGCCGACGCGCTCCTCCACCCAGCGGGCGCCGGTGAGGAAGCCGATCCGTTCGGCGCTGCGGCGCAGTCCGCGCTCGCCCTCCTGCCAGAGGATGTGGCCGTCGGCGTCGGTGATCGCGAGGATCAGCGGGGGCTGGTCGGCCTGTTCGACCAGGGTGTCGCGGAGGATCGGCAGCACCGGGTCGAGGCCGCTGCTCCGGCGGAGGTGCTCGATCTCGGCGGGGCCGAGGTGGACGGCGTCGGCGCCGGAGTCCGGGTCGAGGCCGAGGCGGCGCAGGCGCTCCCAGGAGTCGCCGATCTCGGGGCGGGGCTGGAGGAAGGGCGGGTCCTCGGGGGCGGCGGTGTCCCGGTTGGCGCTGCGGGCGGCCGCCTCGGCGAGGGCCCGCTCGTGGATCCTGGCCAGTTCGGCCGCGCTCTGCGGGGTTCGACGTTCGGGCCGTCGGGTCTGCCGTCCGGGCTGCCGCACTCGTGTCGCTCCTCGCCGCCGTTCGAGGGCGCGCCGGGGCCGACGCGCTGACGAAAGAGTACGGGCGCCACCGGTTCCTGGGGATGGTGTCTGCCAACTCGGAATACCAGACGGTACAAGAGTGGTCATGCCAAGGAATTCCGATGCTTCCGCCCTAGCGGACCGGGGGTTGCCGCTGGGCGGACTCGACGCTGTGGTGGAGGTCGGTGGTGGCATCGAGGCTGGTCGCGGCGGTGAGGGCGAGGCAGCCGGCCAGGGCCGCGGCGGCGATCCGGCGGGCGGCGGCGGACCCCGCGGGGCGCGGGTGGAGCAGGGCGGCGACCCGGCGGGGGACCGGTCCGCCGTGGGCCGCCGGGGCGTGCCGGGGGCGGCCCGGCCGGGGGGAGCGCCCGGCGGCGAGGGCGGCCCGGCCGACCGCGCGGGCGGTCACCGCGCGGTCGCCGACCCGGGCGGCGGCGGCCTCGTCGGCCCAGCGCTCCAGGTGGTAGCCGAGCGGTGCGCGCAGCGCCCGCAGGGCCGGGTGGGCGGTGGCCGCGTGGGCGGCGAGGGCGAGGAAGAGGTGGTGGCGGGCGGTCAGGTGGGTGCGCTCGTGGGCGAGCAGCGCCGCGCGTTCGCGGGCGTCCAGGGCCCGGAGCATGCCGGTGGTGACCACGATCCGGCCGGGTTCGGCGGGGCGGCCCGGGCGGCGGGGGCGGCCGGGCAGGGCGAAGGCGTCGGCGCGTTCGTCGGGCAGGACGGTGAGCTCGGTGGCGGGCGGGGTGGTGAGCCGTCGCCTGGCGCGCTGGGTCCACGGGGTGCGCGCCCGGCGCATGGATGCGCGCGAGGGGCGCGTGTCCGGATGCCGGTCGTGCGGGCCGGTTGTCCGGACGGTGGCGCCGGTGGTGGCGCGGGTCGCGGCGGTCTCGGAGCCGGCTCCGGCGTCGCTTCCGGTGGCGGCGTCGACGGCGCTGCGGGCGGCGTCCAGGTCGCGCCGGTGGTGCCGGGCGGTGCGCAGCGCGAGGGCGGCGAGGACGGCGAGTGCCAGGGCGGCCGGCAGGGCCGCCGCGGCCGGGGTGCCCGGCGTCCCGGCGGCGAGCCAGCGGGGGGAGAGGTGGCCGAGGGCGGCGACCGGCGGCAGCCGGAGCAGCCCGGCCGCGGTGAGCAGGCCGAGCGAGCAGAGCGTGCCGCCCGCGAGCACGGCGGCCGTGGCGGCCAGCGTCCACGCGGCGGCGCGCGGCGGCAGCGCCTCGGCGAGCCGGCGGGCGGGCAGGACGGCGAGGAAGGGCAGCAGCAGCGGGGCCCAGACCGCGACGGTCACCGGGGGGCGTCCTCGTCGCCGAGCAGGTCGCGCAGCAGGCGCTCGTCCTCCGCCGAGAGGTCGGAGACGAACCGGGCGAGCACGGTCGAGCGGTCGCTCTCCCGGCCCAGTTCGGCGTGCATCCGGCGGGCGGCCAGCCCGGCCGGGTCGGCGACGGCCGGGGTGTAGGCGTAGCCGCGGCCGGCCCGGGTGCGGTGCACCGTCCCCTTGTCGTGCAGCCGGGCGAGGATCGTGGCGACGGTGGTGCGGGCCAGGCCGTCGCCGAGGGCGCCCTGGATGTCCTGCGGCGTCAGCGGCCGGTCCGCGGCCCAGAGGGCGGCGAGCACCTCGGCCTCCAGCTCCCCGGCGGGCCGGCGGGCGGACGGTACGTCGGACATGGCGGGGGTTCCTCCAGTTATCGTCTACAGTCATGTAGACCGTCTACGTGATTGTAGACAGTCGGGCGCGCCCTGCGGTGCCGCCCACCAACGTACGGGAGGTCCGTCGGCCTTGCTCGATCCGTCCGCCGCCTCGGCGCTCGTCACCCCGCTGGCCAGCGGGAACGCCCTCGCGGTCAATCCGCTGGACGCCTCGTCGCTGCTCGCCGCCTTCGGCGCGCTCGGCATCGCGGTCGTCCTGTTCGCCGAGACCGGGCTGCTGGTCGGCTTCTTCCTGCCCGGCGACTCGCTGCTCTTCACGGCCGGCCTGCTCTGCGTCCCCGGGGCGACGAAGGGGCCGCAGCTGGAGCTCGTCCAGGTGCTGCCCGCCGCCCTGGTCGGGGCGCTGGCCGGCGCCCAGGCCGGCTATCTGCTCGGACGGCGCGGCGGGCGCGCGCTGCTGCGCCGGTCACGGCGGCGCAGCCTGCGGGAGGGGGTGGTGCGGGCCGAGGAACTGCTCGCGCGCTACGGGCACGGCAGGGCGATCGTGCTGGCGCGGTTCGTCCCGGTGGTCCGGACGGTGCTGAATCCGCTCTGCGGCGTGCTCGACGTGCCGGTCCGCTCGTTCACCTTCTGGCAGGTGGCGGGCGGCGCGCTGTGGACCGTCGGGGTGGTGCTCGCCGGGTACGCGCTCGGGTCGTCCGTGCCCAGTATCGACCGTTATCTGCTACCTGTCATCGGTCTGGTAGTAGTTGTCTCCATGCTCCCGATTGTTCTGGAATTGTTCCGCGCCCGGCGGGCCCGCCGTCACGGCGGTGACGCCCGGTGACGGCGGCCCGCGAGCTGCTCGCCGTGTACGACGGCAGCGGCATCGACGGCGGCCTGTACCGCCGGGTGGTCGGCTGGGCGGACGCCGCGCCGCACTGGTTCAACCGGCTGGCCGAGCTGTGGTCACTGCTCGGCCTCGGCCTGTTCGCGCTGCTGATGCTCGCCGCCTGGTGGCGGGCGCGCGGCGCCGCTCCGGCGGTGATGGCGCGGGTGCTGGCCTCGCCGCTGGTCGTGCTCGCCGCCTACGCGGTGAACTCCGGGTTCAAGGGGCTGGTGGAGGAGGTCCGCCCGTGTGCCCAGCTGCGGGTGCGCGACACCCTGGAGGCCTGCCCGGGCCCGGGTGACTGGTCCTTCCCGAGCAACCACACGGTGATCGCCGTCGCGGCCGCCGCCGCGCTCTGGTTCGCCGACCGCAGGATCGGCGCGGTGGCCGCGGTGGCCGCCGTGCTGATGGGCGCCTCCCGGGTCTGGGTCGGGGTGCACTACCCGCACGACGTGCTGGCCGGCGCGCTGGTCGGCCTCGTGGTGGCCGTCCCGCTCGCGCTGGCGGCGGGCGCGGCCGGACCACTGGTGGAGCGGAACCGGTCCGGGCCGCTGCGGCCGCTGCTCGGCGCGGGTCCGGGGGCGGTGGCGGACCGGGCGGGCCGGCCGGTCGGCGCGCGGCGGGACTGACCGGGGCGCCGGTTCCGGGCCGGGCGCCGTCCCGGGCCTTGTGTGCCCGGGGTGGCGGGGAGAGCATGTGAGCCGGGCGCGGCCGCCCCCGAGGGGCGCACCCGCCCGGCTCAGTCGTGCCAGGGCGCCGCGCGCGCCGGGCGTGCCAGTGGAGGGAAGTGCTGCCCATGCCGTACCGACTCGACATCACCCAGGGGGACTGGCCGGCCGAGGAGCTCGGCAAGGGCGTCGAGGGGTTGCTGGCCGAGGCGATGGTGCTCACCCTCGCGACCGCGGGCCACGAGCACGGCCCGCACGCCAACCTCGCCTTCTTCGCGTACGACGACGACCTCGTCCTCTACTTCGTCAGCGAGCGCGCCACCCGGCACAGCCACCACCTGGCCGAGGAGGCCCGGGCGGCGGCCACGGTGTTCCTGCCGCCGCCGGTCTTCGGCGAGCAGTTGCGCGGCCTGCAGCTGACCGGCAGCGCGGGCGAGGCCTGGGGGCGCCAGGCGGAGGCGGCGCTGGCCGCCTACCAGGGGCGCTACCCCGCCTTCGCGCAGGACGACGAGGTCCGGCGGCAGTTCCTGACCGGCGGTGGGGCGGCGGCGCTGTACCGGTTCCAGGTGGAGGAGCTGACGGCGGTCGACGAGCCGAAGTTCGGCCGGCGGCACTACCTGCGGGCGGCCGTGCGGCGCTGAACCGGGCAGGGCGGTCCGGCGGCCCGGGGGCCGCGGCCCGGGGATCCGGTCGAGGTTACCGTCAGGTTGTCTGTACAACTTATCGGTCGGTTCATCTGCGGGCCGCCGCTCGGACGCCCCTCGGTCACCCGGCGGCACCAGTCTGGCCGCATGAGAGTCATCGTCGTAGGAGCGGGCGTGCTGGGCACCATGCACGCCTGGCAGGCCGTCGAGCGCGGTCACGAGGTCGTCCACCTGGAGCGCGAGGCGGAGGCGCGCGGCGCCTCGGTGCGCAACTTCGGCCTGGTCTGGGTCAGCGGCCGGGCCCAGGGCGAGGAGCTGGAGACCGCGGTGCGGGCCCGCGAGCTGTGGGAGCGGATCGGCGGGCAGGTGCCCGGCCTCGGCTTCCGGGCCAACGGATCGCTCACCGCGATCCGCACCGAGGCCGAACTCGCGGTCGCCGAACAGGCGCTGACCCTGCCCGACGCCGAGCTGCGCGGCTACCGGCTGCTCGACCCGGAGCAGACCCGGGCCCTCAACCCGGCCCTGCGCGGCACGCTGCTCGGCGCCCTGCACTGCGAGCGGGACGCCGCCGTCGAGCCGCGCGTCGCCCAGCCCGCGCTGCGCGCCGCGCTGACCGCCACCGGCCGCTACACCTTCCTGCCCGGCCGCGAGGTCCGCGACGTCATCGGCGAGAACGCCGTCCGCGACGACCACGGTGACGTCCACACCGGCGACCTCGTCGTCCTGTGCACCGGCGCCTGGCTGGGCGGCCTGGTCCGCGAGCTGGCGCCCGAGCTGCCGGTGCGCAAGGTGCGGTTGCAGATGATGCAGACCGACCCGCTGGGCGAGACGCTGACCACCTCGGTCGCCGACGGCGACTCCTTCCGCTACTACCCGGCCTTCGCCGGCACCGCCCTGGACCGCCTGCGCGAGGTGCAGCCGCAGCCGCCGGTCGCGGCCGAGCACAAGATGCAGTTGCTGATGGTCCAGCGCCTGGACGGCGGCCTCACCATCGGTGACACCCACGAGTACGACCAGCCGTTCGGCTTCGACGTGGTCGAGGACCCGTACGACCACCTGGTGGGCGTGGTCGAGGACCTGCTCGGCCGCCCGCTGCCCCGGGTCCGCCGCCGCTGGGCCGGCGTGTACGCGCAGTGCGTCGACACCACCCGGGTCGTCCACCGCGAGCGGGTGCGCGACGGCGTCTGGCTGGTCACCGGCCCCGGCGGCCGCGGCATGACCTGCTCGCCCGCCATCGCCGAGACCACGGCGAACCTCGCCAACCTGTAAGCCCGTCAGCCCCGATAGTCCCGTAAGCCCGTCGAAGGAACTGAACATCGTGTCGTACGACATCCGCCTGGTCGTCCTGGACATGGCCGGCACCACCGTGGCCGACGACGGCCTGGTCGAGCGCGCCTTCCAGGCCGCCGCCGGCTCGCTCGGCGTCGAGGCCGGCAGCCCCGAGCACGCCAAGATGCTGGACCACGTCCGCGCCACCATGGGCGAGTCCAAGATCTCCGTCTTCCGCCACCTGTTCGGCGAGGAGGAGAAGGCCCAGCGGGCCAACACCGCCTTCGAGGCCGCCTACCACGACCTCGTCGACGCCGGCCACTGCGAGGCGCTGCCCGGCGCGGCCGAGGCCATCGCCGAACTCCGCGGCCAGGGCCGCAAGGTGGTCCTCACCACCGGCTTCTCCCGGGCGACCCAGGACCGCATCCTGACCGCCCTCGGCTGGGAGTCGATCGCCGACCTCACCCTGTGCCCGGCCGAGGCCGGCCGCGGCCGCCCGTACCCGGACCTCGCGCTCACCGCGCTGCTGCGCACCGGGACCGACGCGGTGCGCCAGATCGCCGTGGCCGGCGACACCGGCTACGACATGCTGACCGGCTCGCGCGCCGGGGCCTCCGTGGTGGCCGGCGTCCTCACCGGCGCCCACGGCGAGGAGCGCCTGCGGACGGACGGGGCGACGCACGTCCTGGCGTCCGTCGCCGAGCTGCCCGCGCTGCTGGCGGGCTGACCCGGGGGCACACCGGGGGGGCACATCGGGGGGCACCGGGCGGGCGCGGCGGGAGGCGCGCCCGCCCGGCCGTCCGTCCGCCTCGTGCGCAGGCTCCGCCCAGGAGCCTTCGCGTGGACCGGATCGCCGCCGCGCCCACGACCCGGGCCGCGCCGGCCCGCCTCCGGGCGGCGGCGCCCGGCCGGAGCATGCTGCCGGAGAACGCCGCCGAGGCGGTGGCCGGCGCGGACGAGCACACCCGGCCGGGGCCGGTGTTCCCGCGAACGGGTGCTGCGTCCTGGAGCCGGAGCGCCCGCCGGCCGTCCGGGCCCCGCACGCGGCGCGGGCGGGCGCCTCACGGGAACGGCGGAACCGGCGGGTTCGTGCGCTTGTGCCCGCCCCCGGGGTCGTCAGACTGGGGGCATGGAGACGATGGTGGCCGTCGCCGGCGGCGAGCTCTGGGCCGAGGACTCGGGCGGGGAGGGGCTGCCGCTGGTCCTGCTCCATCCGGGCGTCGGGGACTCCACCCTCTGGGACCCGGTCCTGCCCGCACTCGCCGCGCGGCACCGGGTGCTCCGCTACGACTGCCGCGGCTACGGCCGTTCGCCCGCGCCCGCCGTCCCGTACTCCCAGCTCGGGGACCTCGTGGCCGTCCTCGACCACTTCCGGCTGGAGCGGGCCGTGCTGGTGGGCAACAGCAACGGCGGGGCCACCTCGATCGACCTGGCCCTGACGGCCCCGGAGCGGGTGGCGGGCCTGGCCCTGCTCGTCCCCGCCGTGAGCGGCTACGACCTCACCGGCGCCGAGCTGTACCGGCAGATGGGCCGGCTGGCCGAGGCCGGCGACCTGGAGGGCATCGTCCGGCTCGGACTGGGCCTGTGGGGGAAGGCCGGCGGCGGCACCCCCGAGGCCGACCCGGTCGGCGCCGCGCACCTGAGGGCCGTGCTGCCGGCCTGGTTCGCCAACATCGGGTACCTGCGGAGCGAACCCGCCGCCTTCGACCGGCTGGGCGGGATCACCGCGCCCACCGTGCTGGCCCTGGGGGAGCTGGACCGGCCGGTGGTCGTGGAGTTCAACGAGCGGACGGCGGCCCGGATCCCCGGTTGCCGGCTGGTGCGGCTCGCCGCCTCCGACCACTACCCGACGCTGCGTGAACCGGAGGCCGTCGCCCGGCTGATCGAGGAGCTGTACGACACCGTGACGTGAGGGGCGCGTCGGCCCGGCGCGACGCCCGGTCGTCGACGAGCGGAAACCTGCGGCCGGATATCCGACATGACCCGGAAACAAAAGCGTCCGGGTATTGCCAGCGTTCACCGGGAACTCCTACAGTCGCACGCATGGCAGCTGGAGAGTTCCTGGCTGCTCGCCGGCACGTCGATTTCGGACGGCTCGCGAGCGCCCTCTGTACCGCCGCTCCGGCGTGAGTCGGCGGCGGCCCCCGGACGGGTGGACGGGGGCCGCCGCAGCACCGCCGGACCTCTCCGGGGTGGCTCGCCCCCGCACCGTTGGTGCAGGTCGGTGACGTGCCCCGGTTCCTTCGCCGCGGATCCCCGGTGAGCCGCCGTGCCCGTGAATGCTGTCCGGGGTGCGGGCGCGGCCGTCGTACGGACCGGTGGGCCGCTTCCCCGTGAATGATTCCGGCGCGCCCGCGCGGGACTTTTCCCGCAGGGCCGCACCCGGAATCACCGAAAAGCATGGAGGGAATTCATGAGCGAGATCGGCGATTCGGAAACGAACGGTTCGCCCCGGGTCGGCCGGCGCGGCTTCCTCGCCGGCGCCGCGGCCGCGGCCGCCACCGCCGCCGCCCCGGTGGCCTTCACCCTGGCGTCCGCGGGCCGGGCCGAGGCGGCCGGTGCCGCCCGCCCCAACATCCTGCTGATCGTCACCGACGACCAGCCCAAGCACACCGAGTGGGCCACCCCGCAGATCGTGGACTGGATCGCCGGCCACGGCGTCCGCTTCACCAACGGCCACGTCACCACGCCGCTCTGCGCGCCCTCGCGGTCCTCGGTGTTCTCCGGCCGCTACGCCCACAACCACGGCGTGCGCAACAACGGCGCCTCGCACAGCCTGGACCAGCACACCACCGTCCAGCGCTACCTCAAGCAGGCCGGCTACCGCACCGGGCTGTTCGGCAAGTACCTCAACTCCTGGGCGGTGGCCGACAACCCGCCGCACTTCGAGGAGTGGGCGCTGCTCCAGCCCGCCTACAACAACGCCACCTGGAACATCGACGGCGACGTCCAGACCCTCACCGGCTACACCACCAACATCATCCGCAACCGCACCCTGGCCTTCCTCGACAAGGCCGCCACCGACACCCGCCCCTGGTTCGCCTACGTCACCCCGTACGCCTCGCACGAGCCCAACGTGCCGGCCCCCAAGTACGCGGACACCGTCGTCCCGCCGTGGAACGGGCGCCCCTCGGTGCCCGAGGCCGACCGCAGCGACAAGCCCGGCTACATCCAGAACGCCACCGCCACCCTCGCCGACGCCCAGGACGTGCGCACCCGCCAGCTGCGCACCCTGCTCTCCGTCGACGACGCCGTGCAGGCGATCCACGACAAGCTGGTGGCGCTGGGCCAGTTGGAGAACACCCTGGTCATCTACCTCGGCGACAACGGCTACACCTGGGCCGACCACGGCTGGCTCAAGAAGTCCGTGCCCTACTCCCCGGCGCACGAGGTGCCGTTCTACCTGTCCTGGCCGGCCGGCGGCCTCGGCGCGGGCACCACCGACCACCGGATCGTCGCCAACATCGACGTCGCCCCGACCATCCTCGACGCCGTCGGCATCACCCCCGACACCCCGCAGGACGGCCACTCGCTGCTCACCACCGCCACCAGGAACCACCTGCTGGTGGAGTGGTGGAAGCAGGGCACGGCGGCGGGCGGCCCGCCCACCTGGTCCTCGTACGTGGCCGCCGGCAAGCAGTACACCGAGTACTACGCGCTGCACACCGACGCCAACGGCACGGTGTCCGGCACGGGCGAGGTGAAGTTCCGCGAGTACTACGACCTGGCGGCCGACCCCTACCAGCTGAGCAACCTGCTGTACCAGGCCACGCCGCAGCAGGAACAGGCGCTCGGCATCCCGGCGCTGGCGGCGCAACTGGCCGCCGACCGGGCCGCCTGACCCTTCCCCCGTGGCCCTGGGGGTGGCGGCCGGCCGCCACCCCCAGGACCCCGACCAGCGAGGAACCCCCGTGTCCAGCACCAAGCCCTGCTGCACCCCCGGCCGTGAGCCCGGCGGGTCCGCCGCGCACACGATCGCGGCCCCCGTCGCCGTCGCCGCCCCCGCCTCCCGGGTGGCCCGGCAGCTCACCGGTCTGCCCGGCGGGCGCTTCCTGATGGGCACCGACGACCGGCAGGGCTACCCCGAGGATGGCGAAGGGCCGGTGCGCGCCGTCGAGTTGAGCCCGTTCCGGATCGCGCCGACCACGGTGACCAACGCCGCCTTCGCGACCTTCGTCAAGGCCACCGGCCACCGCACCGAGGCCGAGACCTTCGGCTTCTCCTACGTGTTCGACGGCTTCCTGCCGGACCGGCTGGCGGCCGCCTCCCCGCAGGTGGCCGCCGTGCCGTGGTGGCGGGCGGTCGCCGGGGCGAGCTGGCGGGCGCCCGAGGGGCCGGGCTCCTCGGTCACCACCCGCCAGAACCACCCCGTGGTGCACGTCTCCTGGAACGACGCGCAGGCGTACTGCGCCTGGTCGGGCACCCGGCTGCCCACCGAGGCCGAGTGGGAGTACGCGGCCCGGGGCGGCCTGGAGCAGGCGCGCTACCCGTGGGGCGACGAACTCGCGCCGGGCGGGCGGTACGCGTGCAACATCTGGCGGGGCGTCTTCCCCACCGTGAACACGGCGGCGGACGGTCACCGGGGGACGGCCCCGGTGACCGCCTTCCGGCCCAACGGCTTCGGGCTGTACAACACCGTCGGCAACGTGTGGGAGTGGTGCGCGGACTGGTTCAGCCCGGACTTCCACCGCACCGGCCCGCGCCACGACCCGTCCGGTCCGCCCGACGGCACGGCGCGGGCGATGCGCGGCGGCTCGCACATGTGCCACGCCTCCTACTGCAACCGCTACCGGGTGGCGGCGCGCAGCTCCAACACGCCGGACAGCTCGGCCGGGAACATCGGCTTCCGGGTGGCGGCCGACGCCGTCGCTTGACCTTGACACGGTGAGAAGGTCTTGGCTGGGGCCCAGGAGGTGGTCCCGATGACCGTGCCGCAGGAGAAGACGACCACGATGCGGGCGTTCGGTGCGCTGGCGCACGCCGATGCCTCGGTCCGGCTGCAGGCCGCGCTGGCGGTCGGCACCGCGCCGGACCCGGCGTTCGTCGGCGGGCTCGTCGAGCGGTGCGCGGTGGAACCCGAGTTCTCCGTGCGGGAGATGCTGACCTGGGCGCTCACCCGCCACGCGCCGTCGGTGACGGTCCCGCGGCTGGTCGGGGAACTGCGCTCGGACCGGGCCCGGGCGCGCGGCCAGGCCCTGCACACGCTGTCCAAGATCGGGGACCGGCGCGCCTGGCCCGCGATCACCCCGGCCCTGCTCGCCGACGCCGACGACGAGGTGGCCCGGACCGCCTGGCGGACCGCGGTCGTCCTCGCGCCCGCGTGTGAGAGGCCGCGGCTGGCCGTAGAGTTGGCGAAACACCTCGGTCGCGGCGACCGGGCGACGCAGCTGAGCCTCAGCCGGGCGCTGATCGCGCTCGGGGAGGCGGTGCGGCCGGCCCTGGAGGCCGCCACGACGGCTCCCGACCCCCGGGTGCGCACGCACGCGCTGGCCACCGAACAGCTGTGGCAGGACCCGGAGGCCGGCTTCGAGCTCGCGATCGAGGAGGCGAAGCGCGTCGTGGCCCTCGGCGGGGAAGGACGGTAGCCGGTGCTGATCGGTGAGGTCGCGCGACGGTCCGGGGTCAGCGCCCGCATGCTCCGGCACTACGAGGCGCTCGGCCTGGTGCGGCCGACGGGGCGCACCGACGGCGGCTACCGGGAGTACGCGGACGAGGACGTCCGGCGGATCTTCCACGTGGAGAGCCTGCGCTCGCTGGGGCTGTCGCTGCGCGACGTCGGACGGGCGCTCGACGACCCCGGCTTCGCGCCCGGCGCACTCGTCGACGACCTCATCCGCGAGACCCGGCGGCGGATCGCGGCGGAGACGGAACTGCTCACCCGCCTGCGCCGGATCGACGCCGCCGGACCGGCCGGCTGGGAGGACGTCCTCCAGGCCGTCGCGCTGCTCCAGGCGCTGGGGTCGACGAGCCCCAGGACGCGCCAGCGCGCCGCCCTGGCGGCCGGCGAGGACGCCCCGGTGCCGGTGGAGGCGCTGGTCGAGGCGGTGCTGGCGGAGCGGGACGCGGTCGTCGCCGGGGCCCTGCGCTGGGCGCTGGCGCAGGCCGGGGAGGAGGCGGCGGCGCCGCTGGCGAAGGGGCTCGACGCGCCCTCGGCGCGGGTGCGCGAGCGCGCCGTCCGCTCGCTCGCCGAACTGCCGGAGCCCGCCGCCACCGCCCTGCTGCGCGACGCCCTCGACCACGCCGACCCGGTGGTCCGCCGCCATGCGGCGCTGGCGCTCGGCGCGCGCGGAGCGGGCGACGCGGTCCCGTCGCTCGTCGAGCTGATCGTCGAGGGGGCGAACGACGCGGACGCGGCCGACTCCCTGGGTGCGCTGGCGGCCGAGCCCGCGTCGGCGGACCGGATCGCGGCCGCCCTCGTCGACCGCCTGACCTCGGCCGCCGGGCAGCCGGCCGCCCGCCGCCGGCTGACCCAGGCCCTGGTGGACATCCCGGGCCCCGCGGCCACCGCCGCCCTCACCACGCTGTCCCGCGACGAGGACCGCGCCGTCGCCCTCACCGCCGCCTACGGCCTCCGGCTGCGGGGGTGATCCGGGGCCCCGGTGGTCGCCGCGTCCGTCGGCCGCCCGGCCCCGTGGCCGTCGTGGAGCCGCCGCCCCGGGCTCCGCGGCCGCCCGGACCGCCGCCGCGCCGCGTCGTGACGGGCCTGCGGCTGCGCGGGCGCCTCAGCGGAGCCGGTCGCCGAAGGCGGCCGCGAACGCCTCGGTGATCAGCTCGGGGAGTGCCGTCCGGCCGTCGTCCTCGGCCCAGCGCACCAGCGCCGTGTGCAGGGCGGCCAGGCAGGCGCCGGTGGCGGCCTGGGCGCGGAAGGTGTCCTCGGCGTCCCCGAGGGCGGCGACGATCGTCTGCTGGAGGGCGTACTGGTTGTCGAGGTGCCTGGCCCGCAGGGCCGGTGTGGTGATCATCAGCCGGAGCCGGGCGAGCAGGAAGCGGGCGTCGCCGGTCTCCGTCAGCTCCGTGGCGGCCCCGACGAGGGCCGTGCCGATCCGGCGGACCAGGGGCCGGCCGGCGGGGGCGGCGGCGATCCGCTCGGCGACGAGCTCGGCGTCCTGACCGGTCAGGACGAGGTCCTCCTTGGTCGGGAAGTGCCGGTAGACGGTCATCGGCGACACCCCGGCCGCCTGCGCGACATCGGTCACCGCCGTCGCGTCGTAGCCGCGCTCGGTGAACAGCCGCACCGCGTGGGTCTGGATGAGGCGTTGCGTCTCGGCCCGGCGCCGGGCGCGGAGTGTTGAGGGCTGCTCTGGCATGTGGTAGACCCTATCTGAATGGTAGTCACTACCACCTATGGGGTGCGGGGATGAAGACGGCTCTGGTCACCGGGGCGTCGCGCGGCATCGGCCGCGCCATCGCGGAACGCCTGGCCGCCGACGGCGCGGCGGTCATCGTGCACTACGGCACCGACGAGGCCGGCGCGGCCGCGACCGTCGAGGCGATCGAGCGGGCCGGCGGCAGCGCGTCCGCCGTACGGGCGGAGCTGGGCACGGACGACGACGTCGACACGCTCTTCGCGGGCGTCGAGGCGGTGCTCGGCGGCCGCCCGCTCGACATCCTGGTCAACAACGCCGCCGCCGCACCGGCGGGCCCGCTCGGCGTCACGACCCGGGCGGAGTTCGACCACCTGTTCGCGGTGAACGTCCGCGCGCCGTACTTCACCGTCCAGCGCGCCCTGCCGCTGCTCCCCGACGGCGGCCGCGTCATCACGATCTCCTCCGTGGCCACCCGGATGGCCAACCCGGCCCAGACCTCCTTCGCGATGACCAAGGGGGCGGTCGAGACGATGACCCTGACCCTGGCCAACGACCTCGGCACCCGCGGCATCACCGTCAACGCCGTGGCCCCGGGCGCCACCCGCACCCCGGCCAACGCCCCCGTCTTCGAAGCCCCGGGCCTCGCCGACTCCATCACCCGCTCCACCGCCCTCGGCCGCCTGGGAGGGCCGGAGGACGTCGCCGACATCGTCGCCTTCCTCGCCTCCGACGCCGCCCGCTGGATCACCGGCCAGACCGTCGACGCGAGCGGCGGCCTCTTCCTCGGCCCCCGCGCCTGACGGAGCCGTCCGGCACGAGGCCCCGCCGTCCGGCACGCGGCCCCGCCGTCCGGCGGCCCGGGTCAGTGGCCGCTCCCGGGTCAGTGGCCGCTCCTGAGGTTGAGGACGACGACTCCGACGATCACCAGGGCTATGCCGAGCCACTGGAGACGGCCCAGGGACTCGCCGAAGGCGACGACGCCTATGCCCGCCACGGCCGCCGTGCCGGCGCCGGACCAGACGGCGTAGGCCACGGAGACCGGGATGTGCTTGAGGGCGCGGCCCAGCAGCACGAAGGAGAGGACGTAGCCGATGGCCACGCCCACGCTCGGCCAGAGTCTGCTGAAGCCCTCGGTCAGCTTGAGGCAGCTGGTGGCGCAGACTTCGCTGATGATCGCCAGGGCGAGGAGGAGGTAGGGCACGGGGGGTCAAACCCCGGGAGCGGCGGTGAGCTTCCCGAGCAGGGCCAGGTCCGCGTGCTCCAGGCTGTCCAGCAGGGTGACCCGGGCGTCGCCCGGGATGGGGACGTCGCTGGAGGGGACGGCGAGGACGGCGCAGCCGGCGGCGGTGGCGGAGGCGACGCCGGTGGGGGTGTCCTCGACGGCGACGCAGTTGGCCGGGTCCAGGCCGAGGCGGGCGGCGGCGGCGAGGTAGGGGTCCGGGGCGGGCTTGGTGCGCGGGGTGTCCTCGGCGGCCAGGGTGACGGCGAACCAGTCCCGGCCGATGGTGCCCAGCACCATGTCGACGACCCGGCGGGGGGAGGCGGAGACCAGCGCGGTGGGCACCCGGGCGTCGCGCAGGGAGGCGAGCAGGGTGAGGGCGCCGGGGCGGGGGACGGTCTCGGCGGCCACCTTGCCGGCGAAGGAGTCGCCGAGGCGGGTGGCGAGTTCGGCCTCGGTCAACGCCGTGCCGCTGACCCGGTGGAGGTGGGCGGCCGTGTGCTCGATCGCCCGGCCCAGCACCTCGGGGGCGTCCGCCTCGGTGAGGGGGTGGTGCAGTTCGTCGGCGAGTTCGGCGGCGGCCTGCCACCAGAGCTGCTCGGTGTCGACGAGGGTGCCGTCCATGTCGAAGAGGACGGCGGCGGGTGGGGGAGTTCCGGGCATGGCGGTACCTTCGGCGGTTCGGAGAAGCAGGGGGCGGTCGGTTCAGACCGTACGACGGTCGACCAGGACCGGCCGCTCCGGGAGGGTGAGCGCGGCGCGCGAGCCGATCGGCAGGGCGGCGGCGGACTCGGTGGGAAGGTCGGCCTTGACCTCGGTGCCGTCGCCCAGGCGGACGGTGAGGCGGGTGACGGCGCCCAGGAAGGACGCGGAGACCACCAGGGCCGTGCCCTGCTCGTCGGGCGTCAGCCGGACGTTCTCCGGGCGGACCAGGACGTGCAGCTCGCCGTCGGCGGGCAGCGCGCCGTCCACGGCGTGGCGGCGGCCGAGGACCTCGACGCCGTCGCCGGTGCGCTCGCAGGGGATGCGGCTCATGGTGCCGACGAACTCGGCGACGAACGCGGTGGCCGGGCGGGCGTACAGCTCGGAGGGGGTGGCGCACTGCTCCAGGCGGCCGGCGCGCAGCACGGCGACCCGGTCGGCCATCGACAGCGCCTCCTCCTGGTCGTGGGTGACGAACAGGGTGGTGATCCCCAGCTCCTGCTGGAGGCGGCGGATCTCCTCGCGCAGCGAGAGCCGCACCTTGGCGTCCAGCGCGGACAGCGGCTCGTCGAGCAGCAGCACCCGGGGCTGGAGGGCGAGCGCGCGGGCGAGCGCGATGCGCTGCTGCTGGCCGCCGGACATCTGGTGCGGGTAGCGGCCGGCGTGCTGGGGCAGGCCGACGAGCTCCAGCAGCTCCTGGGCGCGCTTGAGGCGCTCGGCCTTGCCGGTGCCGCGCATCCGCAGGCCGAAGGCGACGTTGTCGGCGGCGGTCAGGTGCGGGAAGAGGCTGTAGGACTGGAACACCATGCCCGCGTCGCGCTTGTGGGCGGGGATCGCGGTGATGTCCCGGCCGTCGACCAGGACCTGGCCGGAGTCGTGCTGCTCGAAGCCGGCCAGGATGCGCAGCGCGGTGGTCTTGCCGCAGCCGGAGGGGCCGAGCAGGGCGAGCAGCTCGCCGGGGTGGACGGTGAGGTCGAGGCCGTCGAGCGCGGTGGTGGCGCCGAACGCGCGGCGCAGGGAGCGGAATTCGACGGTGGCGCTGCCGGGGGCGAGGGGGACGCCGGTGACGGGGGCGGTGGCCGTGGTCATGATGGGTGACTCCGGGGGGTTCAGGAGGTGGCGGTCTCGGTGCGGCGCTCACGGCCGACGGTGGCCAGCAGGAGCAGCAGCAGCCAGGTGAGCAGCAGGCTCAGGATGGAGACCGCGACCGACATGTGGGCCTGGCTGTTGCCGACCGAGTAGATCCAGACCGGGAAGGGCTGGAAGCCGAGGATCGAGGCGGCGGTGAACTCGCCGAGCACCAGGGCCAGGGTGAGGAAGGAGGCGTTCAGCAGGGCCCCGCGCAGGTTGGGCAGGACGACGGTGAACACCGCGCGCGGCCAGCTCGCGCCGCAGTTGCGGGCGGCCTCGACCAGGGTGCGGACGTCCACCGAGCGCAGGCCGGCGTCCAGGGCGCGGTAGGCGAGCGGCAGGGCCATCAGCACGTAGGCGATGACCAGCACCAGCGGGAAGTCGGGGTCCTGGACGAACACGAAGGTCTGGAAGAACGGGGTGTCCATCAGGTAGTCCGGGCCCCAGCGGAGGACACCGATCAGGCCGGCGGTCAGGGCGACCGGCGGGACGACCAGCGGCAGGGTGCAGAGCACGTCGATGACCGGGCGCAGCCGGGGCGAGCCGAGCCGGACGGCGATCAGCGCCGGGACGAGCAGGACCAGCAGCACCAGGACGGTGACGACGGCGAGGCCGAGGGTCAGCCAGAGGCTGTCCAGGAAGCCGGGGGCGGAGAGCAGCCCGGTGTAGGCCTCGAAGGAGATGCCCTGCGGGTCGTCGATCGAGAACCAGAAGGAGGCCGCGAGCGGGACGACGAAGTACAGGCCTGCGAGCAGCAGCACGACGCCGCGCCACCAGCGCACCTTCGGCCGGCGGGACACCGTGGGGGCGGGGGTGGTCAGCTGAGCCATCGGGCGCTCCGGCGCTGGAGGGGGAGGTACACGGCCATCACCAGGACGGCCACGATGATCATGTTGAGGCTGAGGGCGAGGGCGAGGTTGCCCTGGCCGACCAGCACGTTGCCGGAGAGCGCGTCCGCGATCGAGCGGCTGACCAGCGGGACGGTCGCGCCGACCATGGCGGCGGCGGTGGCGTAGGCGGCGAAGGCGCTGCCGAACAGCAGCACGAAGCCGCCGAGCAGCGAGGGCGCCAGGATCGGCAGGGCCACGTGGCGCCAGTACTGGACGCCGGTGGCGCGGTTGTTCTGCGCCGCCTCGCGCCACTGGGTGCGCAGGCCGTCCAGGGCCGGGGTGATGGTGAGCACCATCAGCGGGACGAGGAAGTACAGGTAGACGACGGTCAGGCCGGTGAAGGAGTACAGCGACCAGCCGTGGTCGGTGAGGTGCAGCAGCTTGGTGATCTCGCCGGCGTTGCCGAGGGTGGCGACGAAGGCGAAGGCGAGCGGCAGGCCGCCGAAGTTGGCGAGCACGCCGGAGGCGGTGAGCACCGCCTGGCGCAGCCAGGTGCGCCGGGAGGTGACGACCGCCTGGGCGAGCGGCAGGCCGATCAGGGTGGCGAGCAGCGCGGTCAGCGCGGACAGCTTGAGGCTGCTCAGCATGGCGGTCAGGTAGCCGCCCTGGACCGAGTCCGCCATGTTGTCGAAGGTGAACTGCCCGGCGCCGCTCTCCGCGTCGCTGGAGGTGGTGAACGCGCCGATGACGATGGCGACGGTGGGCAGTCCGAAGCCGATCAGGAAGAACAGCAGCAGCGGGACGGTCGCGAGCCAGGAGGCGCCGCCGAGGCGGGCGAGCGGCCGTCGCCGGGGGGTGGGGGCGGTGGTGGTGGGGGTGGTCGTGGCGGTGGCGGACGCCCCCGCGCCGCCACCGGTGACGGTGGCGGCGGGGGTGGTCGGCACCGGGGTGGGAGCCGTGGTCATGAGTGCCTTTTCTGAGCCCGGAGTGCGGTGCGCGGCCTGGGTGTCAGCCCGCGATGGCCTTGGTCCAGTTCTCGGTGACGACCTTCTTGGCCGCGTTGATCTGATCGACGGTCGGGAAGGTGGTGAACGGCTTCTCGACGGTCGGCAGCTTGGCGGCGGCGGCGGTGTCCAGGGTGCCGTCCTTCTTCAGCGCCTCGAAGGTGGACGGGGTGGCGTAGCCGCCGAGGAAGAGGTTCTGGCCCTCGGCGCTGAACAGGTACTCCTGCCACAGGCGGGCGGCCGCCGGGTGCGGGGCCCACTTGTTGATGCCCTGGTTGTAGAACTGGGCGTAGGAGCCGTCGGTGGGGATCGAGACCTTCCAGTCGATGCCCTTGTCCTTGAACTCGTCGGTGTAGCCGGCGTTCAGGTAGGACCAGTCGATCGAGATCGGGGTCTCGCCCTTCTCGATGGTGGCCGGGGTGGACTCGACCGGGTTGAAGTTGCCGGACTGCTTCAGCTTGCCGAAGAAGTCGATGCCGGGCTGGATGTTGTCCAGCGAACCGCCGTTGGCGAGCGCGGCCGCGTAGACGCCGCCGAACGCCGAGCCGGACTTGGTCGGGTTGCCGTTGAGGGCGACCTGGCCCTTGTACTCGGGCTTGAGCAGGTCGGCGAAGGTCTTCGGGCAGTTGGCGATCTTCTTGGCGTCGCAGCCGATCGAGACGTAGCCGCCGTAGTCGTTGACCGCGGCGCCGTTCGCGTCCTTCATGGTGTCCGGCACCTTGTCGAAGGTGGACACCTTGTAGGGGGCGAGGATGCCGTCCTTGACCGCCTGCAGGGCGAAGGCGCTGCCGAGGTCGACCACGTCGGGGGCGCGGTCCTGGCCCTTGCGGGAGTTGATCGCGTTGATCTCGTCCTGGCTGGAGCCGTCCGGGTTCTCCTCCTCGACCTCGATGCCGTACTTGGCCTTGAAGGAGTCGATGATCTTGCCGTAGTTCGCCCAGTCCCGGGGCAGCGTGATGACGTGCAGCTTGCCCTCCTTCTTGGCGGCGGCGACCAGGCCGTCCATGCCGCCGAAGTCGGCGGCGGAGGTGGCCTCCTTGGCGTCCTTGGCGCCGGCCTTGGCGGTGTCGCCGGACGTGGCGCTCGACCCGGCGGAGCCGCAGGCGGTGAGGGAGAGCGCGGCGGCGGTCAGGACGGCCGCGAAGGCGGCGGCGCGGACACGGTGCACGGTCACGGGGAAGTCTCCTGTTAAGGGGGCGTACTGCGAGGGGGCGTTCGCGGGGGGTTCCGCGGGCCTGCGTCTCGCGAAGGGCGGCGGGAAGGCCGGGTGAGCGGCCGGTCGCCGTCGTCCGAGTTGACTAGCCAACTTCGCTGACGTGGGTAAGTACGCCGGAGCCCGGTGACGGGAAGGTGAACGGATGGCCCAGCCCCGGGGTCGGCTGCGGGAACGGTCGAATCAGGTCGCCGGCGGACCGTCGGACAGGTGCGATGCTTCGGGAGCGCAGCGGGATAAGGTCGGGCTGTCCGGCGCCGTTCGGGGCTGCGCAGGACACCGCCCAGGAGGGACATTGACTGACGTGGCACTGGAGTCGGGGCGCCCGGGCGCCGGTCCGGAGGGGACTCCGGCCGACGCGCCCGGAACCGAGCGCGGGGCCGGTTCGCTCTACCGCAAGGTCGCCGCCGACCTGCGCGAGGCGATCACCACCGGCGCGTTCGGCGAGGCCGGACGGCTGCCCGCCGAGGGCGCGCTCGCCGAGCAGTACGGCGTCTCGCGCGGGACCGTCCGCCAGGCCCTCGCGGTGCTGCGCTCGGACGGCCTGGTCACCTCGCGCCGGGGCACCCGCCGGGTGGTGCTCGGCACGGCCCGGGTGCAGAGCTTCTCCGAACTGCTCAGCTTCACCCGCTGGGCGTACTCGATGGGCGAGGAGCCGGGCGGCATCCTCGACTCCATGGTGCGCCGCCCGGCGGACGCCGCCGAGCGCGAACAGCTGCGCCTCGAACCGGGGGACGAGGTCTACGTCATGGTGCGGCTGCGCACGCTCTCCGGGACGCCGGTGATGGTCGAGCGGACCGTCTACCCGCCCCGGGTCGGCGAGATCGTCGCCGAGCTGCCGCCGGACGTCGTCTCGCACACCGAAGTCCTGCGCGAGCACGGGATCCTGTTCACCGACGCGGACCACACGATCGACATCGTCGCCGCCAACGGGGACGACGCCCGGCTGCTGGGCTGCCGGCGCGGCGGCCCGCTGCTGCGCGAGCGGCGGCGGACGACGGACCCGACCGGCACGCCGGTGGAGTGGTCCCAGGACCGCTACCTGCCGGGGACGGTGGCGTTCAGCGTGCACAACTCGCTGGCCACCTCGGCGCTTTCGCGGCACGCCCGGGACGTCGACTGACGGCGGCGGGCGGGTCGGACGGCGGCGGACGGGGCGTGCGGGTCGGACGGGGCGTGCGGGTCCGACGGGGCAGCCCGCTGTGCGGACCGCCCCGTTTCGCCCGCCCGACGCGCCGTCAGCGCATCAGCGAGGCCAGCAGCGGGCGGAAGTGCGCGAAGTCCGGCGTGACCGCGTCCGCCTCCTTGGCCTGCTCGTCCCAGCGGCGCACCGCCACCGCGTCCGCCGCGCCCGGGTGGGCGGCGAAGTCGGCGGCGGCCTGCGCGGACATCGGGCCGCCCTGCACCTGGAGGGTGTACGCGGAGGCCTCGGAGAGCTTCGCCCGGTAGTCCGGCTCGACCGTGCACAGGTAGCGCTTCGCCGCCACGTGCAGCCGGACCGGCTCGGTGACCTCCGGGCCGAACCAGCGGGCCAGCCAGTCCGCCCCCGTGTCGCTGTGGCGGTTGTCCCGGCCCCCCATCAGGTCGCGTCCGTGCAGGGCCCCGTGGAAGTGGCCGACGTCGTGCAGCAGCGCCGCCGCGACCAGGTGCGGGGCGGCCCCGGCCGCCTCGGCCAGCGCGCCGGCCTGCAGCATGTGCTCGGCCATGGTGACCGCCTCGCCCAGGTACTCCCCGGAGCCCTCGCCCGCGAACAGGGCGGCGAGTTCGTCCAGCGCGGCCGAACGGCGGTGCAGCACGGCCAGGGTGGAGGCGAGCGAGTCCAGGTCCGCGTAGCAGCCCTGGAGGTGGCGGCGGCCGTCCTGGGCGAAGGCGGTGCGGGCGTGCATCAGCCGGGTGTTGTCGAAGATCAGGCAGTCGCCCGGGTCGAGCCGGAACTCCAGCTGCAGCTCCGGGCGCAGGGTGATCGCGGCGAACGCCCGGTACGCGGCGTAGAAGGCGTCCAGCTCGGCCGCCGGACCGCGCAGGGTGGCGATCGAACGGTTGTTGAAGCGCACCTCGCGGATCCGGCCCCGCGGGTCGGTCCCGATCAGCGGCCGGTCGGCGCGCAGTTCGGCGGCGCGGTCGCGGAAGACGAACGGCACGGGGGTGCGGGTCAGCACCGCGAAGTGCTCCGGCGCCTCCGCGCGCAGCAGCGCGGCGGCCCGGAAGCCGTCCACCAGGCCGGAGTCCCCGCCGGTCGCCGAGTTCTCCAGGCAGTGCAGCAGCTGGAGGGTGGGGACCGGGTCGCGGTACGGGTTGTCGGTGTGCGGGGCGATCGCGGCGCTGGTGAACGCGAGGTTGTTGGGGTCCGGTTCGACCCGGACGTCGAACAGCTCGCCGTAGTTGGTGACCCGCACGTGCCCGAAGGTCCCGGCGACGGCCAGCACCTGGCGCTCGCGCACCGGCACCCCGCGCAGCACGGCGAAGCCGTCGCGGCGCACGGCGGCCAGCACGGCGGCCCGCTCCGCCGGGTCGGCGAGGTACGCCTCCCACGGCGCCTCCGGAATGCCGCGCGCGAAGTCCGCGGCGTCCCAGAGCCGCTTGTCCGTCTCCGTCCGCCCGTCGCCGTCCGCGTCCCGCGCCAGCCAGGCGGAGGGGTAGCGCGAGCGGTGCCCGTCCGACCAGAGCACCTCCAGGTGCCCGTCCAGCTCGGCCTGCGCGGCGATCGCGAGGTCGTCCGGCAGATCGGTGATCTGGAACAGCTTCTGCCCGCTGCGCGGGTCGCGGCACTCCCCGCAGGGGCAGTTGTCGCGCAGCCAGTACGGCGACAGCTCGGTGGTCATGGGTCTTCTCCTCGGCGGCGCGGGGGCTCAAAGTTGTATAGCCAACTTCTCCGTCGCGCAGGAGCCTGCCGGGGCAAGGTGGGCATCGGGTGTCAGGCGGGTGAACCGCCCGGGAACAGTGTGGTGGCGACGGCGGCCCCCGGGGTCGTCGACGGGCGGGAGGTCGCGTGCCGGAGTCATCGAACTGGCAGTGTGAACAGTAGGTTTGAAATTTGATCAGCTAGTTCTCATGCCCTACAGTCATTCCCCAGCGTGGCGCTTCAGTCACGCCGAGACGTATGGGGCCAGGACGTGTCCTGGAGGCCCGCTCCCTTCTTCATGGACTCATCGGTCCGATGGGCGCGGGCTGTTGTTGGCGGTGGTGTGTGCGCCCATGTAGCGGCCCGATCTTCCGTTGAACGGCAACCGCCTCGGTGGGACGAGGACCGCGTGCGTGGTTGAGGGGCGCGGTGCCCCACGCCCCTGTTCGCCCTCGGGACGACGGGGGAACGGTCCGGCGATGGCGCCGGGTGGCCGAATGCACCGTCCGAGGGGTGGTCCCCATGACCGCTGTCAGCAGTGATTCCCCCGGGCCGGAGCGCACCCTGTGGGTGGACGACTCGGGCGACGGCCGCTCCCTTGTCGTCTTCGCCGCACTCGGCGTCCCGGACACGCAGTTCGACGCGGCGACGGCCGCCTGGACGCGGTTCCGCCAGGGGTTGCCGGTCGATGTCGGCCTGCGGATCCCGGACGACGCGCCGCTCCATTCCGAGGAGCTGATCGGGGCCCGCGGTCGTGCCGCGTTCGTCTCGCGCACCTCCGACCGTGAGACGCACCGCGACCGCTGCCGCCAGGTGGTCCGGCACGGGTTACTGGCGTTGGGCTCGCTGCCTCTTGTGAGCGTCCACGTGGCCTACCGGCGTACGGACGACTACCGGTCGGACCGCCCCGCGCTGTTCACCGAATTTCTCGCGCAGCTCAACGCCGACCTCGCGGACGCGGGTGAGTACGGCCGGGTGATCGTCGACGGCAACGGCACGGACGGCGCGTCGCGCAACGCCCTGAGGCGGTTGCCGAGCGAGGACCTCCGTATCCGGGACCTCTCGTTCGCCCCGGCCCGGCACCATCATCTGCTTCAGGCCGCCGACATGGTGGCCTACGCGGCCTTCCAGGACATCGCGAAGGCGGAGGCGAAGCGCTTCATGTGGGGCTGGTCGGCGCCGGTCTTCCGGTCCGGTCCTGGACCGCGTGCACTCTGACACCCGACCCGACGGTCACCGTCGAAGGGGCTGGGCCCGGAGCGAACCCCGGGCCCAGCCGGCAGGACCTGGAGACCCGACCGAGTCGGGGCAGGACCGCGAGTCCAGTTTTCCACATCCATCGCGAAGGACACAGGTGATGACGTCAAAGTCCGAGTCCGAGGGCCCCATCACGATCGAGTGGGGCAAAGAAGAGATCGTCGTCTCCCAGGTGGCCCGCTCGCTGCCGGAACCGTCCGTTGTCGGCGACCGGACGAAGCTGGTGCGGGCGGGCCTGGCGAGCCCGGAGGCGTCGCTCCCGGAGGACGCCTGGCACGCGCTCGCCAGGGCCTGCATGGCCCCAGAGGCGGTGGCGCTCCAACTCAGGCCGCCGGCGGAGTCCAGCGCGAGCCTCCTGCTGGAGGAGCATGTCGACGGCGCGACCCTGAGGTCCGTGCATTCGCGGATCTGGCTGAGTGAGCTGTTTCCCGGTATCCAGCCGCGGACGGGGCAGGAGGACTACGGGGTCGCGGATCCCAAGGTGATCGGTGCGGCCGAAGGGGACCGACCCCAGTCGATCCTGCGGTACCGCTACCGGAACGCGAACCACCTGCGGCAGCACGTCTGGCAGACCATCCACGCCACCATCGGGCTCAACTCCTACGAGGAGTCGATTCTCGCCCGCAGGGTGACCCGGGCGCTCATCGTTCATCCGGTGATCTTCGAGTTCGAGGACGGGACGGAGCCGATCTCGGCCCTGCTCGCCCGGGACGGCATCACGCGCCTCGCCAGCGCGTGGAAGGTGCTGGCGGGACCGGGGACCTCGCCCGACGACGTCGCGGACCTCGCGGTGACGGCGCTCTTCAAGGCGGTCCGGCAGCCTGCCGCGGAGCCCGTCAAGTCGCTGACCCAGTTGATGGCCCTGGGGCGGGAGGCCTACCGCAAGGCACTGCGCGAGGAGTTCAATTCGGAGTGGCCGGCCGGCCACCCGTCGCCGCGCGCCGTCCAGATCGCCCAGACGTACCTGGTTCCCGCCCATGTCGCGGTCGGAGTGGAGGCGGACGGCAACGGTGTCCTGGCGGTGGCCGACATCTTCGACGACGCCGTGCGGTCGATCCTCGCGTCCGTCCACGTCGAGTTCAGGGCGTGGGACGAGGCCGCCCAGAACCTTGAGGTGGCCACCCGGGCGCTGAAGCTGGTCGCCCAGACCAAGGGCATCGAGTGGGGCCAGGAGGATTCGCTCAAGAAGATCTACGCGCTCGCGGCCGGCACTCTCGACGAGCGGGCGACGCCGGAGGTCTACGGCGACCCGAGGACCCCCGGGACGGCGCTGTGGCGCGCTGTGCGCCTCCTCTACTCCTTCACCAGGCCCGCGCTCTACACGGCGCTGCACGACCGGGCCAAGGCGATCAAGGGGGATCGGCGCATGGCGGCCAAGGGGTTCGCGGGCCTGCTGGGGCCGGTGATCGACGTCCCGTGGCGGATCGCCAAGAAGTCGGCCACCAAGCAGGCGCGGAACGCCTGGAGCAACGGTGGCGTGCTCTGCAAGGACGTCTTGGCCGAGGACTGGTCTCCTGTGCCGGTCGACGACTTCACGACTCTGGTGGAGCCCGCTCTGAAGGGCGACGTGGACGCTCGGTGCACCCTGGCCGTGGCGGGCGGCATCGCACTCATCGCGGACAAGCTCCTCACCCGCAACGTCGGATCGGCCGTGGCGAGTGCTCCCGCTCCGGGGAAGGTTCCCTTCCGGGCGGACGTGAACGTCGTGATCGGGGGCCTGGCCCGCGAAGGCAACGAGCTCGGTCTGTGGACGCTGGCCTTGGCGGCGCAGCGCTTCCGGACGGATCGGATGCCGCTCAACGCCGATGTCCGGAAGGAGCTGGGTCTGACCGCTGATTCCACCACCTACCGGCACGTCCGGGTGGACCTCTCCGCGCCGGACCGGATCGCGCGGACCGAGGGTGGTGAGGAGGAACTGCTCACCGTCTGGGATGTCGTCTGGGCCTCCGACGAGGAAAGGGCCCGGAAGACGACCAGGCCGCCGGTCTTCACGACCGAGCCGAGGACATCGCTGTTCCCGGACGGCGGGGCCGGGTTCGGAGCGGACCCGGCCACCGATTCGTCGGAGCTGTCGGTCGGGCAGCAGATGGCCGCGCAGCGGCGTGCCTTCGCCGCGTCGCTTCGGGATGCCCGGCATCACCTCGACCGGCTGGAGGAGCTCGGTCAGCAGGTTTCGGGACACGAACTCTTCGGCGGCGCCGAGGAGTGGACGAAGCTGCGTGAGAACGTGCTCGCGATTCTCGGCCACTTCCCGTCCGGAGGCCCGGACAGCGAGGAGAGCGAGGAGCAGGACCCGCTCGCCGACGACGAGAGCGACGACGAGGAGTCCTGATCCGAGCCTTGGGAACCGGTCAGGCGGTCGCGTTCCAGGCGGCCTCGGCGGCGGTGAGGGCCGGGGTGGCGTCGGTGGTGGTGGCGGTGGCCAGGGCGGTGAGGGTGGCGCGGACGGTGTCGAGGGCGGCGGCAGGGCCGTAGTGGTTGACCCGCAGCATCCCGGTGGCCAGCGGGCCGCCGCCGGCCTGGACCGGGAGGGACGGGTCGAGGCGGCGCAGCTCGGCGGCGAGGGCGGTGGCGTCCAGGCCGGCCGGGGTGCGCAGGGTGGTGGCCACCGGTGCGGCGTGGGCGTCGGCCGGGACGAACGGGGTGAGCGTGCCGAGGGCCCGCACGCCCGCGCGGGTGGCGGCCGCGGCCGCCCGGTGGCGGGCGATGACGGTGGGCAGGCCGTCCGCGGCGATCCGGTCCAGGCAGGCGCCGAGCGCGAGCATCTCCAGCTGCGCGGGCGCGTGCGGCAGGACGGTGCGCCCGGCGTCCGTCCAGCGCTCCTTCCAGTCCAGCAGCGAGAGGTAGGAGCGGCGCGGGGCGGCCGGGTTGGCGGTGATCCGCTCCCAGGCCCGGGCGGAGACCGAGACGGCCGAGACGCCGGCCGGCCCGCCCATCGCCTTCTGCCCGCCGATCACGCACAGGTCCACGCCCCAGGCGTCGGTCAGCAGCGGCTCGGCGGCCACCGAGGCGACCGCGTCCACCATCAGCAGCGCGCCGTGCTCGCGCACCACGGCGGCGATCTCGGCGACCGGGTTGGTGTTGCCGGTGGCGGCCTCGGCGTGCACCAGCGAGACGAAGTCGACGGCCGGCTCGGCCGCCAGCGCCTCGGCGACCTGCTCGGCGCTCACCGCGGTGTCGAACGGCACGGCGAGGTCGACGACCTTCGCGCCGCAGTCGCGCAGCCAGTTGCCGAAGGTCTGGCCGTACGGGCCGGTGACGATGTTGAGCGCGGTCGAGCCCGGGTGCGCGGCGCCGCGGATCGCGGCCTCCAGCGGCAGCAGTGCCTCGCCCTGGGTGACGATGACGTCGGCGGTGGTGTGCAGGAGCGCGGCGACCTTGTCCTCGATCTCCGCGAAGTCGGCGGCGCTGAGCGGGGGCAGGTCGAGGAAGGGGCTCACGGTCTCTTGGCCTTTCGAGGGGGAGGCGGGGGGAGGGACGGTACTGGCCGGCAACGAGTCTGCCTCATCCTCGCTGCTTACAAGGAACGGCGCCGTCGGTAGAGTGCGGCCATGAGCATGGGCACGGTGCTGCACGTCAGGGGTCGGGTGCTGGTCGGTCCGGAGGACGTCCGGGACGAACTCTGGGTGGTGGACGGCCGGGTGACCTTCTCCCGTCCGACCGCCGTCGGCGCCGGCTCCGCCGAGGTCCGGACGGTGGAGGGCTGGGTGCTGCCCGGCCTGGTGGACGCGCACTGCCATGTCGGCCTGGACGCGCACGGGGCCGTCGACGCCGCCACCAGCGAGAAGCAGGCGCTCACCGACCGTGACGCCGGCACCCTGCTGATCCGCGACGCCGGGTCCGCCGCCGACACCCGGTGGATCGACGACCGCGAGGACCTGCCCAGGATCATCCGGGCCGGCCGGCACATCGCCCGCACCCGCCGCTACATCCGCAACTACGCGCACGAGATCGAGCCCGGTGACCTCGCCGCCTACGTGCGCGCGGAGGCCCGGCGCGGCGACGGCTGGGTCAAGCTGGTCGGCGACTGGATCGACCGCGACCGCGGCGACCTCGCCGCCTGCTGGCCGGGCGACGCGCTCGCCGAGGCGATCGCGGCCGCGCACGAGGAGGGCGCCAGGGTCACCGCGCACTGCTTCGCCGCCGACTCGCTGCCGGACCTGCTGGCCGCCGGGATCGACTGCGTCGAGCACGCCACCGGCCTGACCGAGGAGCTGATCCCGGTCTTCGCCGAGCGCGGGGTCGCGATCGTGCCGACCCTGGTCAACATCGCCACCTTCCCCCGGCTGGCGGCGGGCGGCGAGGCCAAGTTCCCGGCCTGGTCCGCCCACATGCGCCGGCTGCACGAGCGCCGCTACGACACGGTGGGCGCCGCGCACGACGCGGGCATCCCGGTCTACGTCGGCACGGACGCGGGCGGCTCGCTGGCCCACGGCCTGGTCGCGGAGGAGGTCGCCGAGCTGGTGAAGGCCGGGCTCACCCCCGCCGAGGCGCTGTCGGCGGCCACCTGGGGGGCGCGTGCCTGGCTGGGGCGCCCCGGCCTGGAGGAGGGCGCGCCGGCGGACTTCGTGGTGTACGCGCAGGACCCGCGCGCCGACGTCCGGGTGCTGGCCGATCCCCGGCTGGTGGTGCTGCGCGGGCGCCCGGTGGCGTGAGCGCCCGCGGGGCCTCTTCGGTGTGATCATCTGGGTGAACGGCCTGTCGGTGTAGGCCGATAGGGTTACGCCCATGGCACCGCGTCCACTGAACGAGATCGTCGAGCCCGGATGGGCCACCGCGCTGGAGCCGGTGGCCGGGCGGGTCGCCGCGATGGGCGACTTCCTCCGCGCCGAACTGGCCGCCGGCCGCACCTATCTGCCCTCCGGCCCGAACGTGCTGCGCGCCTTCCAGCAGCCGTTCGCCGAGGTGCGGGTGCTGATCGTCGGCCAGGATCCGTACCCGACCCCCGGCCACGCGGTCGGCCTGAGCTTCTCGGTGGGGGCCGACGTGCGGCCGATCCCGGCCAGTCTGGTCAACATCTTCCAGGAGTACGGCGCCGACCTCGGCCTCCCGCAGCCGTCCAACGGCGACCTCACCCCGTGGACGCAGCAGGGCGTGCTGCTGCTGAACCGCGCCCTGACCACCGCCCCGCGCAAGCCCGCCGCGCACCGCGGCAAGGGCTGGGAGGAGGTCACCGAGCAGGCGATCCGCGCCCTGGTGGCGCGCGGCGGCCCGATGGTGGCGATCCTCTGGGGCCGGGACGCGCGCAACCTGCGGCCGCTGCTGGGCGAGATCCCGGCGATCGAGTCGGCGCACCCGAGCCCGTACTCGGCGAGCGGCGGCTTCTTCGGCTCGCGCCCGTTCAGCCGGGCCAACGAGCTGCTGGTGCGGCAGGGCGCGCAGCCGGTGGACTGGCGCCTGCCGTGATCCGGCGGCGCCTCCGGGCCCGGGCCTAGCAGACCTGGGTCAGCGCGGAGCGTCATCTTCACCCCAACGGGTGAAATGACGCTCTGTATGACTCATATGACGGAGCGTTTGAGAAGACTGGCGGCTCATCCTTTCATCCGTGGGGGTACCGCCATGTCTTCTCGACGAATCGTTTCCGCAGCCGCCGCCGTCGTGGCCTGCACCGTTCTCACCGTTCCGCCCGCCTGGGCCACCTGGGCCGCCGAGCCCGCGCCGGTCGGCTCGCCCGTCGGCTCACCCGCCGCCTCACCCGCCGCCCCGCCCGCGGGATCCCCGGGCAAGGCGCGCGCCGTCACCGCCGAACTCGACCTGGACGTCCGGCTGTTGAACAACGCCGTGGCCGTCCCCGTCGACGTCGCGCTCAACAAGGTCGAGTCCCCGGCCCAGCGCGAGGGCACCGTCCTCACCGCGACCGTCGACGGCGTCGACCAGACCGGCCCGGTCACCCTGGTGAAGGCGGAGGTCGGCAAGTCGGTGACCAAGCTGGACGCCAAGGCCTCCACCGCCTCCGTCACCCTCGCCGACGCCGAGGTGCACGCCCCCGGCCTGCCCGGGACCACCCTGCTCGGCCTGGAGGCGCTGAGCGCCACCGCCACCTGCCCCGTCGACGGCAGGCCCGCCGCCGACGTGGTCGCGCCCGCCCGGCTGACCGTCCTCGGCAAGCCGGTCACGGTCGATCTGTACGGGCCGACCACGGTGGACGTGCCGCTGGTCGGCAGCGTGACGGTGGAGTTCTCCAGGAAGACCACCACCTCGACGACGGCCGCCGCCTCCGCCCTGGAGGTCAAGGTCGCGGTGGACCCGCTCAACCTCAACGTCGCCAAGGTGACCGGCACCGTCACGGTCGCGTCGGTGAGCTGCGAGAAGCCCGTCCCGGCCGCCCCGACGTCCACCGCGACGCCGTCGGCCACGCCCGCGAGCACGCCGGCCACGCCCGCCGCCGCCGTCACGACGACGCCCCCGGCCGCCCAGCCCGTCGCGGACACCACCCCGTCCGCCGCACCGGCGGCGGCCACCGCCACGGCCCACCGGAGCGCGTCCCCCTCCGCCGGCCGGGCCACCACCGCCCCCGACAGCCTCGCCTCCACCGGCGGCAACGACGCCACCCCCCGGCTCGCCGCCGGCGCCGCCGCGCTGCTCGCCGGAGGCGGCTGCGCGGTCTGGGCCACCCGCCGCCGCCGGGCCGCCGCGGCCCCCGCCCACGCCCGCCGGCGCTGACCCCCGGCCCCACGGGTGCGGGAGTGCCACCTGCGGCACTCCCGCACCGTGACCGTGCCAATGCGGACGGTTGGTTCACATGCGCGTTACATGAGAGGAACAACCGGGAAACGGCGGCTTGCAACGCTACGCGGGCACCCACCACTCAGTTTGCGAGGTACACCGCCGTGGCAATCAAGGCCGAGTACATCTGGATCGACGGCACCAAGCCGACCGCCAAGCTCCGCTCCAAGACTCGTGTCCTGCCGAACGCGGACAAGATCCCCACCTGGGGCTTCGACGGTTCCTCCACCAGCCAGGCCGAGGGCCACGCCTCCGACCGCGTGCTGGAGCCGGTGCGCGTCGTCCCGGACCCGATCCGCGGCGGCGACCACATCCTGGTCCTCTGCGAGGTCAACGAGACCGACGGCACCCCGCACGCCTCCAACACCCGCGCCCAGCTGCGCGGCGTCGCCGAGCAGTACGAGGCGCAGGAGTCGATCTTCGGCATCGAGCAGGAGTACACCTTCTTCAAGGGCTCCCGCCCGCTCGGCTTCCCCGAGGGCGGCTACCCGGCCCCGCAGGGCGGCTACTACTGCGGCGTCGGCGCCGAGGAGGTCTTCGGCCGCGAGATCGTCGAGCTGCACCTCGACCGCTGCATCGACGCCGGCCTGGCGATCTGCGGCATCAACGCCGAGGTCATGCCCGGCCAGTGGGAGTTCCAGATCGGCCCGGTCGACGCCCTGACCGTCTCCGACGACATGTGGATCGCCCGCTACCTGCTCTACCGCACCGCCGAGGAGTTCGGCATCGACGCCACCCTCGACCCGAAGCCGGTCCGCGGCGACTGGAACGGCGCGGGCGCGCACACCAACTTCTCCACCAAGGCGATGCGCGAGAACTACGACGCGATCATCACCGCCTGCGAGTCGCTGGGCACCTCCCAGGAGAAGGTCCTGGAGCACGTCACCCAGTACGGCGCCGACATCGAGTCCCGCCTGACCGGCAAGCACGAGACCGCCCCGTGGAACGTCTACTCCTACGGCGTCTCCGACCGCGGCGCCTCGGTCCGCATCCCGTGGCAGGTCGAGGTCGACCAGAAGGGCTACATCGAGGACCGCCGCCCGAACGCCAACGTCGACCCCTACGTCGTCACCCGGCTGCTGATCAACACCTGCTGCGCCGCCCTGGAGAAGGCCGGCCTGGTCTGATCCCGGCCCCCGGCCCGGCAGTTCCACGTACCACCCGCAGGGCCTCCCCACCTCACCGGGGAGGCCCTGCGGGCGTTCCCGCCGTCAGCCGGCGGGGTGGAGCACCTCGGCCAACTCCCCGGCCGGCTCCGCGAGGTCCGGCCGCCGCCGCGCCAGCTCGCGCAGCCGGACGGCGAACGCCTCGCGCCGCAGCGCAGTGTCCGTCTCGACGACCCGGGAGCAGACGGCGCGGGCCTGGTCCGGATCGCCGGCGGCGATGGCGTGAACCATGGCGAAAAGCCTCCCGTCCGGGCCGGCCAGCAGCAGGGGACAGGCCATCGTGATGGTGGCGAGCAGGGACAGTTCACCGGCCTCCAGTGCGGCCATGGCCTCGGAGCCGGCCGCGTCCGGATCGGTGACCACCTCGTAGACGTCCTCCAGGCTCCCGTGCAGCGCGAGTCGCAGGATCCCGTAATGCTGGAGGGCGGCGGGGGTGGCCTGACGGGCGAGCAGGGACATGATGTGCGGTGTCTCCAACTCGCTCCGGTGCGCGGCATGGAACGCCAGGGATTCCGACCAGGTGCGGGTCGACATCCATGTCGCCGCGAGAGTGTGCGCATCGTTTTCGGCCCGCCCCTCGGCGAGAACGGCGTCCAGGCCGCGGAGGTCGATGTCGTCCAGCGTGCGGCTGAGGAGATCGAGGTCCGGATCCCCGGGGAACAGGGCCTGTGCCAGGACCAGTTGGTGTCGAGACCGGGGCGACCGCAGGTGATCCGAGTGGTCACGGAGGAAGTCCTCCGTTCCGGGCCGGCCCGATCGTAGCGACCAGGCATCCAGGAGGCGGAGGAAGCCGTCCGAAACGGTGTCGGACGCCCAGTCGGGCAGCCGTTCGTCGTGCAGGGCGAACTCCGTCACGGCCCAGTTGATCTGCCACCTGAGGTCGATGAGCAGTTCCCTGTCGCCGGAGGCCGCGTTGTGAGCGGCCGCGACCAGGAGTTCGGCCGCTTGCTCCTTCTCGCCGCGCCTCGCGTGGCGCAGGGCGAGGTCGACGATCAGACCCGCCTGTGTCAGGGGGTGATGCCGCAGGGAAGCGATCGCGCGTTCCCAGAGCGGGCGGGCCACCGCGTCCGACTGCTGGTCGGAGAGCTTGGCGAGGGTCGCGGAGAGACCGGCGACATGGAGGACGGGGTTGGATTCGCAGAGCCGGAGACGGATGTCGAGTGCCTCGGTGGCGGAGGTCAGCGCCGCTGCCCGGTCCCCGGCCTCGAACTGCTGGTCGGAGAGGTTGTTGAGGGCCGTCGCGAGGTCGGGGAGGAACGCGGCGGGACCGGTCGCGGCGAGGCGGCGGTAGTGGACGGTGGCTTCGGCGATGGAGATCAGCGCGCCTGTCCGGTCCCCCGTCAGGAACTGGCATCTGGACAGGTTGTTGAGGTCTCCGGCCAGGCCGGCGAGGAAGGCGGCGGGGTCGGTCTCGGCGAGTTGCCGGTGGAGGGCGAGGGCTTCGGTGCTGGAGGCCAGCGCTCCCGCGTGGTCCTCGGTCTCGGCCTGCCGGACGGTGAGATCGGTGAGGGTGGAGGCGAGCTGGGGGAGGAAGGCGGCCGGGTCGGTCGCCCCGAGCGGGCGAAGGATGCCGATTGCCTCGGTGGCGGTGGCGAGGGCGCCCTGTCGGTCTCCGGTCTCGGCCTGCCGGCTGGAGAGGTTGGTGAGGGTGGAGGCGAGCTGGGGGAGGAAGACGGCGGGTTCGGCTTCGGCGAGTTCACGGAGGTGCCCGGTGGCCTCCGTGGCGGTGGTGAGGGCGCCGGCGCGGTCCCCGCTGTCGGCTTGTCGGGCGGAGAGGTTGGTGAGGGCCCTGGCGAGTTGCGGAAGGTGGGCGGCGGGGTCGGCTTCGGCGAGTCGGCGGCTGATGCCGGTGGCTTCGGTGATGGTGGCCAGTGCCCCCGCGTGGTCGCCGGTGTCGGCCTGTCGGTTGGAGAGGTTGGTGAGGGCCTTGACGAGTTGCGGAAGGTGGGCGGCGGGGTCGGCTTCGGCGAGTCGGCGGCTGATGCCGGTGGCTTCGGTGGCGATGGCGAGAGCGCCTGTCCGGTCCCCGTTGCCGGCTTGTTGGATCGCGAGGTTGGCGAGGGCGGCGGCGAGGTGGGGGAGGTGGGCGGCGGGGTCGGCTTCGGCGAGTCGGCGGCTGATGCCGGTGGCTTCGGTGATGGTGGCCAGTGCGCCTGTTCGATCTCCGCTGTCGGCTTGCCGGTTGGAGAGGTTGGTGAGCGCGATGGCGAGGTGGGGGAGGTGGACGGTGGGGTCGGCTTCGGCGAGCCGGCGGCTGATGCCGGTGGCTTCGGTGATGGTGGCCAGTGCGCCTGTTCGATCTCCGCTGTCGGCTTGCCGGTTGGAGAGGTCGGTGAGCGCGATGGCGAGGGGGGAGAGGAACGTGGCGGGCTCGGCTTCGGCGAGTGGGCGGCGGATGCCGACGGCTTCGGTGATCGATGCCAGTGCCCCCGTGCGGTCCCCGTTGTCGGACTGCAGGTCGGAGAGACTCTTGAGAGCGGTGGCGAGGTCGGGGAGGACCGCGGCGGGTTCGGTCTCGGCGAGTGAGCGTAAGGAGGAGACGGCTTCGGCGGCGGAGGCAAGGGCGTCGGTTCGGCCGACGACGCCGGCCTGCAGCATCGAGAGGTTGGCGAGGGCGGCGGCGAGGTCGCGGAGGAAGACGGCCGGATTGATCGTGGTCAGTCGGCGGCGGATCGCGACGACCTCGGTGATGGAGGCCAGGGCCCCGATGCGGTCTCCGGCGTCGGCCTGATGGATGGCGAGGCTGTTGAGCGCAGCGGCCAGGTCGGGGAGCAGCGCGACGGCGTAGGCCTCGCCCTCGATGAGCCGGCGGTGGATGCCGACGGCTTCGGTGATCGATGCCAGTGCCCCCGTGCGGTCCCCGTTGTCGGACTGCAGGTCCGAGAGGTTCTTGAGGGCGGTGGCGAGCTCGGGGACGAAGGCCGCGGGGTCGGCCCTGGTGAGATCGCGGTAGTGGGTGACGGCTTCGGTGACGGAGGCCAGCGCCTCCGTACGGCGTCCGGTCCTGAGCTGCTGGACGGAGAGGTTGGTGAGGCCCATGGCGAGACCGGGGAGGAAGGTGTCGGGGTCGGTCTCGGCGAGGAGGCGGTGGATTCCGACGGCCTCGGTGATCGACGCCAGCGCCCCCACCCGGTTCCCGCCCTCGAACTGCTCGGCGCCGAGGTTGTTGACGGCGACGGCGAGGTTGGGGAGGAAGGTGCCCGGGTCGGCTTCGGCGAGGAGGCGGTGGATTCCGACGGCCTCGGTGATCGACGCCAGCGCTCCCGCCCGGTCGCCGGTGTCGGACTGCCGCCGGCTCACCCCGACCAGCCGGGAAGCCAGCCGCACCACCTCGGTCCCGCCGGCCGCACGCACCTCGGCCAGGAGGCGCAGCTCCGCGCGCAGGGCGAGTTGCGGGAGGCCGACGGCGCTGTAGGGGATCGCGTCCGCGAGCTCGCCCAGCCAGGGCGGTGCCTGCGGCGCGTCGACCAGCCGGTCCAGGGCCTCCAGGGCCGTGCCGCCCTGTTCGAAAGCCACCCCGAGGACGGGCGCCCATCGTCCGGTCCCCGCCGCCGTCCAGTCGAGCAGCAGGCTCGTCGCGGCGCCCGGATCGGCTGCCGCGGCGCGGTTGAACTGGCGCAGGGCGTCGAGCACCCGTTCGTCGTCGAGCCCCTCCAGTGCCGCCGCCAGCAGCCCGCCGTCCTCGCGCAGCGTGCGCAGCACCAGGTGGTCGGCGATCGGGTCGGGGCGCAGGGTGAGCGGCTCGCCGGGGGCCGGGCGCAGGCAGTCGGTGAGGGTGGTGCGGACCTGCTCGCGCCACCGTGCGTCGTCCGCCAGTTCCTCGACGGCCCGGAGGGCGTCGACCACCCGGGGCCGGGAGGCCGGGGTGCGCAGGGTGAGGCTGGTGACGGCGCGGTCGAGGACGTCGAGCGGGGCGTCGCCGGTGGTGCCGGTGGCACGGCGGTAGACCTGCGCCCAGTAGGAGTGCTCGTGGTGGAGCACCTCCTCGTACAGCTCGGCGCGGGTGGTGGGCAGCCGGCCGCGGCCCCGGGTGCGGGCGGCGAGGAAGGTGCGGAGCAGCCGGTCGAGGGTGGTCCAGTTCCGTGGGACCGGACCGGCCGCCGTCTCGGGGTCCACCGGCTCGCCGTCCAGCCGGAACGCCTCGACGGCGCGCCGCACGAGCGCGTCGCCGTCGGGGTGTTCGGGCGGCAGCGGCATCGGGGGGCGTTCGCGGCAGAGGTGGCCGTCGTTGGTCCACGCCCGGCGCAGGTCGTCCAGCCACTGGCCGTCGGTGGAGCGGGCGGTCATCAGGACGACGGCGGGTGCGCCGCCGCGTTCGGTGCGCCGGCGCAGCACGCTGAGCAGCTGCCGCGCCTCGGCGGGCCGGGCGTCGGCGTAGTCGAGGACGACCAGGGTGGGCGAGGTGACGACGCCGAGCCAGTCCAGGCCGGGGGTGTCCTTGCGCAGGTAGCCCGCGTACCAGCCGTCCCGCTCGGCGAGCCGGTGGGCGACCTCCAGGGCGAGCCGGGTCTTGCCCGCGCCGCCGACGCCGTGGACGACGGCGACGCCGGTGTGCCGGCCCTCGGCCACCGAGCGGCACCAGCCGGTGAGCACGGTCAGTTCGTCGCGGGCCTGGAACGGCACCACGTTGTGTTCCGGCCGGAGCAGTTGCAGCGGCCGGTGCAGCTGCGGGTCGAGCGGCAGGTACGGCGGGCGCAGCGGGTCGGCGGCCAGGTGCACGGCCGGGACGTGGGTGTCCCCGGCGCGCCACAGGCGCCCCACGTCGACGGCGAAGCGCCAGTTCCACTCGGCGGCGTAGCGGGCGCCGGCCCGGGCGGCGTCGGCGAAGGAGGCTCCGGTGCCGAGGACCGGTGAGGTGGGCAGGGCGTGGGCCACGCCGACCGGGTCGAGCAGCAGCAGCGGGCGGGCCGGGCCGTCCACCTCCGCCTGGGCGAGTTCCGCCCAGTCGGGCGGCCGGGTCCGCCACACCTCGGCGTCCGGCGGGGCCGGCTCGCCGGGGTCGGGGTCGCCGATCCGCACGCCGAGCAGCGCGTGGCCGGGGGCGCCGGCCTCGGGCGGGTCGAGGAGCAGGACGAACGGTCGCAGGCCCGCGTGCAGGCAGGCGCCCGCGAGGACGAGCGCGAGGTCGAGGCAGGTGGCGTGCCGGGGGCTCCACAGCACCTCGGCGGGCTGGCGGACCATCTGCCGCCCGGGGTCGTCGCCCGGCGCCTCGTACGCGTAGGTGATGCCGGCGCCCGCCAGTGCCTCGTACACGGCGCGGGCCTGGTCGAGGCGGCTGCCGCCGGCCGCGCCGGGCAGGCGGACGAACGCGGCGGCCTCGTCGGGCCGGACGTAGCGGGCGAGGGCCGCGGGCTCGCCCTCCTGGTCCCAGCGCGGCCAGGCGTTCATCCGGCCACCGCCGCGAAGGCGTCGCCCGCGGTGAGGTCGCCGACGCCGGGGACGGCGCGCGCGGTCACCTTGACGTCGTACAGGCCCGGCTGCTGCCCGGGCAGGTCGGTGCGGTGGCAGCCCTCCGCCGGGTCCCAGTCGAGCCGCACCTCGGCGACCCGCGCGCCCGGTTCCTCGGCCTGCCGCAGCGTCGCCCACACGGGCAGCCCCTCCCCGCCCTCGGGGACGGCGTCGCCGCGCAGCCGCACCCGCAGCGGCACCGTCGCGCCGGCCGGGTGCAGTTCGTCCAGGTCCAGCCCCAGCGAGGTCTGCCGCTCCTCGCCGCGGACGGCGGTCAGCGGCGCCCGCCGCTCGAAGGCGTCGACCAGGCCCGGGATCCAGGCGGCCGAGCCGAGCGGGCCGTGCCGGTCGCGGGCGCGCCAGCCGGAGGCGTGGTCGGCGCTCAGCTCCAGCGGGACGGCGGAGAAGGCGGGCACGGTGCCGTCGCCGTGGTCGTGCTCCCAGCCGTCGAGCGGGAGCCAGCCGGGCGGTGTCTTGTGCAGGCTGAGCCGGCGGCCGTCCCAGTGGGCGGAGCCGGGGGTGTCGTGGCTCCAGCCGAGGCGCGGGACGACGACCGGGGTGTCGGGCTCGCGCGGGATGCTCCGCCAGCCGTCCTCGATGTCCCGGTGGGTGTCGTAGCCGGCCTCGGCCGCCGCTCCGAGCCCCGGCAGGGCGAGTTCGTGGGGGTGGCGGGCGGTGCCGGTGGTGGCGTCCCAGACGGCGGGGTAGCGGGGCAGCAGGTCGGCGACGCCCGGCCAGCTCCGCAGCAGCTCGCTGACGCCCTTCAGCCGGACCCCGGCCACCCGGACGCCGTTGGCCAGGACGTCCAGGGCCTTGGGCGCCCCCCGGTGCGGCGTGCCGAGGGTGATCAGGGCACGGCAGAGCGGCCAGCCCTCCAGCGGGCCGAGCCAGTAGCGGGCGACCAGTCCGCCCATCGAGTGCGCCACGACGGTGACGCGCCCGGCCCGTTCGGTCTCGGTGAAGTCCTGGAGGCGTTCGTGGACGTCGGCGGCGAGCTGCTCGGCGGCCCGGGCGACGCCGAGGCGGAAGTCGTAGGGGAGGACGACCACGTTGGCGGCCGGGTCGCGCCGGTCCGGGTGGCCCTCGTCGAGCCGTACGCCGGGCAGTGCGCGCAGGCCGTCGAGCAGCCGCTCGTAGCCGGGGACGACCGTCCAGCCGGGCAGCAGCCGGCGGGAGCGGATCACCCCGACGGGGCGCAGCGGCTCGTCGGGGGCGAGCCGGCCCGGTCCGGCGAACAGGGCGGCGATGTCGCCGAAGCCAGCGTCCCAGACGACTTCGCCGGGCCGCCCGTCCTTCCCCGGCCGCTCCAGTACGCTGCCGCCGATCCCGGGCAGGACGTACACCAGATGTCTGCGCGCCACTTCGTCTCCGCTCGCCGGGCGCCGGTTGCCCAACCCCCCTGGCCGGACCGGCGCTTGCGCGCCCATGATCCTGCGCACCGGTCGTGCGGCACAGGGGCCGGGCCGGGTGGTGGCCAAGTTGAGACACGGGGCCGGGGCGGAGGCTCTCTTGATCGGCGCCGGACCTCGGCGGACAATGGCCCGCATGACCGCCTTCGCCGCCTGGTTCCCCGTGCGACGCCTGCACGTGGATCTGGCGCGGGTGTGGACGGCCGCCTGTCGCCGTTGAACGGCTCTCCCCCTTTCCCGCAGGCGGCTCTTCCGGTACGGAGTGTGTGTTCATGACCCTGACGTTCCACTGGTTCCTGCCCACCAACGGCGACAGCCGGCACGTCGTCGGCGGAGGCCACGGCTCGACACCCGGCGCGGCCGGGGGCGACCGGCCGCCGTCCCTCGGGTACCTGGGGCAGGTCGCCCGCAGCGCCGAGCAGTTGGGGTTCGAAGGGGCGCTGACGCCGACCGGGGCGTGGTGCGAGGACGCGTGGGTGACGACGGCGATGCTCACCCAGGTGACCGAGCGGCTGAAGTACCTGGTGGCGTTCCGGCCCGGGCAGATCGCGCCGGCACTGGCGGCGCAGATGGCGTCCACGTACCAACGGCTGTCCGGCGGGCGGCTGTTGCTCAACGTGGTGACCGGCGGGGAGTCGGCGGAGCAGCGGGCGTACGGGGACTTCCTGGACAAGGACGCCCGCTACGCCCGCACCGGGGAGTTCCTGTCCGTCGTGCGGCGGCTCTGGGCGGGGGAGACGGTGGACCACGAAGGGGTCCACCTGCGCACCGAGCGGGCGGAGTTGACCCGGCCGCCGGAGCCGGCGCCGCCGGTGTACTTCGGCGGGTCCTCCCCGGTGGCGGGCGAGGTCGCCGCCCGGTACGCGGACGTGTACCTCACCTGGGGCGAGCCGCCCGGGCAGGTGCGGGAGAAGATCACCTGGATCCGTGAACTCGCCGCGCGGGAGGGGCGGGTGGTGCGGTTCGGGATCCGGCTGCACGTGATCACCCGGGACACCTCGGCGCAGGCGTGGGCGGAGACGGAGCGGCTGCTGGCGGCGATGGACCCGCAGCGGGTCCGGGAGACCCAGCGGGCGCTGGCCCGCAGCGAGTCGGTGGGGCAGCGCCGGATGCTGGCGCTGCACGGCGGCTCGGCGGAGCGGCTGGAGGTGTACCCGGGGCTGTGGGCGGGCGTCGGCCTGCTGCGCGGCGGGGCCGGGACGGCGCTGGTGGGCAGTCACCGGGAGGTGGCCGACCTCGTCACCGAGTACCACGAGCTGGGCATCGACGAGTTCGTGCTCAGCGGGATGCCGCACCTGGAGGAGGCGTACTGGTTCGGCGAGGGGGTGCTGCCGGTGCTGGCCGCCCGGGGGCTCTGGCGCCGGCCGGAGTAGGATGGCGCCGGAGCGGGGCGTCGGTGCGGAGCGTCGGGGTGGGGCGCCGGCGCGGGGCGTCGGTGCGGGCGGCCGGGGGCTACTGCTGGCCCAGGACCATCCACTTCTCCGGCTTGACCACCGGCTCGAAGCCCACCTTGGCGTAGACGCCGTGGGCGTCGGCGGTGGCCAGCAGGATGCGGCGCAGGCCGTCCCCGGCGAGCTCGTCGCGGACGGCGGCGGCCAGGGCGGTGCCGAGGCCGCGGCCGCGGGCGGCCGGGGCGATGTAGACGTCGCACAGCCAGGCGAAGGTGGCGTGGTCGGTGACCACCCGGGCGTAGCCGACCTGGGCGCCCGAGGCCTGCTCGTAGAGGCCGAAGTTGAGCGAGTCCGCGATCGCCCGGTCCTGCTTCTCGCGGCTGCGGCCGATCGCCCAGTAGGCGTCCAGGGACAGCCACCGGTGGATCAGCGCGGCGTCGAGGCGCGCGGGGTCGGTGGAGATCTCGTAGCCGTCGGGCAGGGTGTGGTCACTGGTCATGGCCGGATCCAAGCAGCGGATCCGGCCGTCGACCAGTGGTTTTCTCAGTGGACGGGCACGGCGTTCTCCGGCAGGTTGTGCCAGTTGGTGACGATCGGCCGGTCGACGCCGGTCCGGCCGATCGGCAGGCTGACCGGGTCGGGGTCCGGGCTGCCGATGCCCACGATGACGTCGGTGAACTCGACGGCCTGGTTGTCCTTGGTGGTCTTCGCCATGACGCCCGCGTAGGCGGTGTCCGAGCCGCTCAGCCTGATCGGCTGGCTGACGCCCTGCTCGGCCTTGGACGCCTCGATGCCGCGCGAGCCGAAGGCGATGACCGGCGGCCGGGGCGGGAGGGTGCAGGTGACGCCCGGCTTGGCCTTGGCGGCGATCAGGATGTAGCCGCCCGCCTGGGACTCGGCCTTGGCGGTGAGCACGAGGTCCTTGGCGCCGCAGGTGGCGCCGGAGGGCTGGGCGGGGGCGGAGGGCTTCGTGGCGGTGGCGGCCGGGGTGGTGACGGCCGGGGCGGCGGCGGTCGGGGCGGTGGTGGCCGGCGGCGCGGTGGTCACGGCCGGGCTCGACACGGGGGCGGCGGTGTCGCTGTTCTCCGGCCCGCACGCGGTGGCGGCGACGGCGAGCGCCGCGACGGCGACGGCGGTGAGAGCGAGACGGCGCGGGCGCATGCGGTTCCCCCAGGATCGTGGTGCGGCGGTGTCGTTCACCGGCGCACCACGACGGTACGACGGGATCGTTCACGGTCCGGTGCGGGAAACATCCCGATCCTGTCGCAGAGCGCGGCGCCGGAAAGGGATGGCCAACACCCCGCCCACGAGGGACGATCACCCCCATGACCGCACCCCCGTTGCTCCTCCTCGACGTCGACGGCCCGCTCGACCCGTACGCCGCCGAACCGCAGGACACCGCGTGGATCGCCGCCCACCACCCCGGGCCGGCGGCCACCCTGCGGATCGACTCCGGAACCGGCCCGCGGGAGTGGGCGTGCGGGGGGACGGGGGACGGGGGGTGAGGGTCGGGACGGTCGAGCGGCTGCGGCGTCACCCCGTGAAGTCGATGCTCGGCGAGGAACTCCGTGCGGCGTCCGTGACGGAGCGCGGCATCGAGGGCGACCGCGCGTACGCGCTGCTGGACGTCGGCAGCGGGCTGGTGGTGAGCGCCAAGCACCCGCGCCGCTGGGCGGGCGTGCTCGGGTTCACGGCCGTGACCGCGCCCGGCGGCGGGGTGGTGATCACCGGCCCGGACGGCGCGGTCGTGGACGAGCGCGGGCTGTCGCGGCGGCTGGGCCGTGAGGTCCGGCTGGTGGACGCGCCGCCGCAGGGCGCGAGCGTCGAGCGGTCCGTTCCGGAGGAGGTGCTGGCGCGGGGGCCGCACGCCGAGGTCGGGTTCACCGTCAACGAGTTGGGGCGCGCCGCGCCGCCCGGGACGTTCTTCGACTTCGCCCCGCTCCATCTGCTCACCACGGCCGCCCTCGCCGCCGCGGACGGCGCCGCCGCCGAGCGGTACCGGCCGAACGTGCTGGTCCGCACCTCCGGCGCCGCCACCGGCTTCGTCGAGAACGCCTGGGTGGAGGGCGAGTTGGTGATCGGTGCGCGGCTGCGCCTGCACATCGTCACGGCCACGCCGCGCTGTGCCGTCCCCACTCTCGCGCACGGTCCGGGCCTGCCCCGCTCGACGGCGGCGCTGCGCACGCTCGCGGAGCGCAACCGGCTCGTCCCGCTGCCGGGCATGCCCGCGCTGCCCTGCGCCGGTGTGTACGCCCGGGTGCTGACGCCGGGCCGGGTGGCGGTCGGCGACCCGGTGGTGCTGCTGTCCTGACCTGCGGGGAACCGGTTGCCGCCGGGGCGGGTCCCATCGTCGTCGGCAGGGTGAGGCGGCGAGGCGGCGAGGAGGCGACCGGGATGGGCGGGGATCGGGAGTTCGGCAGCGGGAACAGCGGGAGCAGCGGGGGCAGCGGGACGGCGGCCGGCCGCTGGGCCTTCGCGGCCCGGTGGGCGGTGGTGGTGGCGGCCGCGACGGCGTCGGCCGTGGTGCTGGCGACCTCGGCGGACGACGGCGGTCGGGCGCTCCCCGTCACGGTCGGGGGGACGACGACGGGGCCGGTGAGGGCACCGGTGGCGGCGGTGACGACGGCGGTGGAGACGGCGGGCGCCGCCGCCCGGCCGCCGCGCCGCGAGGTGAGCCCCGGCACGACCCCGGCGGACCCCGGCGAGGGCGCCGCCGTGGGCGTCGCCTACGCGCTCGACTGGAACACCCGCTGCGAGACCGGCCATCTGCGCTTCGCCGGGCACTCCTGGCGGACCGGGCGCCCGCCGGTCCTGCCGCCCGGTCTGCCCGGCGCGTGGGGGCCCGGCTCGGCGCCGCCCGTGCTGCCCGGCTGGGCGACCCTGACCGCCGCCGACCGGCTGCGCTTCGACGCCCCCGGCTACCTGGACGGCCCGGTGCTGCTCGAACCGGCCGCCGAGCCGGGGATCTGCGAGTAGGCCCGGGAGCGCGTACGGGTCCGGGCCGGGTCCGGGGCCGGGGCCGGGTGCCGGGAAGGGGGCGTCAGGCGTCCAGCGCCCGCGCCAGGGCGGTCAGGAAGCCGTCCGTGGTGGCCTCGTCCCGGACGGCCACGCGCAGCCAGTCCGGGCCGAGGCCGGGGAAGGTGTCGCCCCGGCGGACGGCGAAGCCGAGGGTGCGCAGCCGGGCCCGGACGGCGTCGGCGCCCGGCAGTTCGAGCAGCACGAAGGAGGCGGCCGGCTCACCGTGCACCCGGACGGCCGGGAACGCCGCCAGGCCCTTCACCAGGTGCTCGCGCCGGAGGGCGAGTTCGTGCGCGGCCCGCTCGGCCTCGGCGAGCGCGGCCGGGCCGGAGCAGGCCTCGGCGGCGACCAGCGCCGGGGTGGAGACCGGCCAGAGCGGCTGGGCCGCGGCCAGGGCGGCGATCAGCGGCGCCGGGCCGAGCACGTAGCCGATCCGCAGCCCGGCCAGGCCCCAGGTCTTGGTGAGGCTGCGCAGCACGACCACCTGGCCCGGAAGCTCCCGCGCCGGGGCCAGGGATTCGCTCTCGCCGGGCACGGTGTCCATGAACGCCTCGTCGACGACCAGGGTGCGGCCGGGGCGGGCCAGGGCGGCGACGGCGGCCGCCGGGTGGAGGACGGAGGTGGGGTTGGTGGGATTGCCGAGCACCACCAGGTCGGCCTCCTCGGGCACCGCGTCCGCGGCCAGCCGGAAGCCGTCCCCGGGGGTGAGCAGGACCCGTCGCACCGGGTGCCCGGCGTCCCGCAGGGCGGCCTCGGGCTCGGTGAACTGCGGGTGCAACACGGCGATGTGACGTGGCGTCAGGGAGCGGGCGAGCAGGACGAAGGCCTCGGCGGCGCCCGAGGTGAGCAGCACCTCCTCCACCGGCCGGCCGTGCCGCTCGGCGACGGCGGCCCGGGCGGCGGCGCCGTCGGGATAGGCGGCGAGGCCGGTGAGGCTGGCGGCGAGGCGCTCGCGCAGCCACTCCGGGGGCGTGCCGGTGCGGACGTTGACGGCGAGGTCGACCAGTCCGGCGCCGTCGGCGCGCACCTCGGCGTCCCCGTGGTGGCGCAGGTCGGGTTCGGCGGGGGAGTGGGGGCTCATGGCTGCTCTCCTGGGTTCGGTCGGGCGTGCGGGGGGCGGGCCGCGCGGGCGACGGCCACCGTCGCGGCCGCCGACTTCCGCTTGGGGACGACGAGCTCGGCGCGCCCGCCGCCGGCCCCCGCCAGCGCCGCCGCCTCGGCCACGCTGACCGTGCCGACCGCGTGGCCGACGGCGCCGGACGGATTCGGCACGGGGACGGCGGCCAGCACCCCGGCCGGGTACTCGGCCACCGGCACGCCGAGCGCCGCCGCGGCCGCGCGGACGGCGGGGTGGGCGGCCTTGCCGGTGAGGGTGGCGAGGGCGGCCACGGCGCCGTCCGGCAGCCCGGCCGAGGCGAGCGCGTGCCGGACCAGCGCCAGCAGCTCCGCCCCCGTCGCCGAGCCCCGCACCCCGACCCCGACGACGAACGGTCCGCCGCCCGCGTCGCCGACGAACCGAGGGGCCGCGTCGCCGACGAACGGAGCCCCGGCCCCGACGACGGCCGGCCCGCCCGCGCCGTCCGGACCGCCCGCGCCGTCCGGGCGGCCCCCGCCGTCACCCGAACCGCCCAACGCACCGGATCCGATGCCGTGCGAACCGTTCCCGTCCGGTCCCCTCACGCCGCGCTCACGCCCTGCCCACGTCCCGTTCCTCCACGTCACCCGCCCGACACCTGCCCGAGGCCGCACCCCGCCCGGGCCCGGCCGGCGCCCGTCCGGGGCGGCCGAAACCCGCCGGTCCCGGCCCGCCGGAAAGCCCAGGTCAGGCCGCTGCCGGGGGCCCGGGGCCGCCGAAATCCCACCACGCCCGTGACGGACGGGTCAATCGCGACGGGTGTGACCCGCGCCCGGCGGCGATCCTCGGCCAGCGATCGCTGTTCGCCGTTTCTTCATGTCGCCGCCGAGGCCCGCGCCACCGCGCCGCTCCTACTGTTTGCGGCGCTCCGAATCCGCCGGTCCACCGGCCGGCGGTCCTCTCCCACCCGGCAGTTCCCGCACGGCCGGGCCGCCTGCCCGACCCGGCCGCCCCGACGCACGGAGGACACCATGCCCGAAACCCCGGAGACTGTTGACATGAGCGCCACGACCCCCGTCGCCGGGGGCGCCGCCCCGCGCCGCCCCCGCCGCCGCACCCTCACCGCCTCCGCCGCCGGCCTCGGCCTGGTCGCCGGCTCGCTCGGCCTCTGGGCCGCCACCGGCACCGCCGCCCAGGCCGCCGCCCTGCCGACCCCGGACCACGTGGTCGTCGTCGTCATGGAGAACCACGCCTACACCCAGGTGATCGGCAGCTCCAGCGCGCCGTACATCAACAACACGCTGAAGGCCGGCGGCGCCACCCTCACCCAGTCGTTCGGGCTCACCCACCCCAGCGAGCCCAACTACTACCAGCTGTTCTCCGGCTCCAACCAGGGCCGCACCGACGACAGCTGCGTGCCGGTCGGCTCGATCAACCAGCCGAACCTCGCCTCCGAGCTGATCGCCGCCGGCAAGACCTGGGCCAGCTACAACGAGGGCCTGCCGAGCCAGGGTTCGACCACCTGCTCCAGCGGCAAGTACGCGCAGAAGCACAACCCGTGGTTCGGCTTCGGCAACGTGCCGACCAACACCGCGTTCACCATGACGCAGTTCCCGACGAACTTCGCGAGCCTGCCGAAGGTCTCCTTCGTCGTCCCGGACCTCTGCAACGACATGCACGACTGCTCGGTGTCCACCGGCGACACCTGGATCCAGAACAAGCTCGGCGCCTACGCCACCTGGGCCAAGAACAACAACAGCATCCTGGTCGTGACCTTCGACGAGGACAACAAGCTGTCCGGCAACCGCATCCCCACCGTCTTCTACGGCGCCCACGTCACCCCGGGCTCCACCACCGCCACCACCTACAACCACTACAACGTGCTGCGCACGCTGGAGGACCTCGCGGGCCTGACCACCCACGCGGGCAACGCCGCCACCGCCGCCACCATCTCCGGCATCTGGAACTGACGCCCGTGTACGTCGCGGACTCCCGCAGCTCCAAGGCCCCCGCCGCCCCGGCCGCCACCCGGCCGGGGCGGCGGGAGGCCGCCGCCCCCGCCGCGGGCCGGGCGGCCCGGGCGGCCGTTCCCGGAACCGTCGTCGCCCTGGGCGTGGTCAGCCTGGTCACCGACGTGTCGTCCGAGATGGTCAGCGCCGTCCTGCCGCTCTACCTGCTCACCGGCCTCGGCCTGTCCCCGCTCGGCTTCGGCCTGCTCGACGGCATCCAGAACGGCTTCAGCGCCGTCGTCCGGCTGGCCGGCGGCCACCTCGCCGACCGGCGCGGGCGCGACGGCGCCCCCCGGCACAAGGCCGTCGCCGCCGTCGGCTACGGCCTGTCGGCGCTGTGCAAGCCGCTGCTGCTGCTCGTCCACACCGTGCCGCTGATCGGCGCCGTGCTCGCCGCCGACCGCACCGGCAAGGGCCTGCGCACCGCCCCGCGCGACGCGATGATCTCGCTCGCCACCGAACCCGCCCACCGCGGACGGGCGTTCGGCGTCCACCGGGCGATGGACACGGCCGGCGCGCTGCTCGGGCCGCTCACCGCCTTCCTGGTGCTGCGCACGGCCGGCGGCCCGCTGCTCGCCGACGGCGGCCAACAGGCCGGCTACCACGCGGTGTTCGCGGTCAGCGCGTGCGTCGCGGTGCTCGGCGTGCTGGTCCTGCTGCTCTTCGTGCCCAACCGGCCGGCCACCGACGAGCCGTCGGCGGTCCACCCCCGGCTGCGGGACGGCCTCGCCCTGCTGCGCATCCCCGGACTGCGCCGGCTCACGTTCTGCGCCGTGCTGCTCGGCCTCACCACCGTCAGCGACTCCTTCCTCTACCTGCTCGTGCAGCGCCGGCTCGGCCTCGCCACCGAGTACTTCCCGCTGCTCCCGCTCGGCACCGCCGGCGCCTTCCTGCTGCTCGCCGTCCCGCTCGGCGCGCTCGCCGACCGGATCGGCCGCCGCCGGCTGTTCCTGGCCGGCCACGGCGTCCTGCTGACCGCCTACGGACTGCTGCTCTCCCCGCTCGACGGGCTGCCGGTGGTGGCCTGCGTGCTGCTGCTGCACGGCGCCTTCTACGCCGCCACCGACGGCGTGCTGGCCGCCGCCGCGGCCGACACCGTCCCCGCCGGGCAGCGCGGCGCCGGCCTCGCCCTGGTCGGCACCGGACAGGCGCTCGCGCGGTTCGCCTGCTCGCTGGTGTTCGGCGCGCTGTGGAGCGCCGTCGGCGGCACCGCCGCGCTGACCTGGTCGGCGCTGGCGCTGGCCGGCTGCGTCACCGGCGCGGCGTTCGTGCTGCGCGAGCCCGCCGCCCCCGACGACCCCGCCGCCTTCGAAGACCCCACCGACGCCGAGGTGCCCTCGTGACCGCCGCCCCCCTCCGCAACCGCACCCGGGTGCTGATCCTGCTGGTCGCCGTCGTCCTGCTCGCCGGGGTCGGCACCGGCGCCGTGCTGTGGGCCGCCGACCGCTCCGCCGAACGCGACCGCGTCCAGGCCGGCGGCCCCGTCGTCACCCCCGGCGAGGTCACCCTCAAGGCCCCCGCCGCCCGGCAGCTGCTCTTCCGCAACATGGCCTGGGGCCCGCACCGCGACGAGATCGTCACCGTCCCCGCCGACCGCCCCGACGGCCCGCGCACCTCCTCCGGCGTCCAGTGCCTGCGCTTCGCCGCCGCCGCCGGCACCGGCATCTGCCTACAGGCCGACCGCGGCACCCTCCAGGACACCTACCGCGCCGTCGTCCTCGACGACCGCCTGCGAGAGGTGCGCTCCTTCCCGGTCGCCGGCATCCCCACCCGCTCCCGGGTCTCGCCCTCCGGGCACCTCGCCGCCTGGACCGTCTTCGTCAGCGGCGACTCCTACGCGGGCACCGACTTCTCCACCCGCACCTCGATCGTCGACGTCCGGGACTGGAACCTGCGGGAGAACCTGGAGGAGTTCGACGTCATCAAGGACGGCAAGCCGTACCGCTCGCCCGACGTCAACATCTGGGGCGTGACCTTCGTCGACGACAACGCCTTCTACGCCACCGTCGCCACCGGCGGCCAGACCCACCTGGTCCGCGGTGACCTCGGCGCCCGCACCCTCACCACCCTCCACCAGAACGTCGAGTGCCCCTCGCTCTCCCCGGACGGCACCCGGGTGGCCTACAAGAAGCGCGTCCCCGGGGCCTCCGCGGACGCCCCCTGGCGGCTCTACGTCCTGGACCTCGCCACCATGACCGAGACCGCCACCGCCGAACAGCGCAGCATCGACGACCAGGCCGTCTGGTCCGACGACCACACCCTGCTGTACGCCATGCCCGGCGACTTCGGCGCCGACCTGTGGACCGTTCCCGCCGACGGCACCGGCTCCGCGGTGCGGCTGCTCGACGCGGCGGTCGCCCCGGCGTACCTCGGCTGACGGCGGCCGGCCGGGGCGGGTGGTCCGGGGCGGGTGGTCCGGGGCGGAACTCGGAGCGTAGGGTCCACGTCGAGCACTATGAGTGGCCGCGCCGTGCCGGGCCGCCACGACGACGGACCGGGGGAGCAGGAACAGTGAGGCAACGAGGGCCCGACCGGGGGCTGTCGCCGGAACGCGTGACCAGCGACTCGTGGCCGGCGCTGCACGGCAGGCCCGTGCTGCGCCGCACGGTCGCGATCGGGCTGGTGATCTTCGTGTCGGTGCTGGCCGCGCTGGCCGTCCGGGGCGTCAACGCCCTCACCGTCGGGCGCGGCGCCGTCGAGACCGACCGCGACCGCGCCGAGATGCTGGCCGGGCTCCACCCCTCCCAGCATCCGGGCGCCGGGCGCTACTACGTCCCGGTCGGCGCCGTCTACACCCGCACCGCGGACGGCCTGCCCGTCGCCTACCTGCACTACCGGCTGGCCGGCGGGCACGAGGTCGGCGTCGGCGACTTCCTGCGCACCTACGACCTCGCCGCCCCCGGGGCCTTCGCCCCGCTGCCCGCGGACCTCGCCGAGGCCCTGGGCGGCAACGAGCCCGCCGAGGCGCGCGAGGTGGGCGTCCCGGAGCCGTCGGCCTCCCCGGCCGCCACGCCGTCCGCCTCCCCGTCGCCGACCGCGTCGCCGGCCCCGCTCCCCGCCGGGACCCCCGACGGGACGCCCTCCGCCCCCGGCGACGACGCCCTCGCCGCGGAGCCCGAGCCCTCCGCATCAGAACCCTCCGCATCGGAACCCGCCGACCCGGAAGCCGCCGACCACGTCGCCCCGGCCGCCGACCCCGACGACCCCGCCCCCTCGCCCGCTTCCGAGGACACCCCGTCCCCGGAGGACACCCCGAGCCCGACCCCCACCCCGAGCCCGACCCCCACCCCCGCCGCCGACCCCGCCCCGGTCCGCGCCCGCCGCATCTACGTCGCCCCCGACCCCGGCGGCCTCCCCGGCGCCGCCGACATCTACGTCCGCGCCACCGGCTGACCGCGTGGCTTCAGCGGCGGACGGCACCCTGGCGCCGGCCGAGTACTTCGCGGACCAGGGGGAGCGGGCCGGCGAGCGCTACGACCACGGGGAGCGGGCGGAACTACCGCCGCTGAGCCAACGGCGGGGCGGGGATTGTCGGTTGGGCGTGCTGTACTCCCGGCATGACGCTTGATGACAACACGCCGGCCGGTCGCGTCCGCTCCGCGGAATGGGAGGCCGCCCTGGCTCAGGCCTTCGGGGAGGTGCTCGGGCGGCCGCTCGCCGAGTACGACGGCGACGCCCGCTACGGGGCCTACTACACCGGCAACTTCCTCGCCGAGATCGAGCTGGACCAGGATCCGCGGTGGGTCGGGCGGGCCGTGCTCGCGGGGGAGGAGACGGTCACCACCGGGAGCCTGCTGCTCTGCCCGCCCGGGGACCTCGACGAGACGGACCTGGTCTTCGACCCGAGCCGCTCGCTGTTCCACGTCGAAGTGCGGGGACTGCCCGAGGAGTTGGCGCCCTTCGCGGCCGATCTCGCCGCTGCCGTCGAGGAGTCCGGGGCCGGGCCGTGGGAGGGTGCGCTGCTGGGGGCGGACCTCGGGCGGATCGCGGAGCGCCACGGGGTCGACCTGACCTCCGACGGGCTGCCCGGGAAGCTGTGGACGCTCCGGCAGTTGCGGCTGGCCTCCGGGGACACCCTGCTGGACGCCCTGCTCGCCGCCACCGGCCTCTCCGGCGCCACCTCGCCCGAGCTGATGCCGCCCGGTCTCGGCGACTCCGCGGACGCGGTGGACGACGAGGCGCACGAGCACGTCGCCGAGGTGGCGGACCCGGCGCTGCGCGACTACCTGGCCGCCTTCTGCGACCCGGAGTCCCACGACCTCGCCCTCGCCCTGTACGGCGGGTTCGACGAGGACGAGGAAGGGGAGGGCGAGGAAGGCGAGGAGGACGAGGACGACGAGGAGGACACCGTGGTCATCGCCTGGGAGGGCGCGGTCGACCAGTACGAGATCACCGTCCTTCGCCTGGAGGCGTGAGACCCCGGGCCCTCCCGCACGGGAGGGCCCGGCCGCCACCGGATAGGGTCGCTGCGCGAACCGATGTGCGGTGCGCGTGGACCGAAGGAGCTGACGTGGGCGAGGCCGTCTCCCCCGAGACCGGTGCCGACACCGTGGACCCCCGCCGGGGCGCGGAGCTCGCGGCACGCTGGTGGAAGTGGGCGCTGTCCGCCCCCGTGGAGCGCAGCCCGGTCGCCGACACCACCGGCGAGTTCGCCGGCTGGCGGCAGCCCGCGGACGTCTGGTTCCTGGCCGGCACCTACGGCGGCCGCGTCGTGCGCCGCTGCCCGATCGCGGCCGGGACGCCGGTCTTCTTCCCGGTGTTCAACACCCAGCGGATCGCCCTCGGCCTCTCCGCCGCCCCGTGGCGCGTCGAGCACTCCCGCGCCGAGGCGGCGCTCAACGGAGTCCCTTTGAAGGTGCACGAGTTCACCTCGAAGCGCTTCCTGGCCACCGGCGTCCCGCGCGTCGCCTGGGGCCTGTGGTGCGCCCTGGACCCGCTGGCGCCCGGCCAGTACGTGCTCTCCATCAAGGCCGACGCCGGCGGCTTCCTGGTCGACACCACCTACCACCTGGACGCCGTCGCGTTCTGATCGGCGCGGACCGCCGTCGTCTCGGCTCACAGGTGCGCGAGCAACCCGCGCAGCGGAGCCGGCTCCTGCCCGGCCTCCAGCGCCTCCACCAGCAGGTGCCCGTAGCGGATCTTGCGCCCCGACTTCGTTCCCATGAAGCGCCGCAACTGCCGCTCCGCCGCCCCGCCCTGGTGCGCGGGCTGGCGGACGAAGGTCTGCCAGGCCGGGAGGTCGCCCTCGGCCCGGACGATCTCCTCCACCCCCGGCACGCCCAGCGCGCGGATCAGCTCCTCCTCCAGGTCCGCCACGCACACGAAGAAGCCCCCGCCCGGCGCCCCTGCCCGCTCCAACCCGCGCCGGTAGAAGCCCTGTTCGTTCTCGTCGCAGAGCCCGGCCAGCCGCAGCCCCAGCCCGGGCGGCCCGAGCAGGCCCGCGTAGCGCGCGACGTTCATCGCCCCGCCCATCGAGACGACGCAGACCCCCTCGCCCGCGAGGTCCCGCCCGGCGCGCGCCGCCAGCGTCCCGACGGCGGCGAGGTCGCTCGGCCCCTCCACCAGCACCGCCGTCCGCACGCCCAGGTGCTCCGCCAGCTCACTCGCCCGCTCACCCGCCGGCTCGCCCGCCGCGCCGCCGGGACCGCCCGCCGCCCAGTCCGCGACCGCGTCCCGGAACGCTTCCATGTCCGCCATGGGCCCGATTCTGCCCCGGCCCGGGCCCTCGGACCCCGGAATTTCCCGCCGCGCCCGCCGTCCTGCCCGCCGCGTCCGCCGTGCCGGCCGTGCCGCCCGCCGCGCCCCCCGCCTTGCCCGCCGCGCCCGCCGGTGCCGTCACGGCCGGCTGAGGTAGGTGAGGACCGCGAGGACCCGGCGGTGGCCGCTGTCGGCCGGGGCGAGACCGAGCTTGGCGAAGATGTGGCCGATGTGCTTGTGGACGGCGTTCTCGGTGATGACGAGCCGGGCCGCGATCGTGGCGTTGTCCTTGCCCTCGGCCATCAGCGCCAGCACCTCCCGCTCGCGCGGGGTGAGCGCCGCGATCGGGTCCCGGGCCCGCCGGGTGAGGAGCTGCCCGATCACCTCGGGGTCCATGACGGTGCCCCCGGCGGCGACCCTCCGCAGCGCGTCGATGAACTCACTGACCCGGCTCACCCGGTCCTTGAGGAGATAGCCGACGCCGCCGCGCCCGTCGGAGACCAACTCGCCCGCGTACTGCCGCTCGACGTACTGGGAGAGGACCAGCACCGGCAGCCCCGGGTGCCGGCGGCGGGCCCGGAGGGCGGCGTGGATGCCCTCGTCGCGGTAGGCGGGGGGCAGCCGGACGTCGACGATGGTGGCGTCCGGCCGGTGCTCGTCGACGGCGGCGGCGAAGCCGGGGGCGTCCTCGACGATCGCGGCGACGTGGAACCCGGCGGCGGTCAGCAGGAGTTCGAGCCCGTTGGCGAGCAGGACGTTGTCCTCGGCGATCACGATCCGCACGGCAGGCTCACCCCCAGCGTGGTCGGGCCGCCGCCGGGGCTGTGGAGGCGGACGGTGCCGTCGAGCGCCCGGACGCGGTGGCGGATGCCGGCGATGCCGGTGCCCCGCGACTCGTCGGCGCCTCCCACGCCGTCGTCGGTGACCTCCAGCGACAGCCGGTCGCCGTCGCGGGCGACGCGGACGGTGGTGCGGGTGGCCCGGCTGTGCTTGGCGGCGTTGGTGAGCGCCTCGGCGACCGCGAAGTACGCCACGGTCTCGACCGCGGCCGGGACGGCGCCGAGGTCACCGAGGTCGAGGGTGGTGTCGAGCGCCGAGCCGCTCGCCAGGGCGGCGAGCGCGCCGGGCAGGCCGCGGTCGGCGAGGATCGGCGGGTAGATCGTCCGGATCACCGCGCGCAGCTCCGCCATGGCCTCCTCGGTGCAGGCGTGCGCGTCCTCCAGGAGCCCGGCCACCCTGCGCGGGTCCTCGTCCAGCAGCTCACGGGCGACGCCCAGCCGGATCGCGATGGCCACCAGCCGGGCCTGGGTGCCGTCGTGCAGGTCGCGTTCGATCCGGCGCAGTTCCGCACCGTGCGCGTCCATGGCGCCGGCCCGGGTCTCGGTCAGCGTCTCCACCCGCCGCGTCAGCCGCTCGGCGGCGGAGGGGGCCAGCAGCGCCACGCACCCGCGGGCGTGCAGCCGCGCCAGCGGGGGGACCAGCCAGCAGGTCAGCGCCGCGAAGCAGGCGAACTGCGCCGTCCCCAGGGTCAGCGCGGTGCCCCAGCCGGTCAGCGGAACCCCGGCGGCGAACCCGCCCGCCCGGGTCCCGGCGGGCAGCGCCCACCACAGCGGGACGGTGACGGCCGTGGTCAGCGCGTTGCCCGCGCACATGACCACGACCAGCCCGCACACGGGACCGCTCACCACGCAGGCGCCCAGCCACCCGAGCACCCGCCACGGGCCGGCCCGGACGGGGCCCGAGCACGGCAGGAGCAGCAGTCGTTCGGCCCGGCGCCGGTGCCAGGACGCCCAGGCGCGGGCCCGGGTGGGGACGACGAGGACGGGCAGCGTGAACAGGGCGACCGCGGCGGCGCCGAGGCCTCCCAGGAGGTAGCCCAGGCCGCGCCAGGTCGCCGAGAGCCGGCCGGCTCCATGGTGGTTCATTCGCACGAGTCTGCGCCATGGCGGCAGGCCCGCGCACTACAGCCCACCACCCTCTTTCCCGGCCCGCGGGCGGTAGCGCCCGCGCACCCCGCCCGGGCCTAGCGTCGACGCCCATGACGAGCCGATCCCTCACCCGGACCCTGGCGCTGGCCGCCATCGTGACCACGACCCTCCTCACCTCCGTGCCCGGCGCGACGGCCGCCGGACGGCCGGGGCCGCTGCCGCCGGGGCCGCTGCTCCAGCGCGACGCCGACGCGATCACCGCCCTCGGCGTGACGGGCGCGCAGGCCCGCCGGACCACCGCCGACGGCCGCAGCCTGGTCGCCACCAGCGGTGTCGCCGAGGTGACGACGGGCCGGGCCGTGTCGCCGGACGGCCACTTCCGGGTCGCCAGCGTCACCAAGACCTTCGTGGCGACCGTCGTCCTGCAACTCGTCGGCGAGGGCAGGGTGTCCCTGGACGACCCGGTCGAGCGGTGGCTGCCCGGCGTGGTGTCCGGCAACGGCAACGACGGCCGCGCGATCACCGTCCGCCAGTTGCTCCAGCACACCGGCGGCCTCCACGACGACTACCCGGACTACACCTCGGCGGAGGACTTCCAGCAGCACCGGTACGACTCCTACACCCCCGAGCAGACCGTCGCCCGGGCGATGGCCCACCGCCCGGACTTCCGGCCCGGCGAGCGCTGGCAGTACGGCAACACCGGTTACGTCCTGCTCGGCATGATCGTCGAGCGGGTCACCGGGCGGCCCTGGCACACGGAGGTCGGGGAGCGGATCACCGGGCCGCTCGGCCTCTCCCACACCTTCCGGCCGGGCGCGTCCCCCGCGCTGCCGCAGCCGCACGCCCGGAGCTACCAGCGCTTCGGGCCCGGCGAACCATTGGTGGACGTCACCGAGCAGGTCGGCCAGGGCACCAACGGGGAGGCCGGGCTGGTCTCCACCACCGCCGACCTCAACCGGTTCTTCTCCGCCCTGCTCGGCGGAGAACTCCTCAAGCCCGCCCAACTCCGCGAGATGAAGCGGACGGTGAAGGTCGGCAACGAGTTCGGGCAGCTCATGCCGCGGGCCCGGGACGGCCTGGGGCTCTTCTCGCGCCCGCTGTCCTGCGGCGGGCGGTACTGGGGCCACGAGGGCGGCGACGCCGGGTGGGTCACCGCCGCCGCCGTCACCGCCGACGGCCGGCGCGGTGTCACGGTCTCGCTGTCGGGCGTCGTCGCCGACTCCGACAGCGACGTCCTGCGGGTGGAGCAGGCGATCGGCAAGCTGGTCGACGACGCCCTGTGCCGCCCGTAGCGCGTTGAGCGTGCTCAGCGCGTGGAGTGGGAAGTCGGCGGGTCCGACTTTCCACTCCACGCCCTACGCCGTCTCCGCCGTGACGCTGTCGAGTTCGGCGGCCGGGTACGGTGTGCGCCTGCTCTCCCCGAGGAGCCGGCGCTGGAAGCCGTCCAGGACGAGGGCGGTCCGGGCGTGCCGGTCGACGACCGCCGCGACCTGCGGCGGCACGCCGTCGGGCCGCCGGCCCGCGAGCCACTGCTCCAGGAAGACGGTCGCCTCCGTGCCGCCCCGGTGGCGGTCGAGGAGGTGGTGACGGAGCAGATGGGCCGCGGTGTAGTCGCGGTCGTAGGCGCGGTGCAGGTCGAGGAACCGCCGCTCCTCCGCCGAGAGTTCGAAGTCCTCGCTCAGGGCGAGCCCGAAGTCCGCGAAGCAGACCCGCCGGCCGTCGGTGAGGAGGTTGTCGAAGTGGGCGTCGAAGTGCACCAGGCCGCGCGAGCGCAGGAAGGCCGCGCCCCGCGCCACGGCGTCCGCCGCCCACCCGTACACGGCCGGGTCCTCCTCCCGGTGCTCGCGCAGCCAGGACGTGAGCGTCTGCGGCAGGTGTTCCAGGAAGAGCACCAGGCTGTGCCGGGCCCGCCCGACGGCCTCCAGCCGCTCGCGCACGGCGGGGGAGCCCTCCCAGTGGGCCACGGCGCCGTCGACGCCGCCGAGAAAGTCCATGAAGCCCCCGGGCGCGGCGCCCGGCAGCACCCGCCAGTGGTACATCAGGGGGAAGCCGTCGGACTCCCCGCCCAGGACCCAGTGGGTGGTCAGGGTGTGCGCGGCCAGCTCCCGCCAGGCTCCGAACCCGGCCGAGCCGATCCCGTACTGGTAGAAGGTCGGCAGCCCGAAGAGGTTCGCCGTGGAGCGGACGTTCTCCGGCCGCAGCTCCGGCTCCGTGAGCGGCACCCTCTTGACGAACACCCGCGTCCCGCCGACGTCCAGCGCGGCCGACGTGCCGCCGACGCCGGACCCGAGCGGCTCGGCGGACGCCACGAGCTCCCCGATCCGCCGGTCGCTCAGCAGGGACAGCCGGGCCGCCACTGCCCGGTGCGCGGCAAGCCGTGCCGTGCCGGGTTCCTCGACGTGACGCATCCACGACTCCTCGCTCGGTGAGCGTCCCAACCTAGGGTCTGTCTCTTGGATCCTTGCCGGGTCCGCGACGCCTGGGCACGCACGCCCCCAGCCTCCGGCCGGGAGGTACCCCCACGCCGCGTTGTCGTCGGTCGCCAATGGCCCCCAGCCTGGCGGCCGGGAGGTGCCCCCACCGCAGTGGCTCCCTCCTCCGCCTTGCGATGCACGCACCCAGACGCCGCGGCCTGATCCGACAAAATCCAAGAGACAGACCCTAGTGGCGTGTCCCGTGGACCAGGCCGGGGCCGGCCGACCGGACGTCCGGACGGTGCCGGTCCGGCCGGAATTGGTCGAGGTCGCCTCCGAGGGCCTCCAGCGCAGCCCCCGCTGCCCCGCCGGGCCGGTCCGGCGGGGCAGCCCCCGGCTACCCCGCGGGGCAGCCCCCGCCACCCCGGCGGGCCGGCCCGCCGGGTCGCCCAGGTGGTGCGCCGCCGGTGGGACCGGAGCGCCGGCGAGGGTGAAACGGTGCTCTCCGTCGCGGAGTTGGCCGCCGCCGAAGACTGGTGGGGCCGTCCGCGCGGCCGGGTCCGCCGACCCGTCCGGCGGCGTGCCGCGGGTTGAAACGCACTGCACCGTCACGGGGTTCATGCACAGGGGCCTAATCAGCCATTCTCGATCCGGCCACCGGGCCGCTCCGTGAACGGATCAGCGATGGCTAGGTTGACCGTGACAACGAGAGGTGGCCGCCGGGCAGTCGGCGCCGCCCTGGCGAAAGGTGCCCGACATGCAGGTGAGCGTCGACCGGGACCGTTGCTGCAGCTCCGGCATGTGCGTGACGAACGCCCCCGAGGTCTTCGAGCAGGACGACCGGGACGCCCTGGTGAGGCTCCGTCAGACGGACCTGCTGCCCGCGCAGGTCGACGGCGTGAGGCTCGCCGCCGAGCTCTGCCCGGGCCGGGCGATCACCGTCACCGAGGACGAGCCCGCGCGGACCGGGGCCTGACGGACCCCCCCGCCGCCGGCCCCGCGGGCCGCCGGGAACCTTCCCGGGCCCCGAACCCCACGAGAACACCCGCGACGTGAGGAGACCCCTGCCGTGACCACCGCACCCACCACCCCCGCGCTCCCCCTGCCGGCCCGGCACTCCGGCGGCTGTCCGTTCGGCCCGCCGCCCGCGTACCCCGAGGCCGCCGCCACCGGACCGATGACCAGGGCCGAGCTGCCCGACGGTGACCTCTGCTGGCTGGTCACCGGCTACGCCGAGGTCCGCACCGTGCTGTCCGACCGCCGGTTCAGCGCCGACATCCGCCACCCCACCTTCCCGCTGCTGATCGCCGGCGCTCGCGAGCTGATCACCGACAACCCGGACTTCCTGCGGCTCGACGACCCCGAGCACGCCCGCCAGCGCCGCATGCTCACCGGGGAGTTCCTGGTCAAGCGGGTGGAGACGCTGCGCCCGGAGATCCAGCGGATCGTGGACGAGGCGCTGGACCGGATGACCGCGGGCCGGACCACGGCCGACCTGGTCACCGACTTCGCGCTGCCGGTGCCCTCGCTGGTGATCTGCCTGCTGCTCGGCGTGCCGTACGAGGACCACGACCGCTTCCAGCGCCTGAGCCGCACGATGCTCAGCCAGGAAAGCACCGTGGAGCAGCTCCGGGAGGCCCAGGAGGAGGTCCGGGAGTACCTGCGCGACCTGACGACCCGCAAGCGCGCGCAGCCGGAGGACGACGTCCTCAGCCGGCTCGCGGCGCGGGACGACCTGACCCCGGACGACGTGGCCGGCATGGGTGTGCTGCTGCTGATCGCCGGGCACGAGACGACCGCGAGCATGATCGCGCTGTCGACCGCGCTGCTGCTGGATCAGCCCGAGCAGATCCCCGCCCTGGCCGACCCGGCCACCCTGCCGGGCGCGGTGGAGGAACTGCTGCGGCTGCTGACCATCGTGCACACCGGCCTGCCCCGGGTGGCGCTGGAGGACGTGGAGCTGGGCGGCGTCACCGTCCGGGCCGGGGAGGGCGTGATGGCGCTGCTCTCCACCGCCAACCGGGACGAGGCGGTGTTCGGCGGCGCCGGTCACCGGGCGACGGACGAGCTGGACCTCTTCCGGGACGCCCGGCGGCAACTGGCGTTCGGCTTCGGCGTGCACCAGTGCCTGGGCCAGCCGCTGGCCCGCGCCGAACTCCAGATCGCCCTGGAGACGCTGTTCCGCCGGCTGCCGGGGCTGCGGCCGGCCGGCGAGCGCGAGTTCCGCACCGAGTCGTTCATCTACGGGATGCGGTCGCTGCCCGTCACCTGGTGAGCGGGGCCCGACGCCTGTTGCCGCCCGGCGGGAACGGCCGCAGCCGTCCCCGTTCGGCCTCCGCCGGATCTCCCGGACCCGCGCCCGGAACGACGCGCTCCTAGGACCAGGCGGTGCCCTTGGTGGAGCACTCCGGCACCTGGCTGCCCTTCAGGGAGTACGCCTGGAAGGTGAACTGGTCGCCGGACTTCGTCCTGGTGACGGGCGTCCGGTCGGACGACTGGCCGTTCACGCCGCTCTGCCGGCGGTGCCGGAGCGTGCCCAGTGAGGCTGGAATTGCCCTTCTGCCAGGTCACCCTGGTCGCCGTGTCGTCGTCGACGCGGTTGTCCCGGAGGCGGGAGGTGTCGGGCTCGCTGATGCACTCCACGCCCGCCCGGTTGTTCGGGGAGCGCAGCGAGGTGGTCCTGGCGGTGGCGGGTGCCACGGCCAGGGAGACGGCGGCCAGGGCCATGGTGGCGGTGACGACCGCGCGGCTCAGGTGGTTCACGGGTTCCTCCAGGTCCTCGGACGGATGACCCGGTCCTGTGAGCCGGTGTCGGCGCCGGGCAACGGCACTCCGGTGTCCCGGACGCGTCCGGCGTCCGGGACGGCCCGGGCGGCCGGTCGGACCTCAGCGCTGTTCCCGTTCCCGCTCCCGTTCCCGCTCCCGTTCCCGGGCGAAGCGGCGGACGAGCGGGGCGAGGTAGTCGGCGTGCGGGCCGGGGAGGCCCGGCAGGTCGGCGGGGGAGCGGACGAAGGCGAGCTCGACCAGCTCCCGTTCCGGTGGTGCGAGGGCGGCGAAGCGCTCGCGCAGGGCCGCCTCCGGCAGCGGCGGGGCGAGGAAGAGCACGCCGACGCTGCCGTAGCGGCCACGGGTGACCGCCCAGAGCGCCAACTCGCCCGGCCCGGCGCTCACTCCGGTCTCCTCGGCGAGCTCCCGGACGGCGTTGCGGCGCAGCGCGGCGAGGTCGAGGCGCTCGCCGTCGGGCGGGGGTTCGACGGCGCCGCCGGCGGGCTGCCAGCGTCCGGGGGCGGCCGTGGCCGTGGACATCCGGCCGACGAGCAGGCGGCCGTCCTCGGTGGGCTGGAGCACGCTCACGGAGAGGGAGGCGGTGGGGGCGGCGGAGGCGGTGACGCGGCGCAGCGCGTAGTGCCGGTAGGTCACGCGTGACCAGGCGACGTGGAGTTCACCGGGGCGCGGCCAGGAGGTGCCCGAGCACGCCACCACCGGGCCGTCGAAGAGCGCGGGGTTGGCCAGGACCATCTGCGCCCAGGCGTCGTCGCGGGCCCGCCGCTCCTCGGCGGTGAGGCGGGGGGCGGGCACTTCGGCGAGCCGGATGCGGCGGACGCCGAGCACCTCGGCGGGCGGCGGGAGGAGCTGCGGGGGTGTCTCGGGCATCCGCCCATGGAAGCAGTCGGCGTGCTCCCGGGTCAGCCCGACGCGGCGGGAGAGGGCGGGAAGCCGTGGACCCGGTCGGTGGCGGTGACCACCCAGAGCGGGAACTGGTCGAGCGGGATCGGCGGCGAGGCGGGGAAGTCGGGGCGCAGCACGGCGGCGGGGAAGAAGGCGACGTGGCAGCGGTGGCAGAACCAGGCGGCCTGCCAGACCTGGTGGCGGCGCTGCCAGAGCGTCTGCTGCATGGGGTTGGGCCGGGCGGCGTCGCGCAGGTGGCGCCTGCGCGCCACGGTGTGCGAGGCCAGCGCGACGCAGAGGAAGAGGACGGGGACGAGGAACCGTCCCATGTCCCGGCCGAGTTGGTAGGCGGCGTCGTAGCCCTCGTCCGCACCGGATTCGGTGATGAGGGAGACGACCGAGCCGAGGGTGAAGACCCCGGCGAGGACGAAGAAGCTGATCGCGGTGCCGCCCATCCGGTAGGGCGCCTGCTGCGGCGCGGGCGGCGGGGCGAGCCTGGCACGGGACGGCTCGTCGAGCGGCGGCTGGGCGCCGGGCGCGAGGGCCTGGGGGACGGCGACGGTGCAGTCCGAGGCGGAGCACTGCGGGCAGGTGGCACTCATCGGGCGGTCGGCTCCTGGGGCGTATCGAAACTGTGTGCGCGAAGTACAGCACAGAAGCCCAACCCCCCGTCACCGGCCGACGCGAGATCGACGGGCGGGACAGGTGGTCGGATGGTGTAGGTGGTGAAGCCGGCGTGCTCGCCTGTCGGAGCGAAGCCTGCTTTGAGCAGCACGCGGCCGGAGGCGACGTTCTCCGGGTGATGTCTGGCGTGGATCTCGGGCAGTCTCAGGTGACCGAACCCCAGGACGGTCATTCTGCGAACCGCTTCGGTGGCATGGCCCTTCCCCCAGGAATCCGCGCGCAGGATATAGCTGAGTGTGGCGACGGGGCGGTCCAAGTGGAGCTTGACGATCCCGATCAAGTCGCCGTCGAGGTCAAGGCCCAAGGTGGAGACGGTGCTTGGGAAACGGATGCTGGAGACCGCAGCCTCGCCCGCAACCCGACGGGCCTCCGCGTCGTCCATCGGGCCGCGGCCGAGGAATCTGGTCGATGCGGGGCTATAGATGCAGAGGAGCGCGCCGGCGTCTTCCAGGGTCAGCTTCCGAAGTGTCAGCACTGCTCGACCGCTTCCACCAGATCGGCCAACTCGGCGGCTGTCGGCCGGTCCGTTGCCCCGGCCAGCAGGGCGGGACGCAGGCGGTCCTGGAAGGCTGGCCAGGGTGTCGCGGTGGCCAGCGGGACGACCCTGTCGGCGATGGCCCTACGAAGGTCTTCCACAACTGAGCCCGTGCTGAGTCCGGCCGCTTCGTAGTCCAGCGGCCACCTGCCCGTGACGCAGGTCCATAGGGTTCCGGCGAGGGCGTAGACGTCTGCGGCCCGTGTCGTGTTGACGGGTTGGGGGCCGGTGATGATGCGGGCGGCCAGCTCGGGGGCGGTGAGGTGGATCATCGTGCCGTCGAACCTTGTCCATGGAGTGGTACCGGTTCTCCGGGACCAGGCGAAATCGAGCAGGCGGACCGTCCCGTCCTCCCCGTGGATGCCGTGCTGGGGCTGGAGGTCGCCGTGCACCCACCCCTCGGCGTGGAGTTCGGCCACGGCTCTGCACAGCCCGGAAGCAGCGGCGAGCGCCTCCGCCCGTCCGCCGTCGCCCTTGCGTACCGGGCGGAACGCCTGCCAGGTGGACGGCCCGGCCAACCACGGGGTGACGTACCAGACGCCGTCGTCGAAGCGGCCGGCCGTCACGGTGTATCCGGCGAGCTGGTCCAGCACCGAGGCTTCGCGGGCGGTGACTTCGGCGGCCTCACCGGTGCCGAGCTTGATGCTCGCCACGCCTTGCGGACCGGCGGCCTTCCAGACGGCCGACCCTCGCCGGTTGGTGATCTCCTCCAGCTCCAGCGGCCCGCAGATGGCCGCTGCGGCCTTCAGTGCTTCTGCGGCCTCGGAAGCGAACTCGCCCATTCTCTCACTGCCTTCCAGTCACAAGGGATGTCTTCGAACACGTCGCGGCCGTCGTCGACGGCCTCGGCCACCGTCGCCGCGAGGTCGGGTGTGTTTGTCAGGAAGTTCGGGTCCAAGGGGCGGATCGCCACGCGCACTGGAAGGAACGAGAACGGCGCCGGAGGGATGCTGCGTCCGTCGCGGCCGGTCTCGACGACACCCTGCACGAACTTGCCGAACATGATGCCGGTCTGACTGTAGAGGTTCTTGAGGGCCCAGTGCGGCCAGGCCAGCAACTCGTGGTGATCGGCATCGGTGCACTGTCCGAGCATCACCACGTTCTCGCACGCCAGCGTGCCATGCGGCCGTGATGCAAGGGGGCGAATCCACTCAGCGGCCTGCACACCCGCGTGGAACAGCTCCGCTTCGACAGCATACCGACGGGCGCCGGGCAGGATCTCGTAGACGGTCCACCCGGTCATCAAGCGTGTCGTGGAAGGCCGAAGGAACGGGCAGTGCTGCTCCAATGCGGGCAGGTAGGCACTTACATCCACACTGACGGGGTGCGCGCTCCGGGTCTCGGTGAGACGGAGCGCCCCGGCGGTCGGCCGGGGCGCTCCGTCGAATGTCGGGGTGATCACCGGGTGATCGCCACCGAGGTCAGGTCATCGCCGTCGCCCGGAGCGGGCGAGCAGTTCCATTCGGCCCAGACCTCGCCGGACTCGCGGTAGCGGGTCAGGGACTTGGTGTTGACCGTGCCGTCGGCGTTGGTGAACCAGATCGCCGGGAGCGGACCGTATGCCTCCTCGTATACGTCCACCCAGGAGATGAAGCCCGTGCCGGCGCTCTCGACGTGTACCAATGTGCGTCCCGCGTGCTGGATCGTGAGCGCGTGGTACGCGGCCGGGTCCTCGGTGAGTCGGTGCCACGCCGCGTCGATGGCGCCGGAGAACATCTCCGGCGCGGCCTGGGCCGCATCGATCCGGCGCGCGGCGATTGTGAAGAACTTACCCAGCTCGTCCAGTTCGGGGTTGGGCTTGAAGGTGGTGGTGCGCATGGGTCTCTCCCATCGGGTTGGCGCTGCTCTGCGTCCTGGAGTGGTCGAGCAGCGCTGGAGAGCGGCGCGGCTGCTGCTCACTCGCCCTCGCTGTAGCAGGACACAACGCTACGCAGTCGCCTCGTTACCCATTACGCTGTGTCGGTGTCCTAGTGCACTCAATGACTGATCATCAGGGAGTCCGGTCGATGGCTGCTCGCAATACGTTCACGAAGATCGCAGACCACTACCGGCAGGAGATACTGGCCGGGAACCTCGACCCTGGGGCTCGGCTCCCCACGCAGCGCGAGCTGTGCAAGTCCTGGGGGGTATCCACCGCAACAATGACCCGAGCGTTGCAGCAGCTCGTCGTTGAGGGGCACCTCTACACGTCGCCGCGCGGAACGTTCGTCGCCGATGAACCTGCGGTCACCGCCTCCGGCCGTGATCGACTGCTTCGCGTGCAGCGCGTCCGGTCCAGCTTGATGGACCAGGAGACCAGTATCGTGACCGTCGCCGAACTCAGGGTTCCTCCGCTCTACGTCCAGGAGATCTTCGGTCTCGACCCCGGCGACCAGCTCGTACGGAGGGAGTTCGTCACTGGACGAGGTAGGCATCGCACCATGTATCAAGGGGTCTACTACCCAGCTGAGTTCGCGGTGCTGGTGCCTGATCTTCTGAGCACGGCGCCGGGCAAGAACGCCGGACTACTCGGCAGAGTCCTTGAAACGACCCAGCGAAGCATCACGCATGCGCGGGACGACATGCACGGCCGGACCGCCAATCAGCGAGAGGCGGCAGCCTTGGGGGTGCCCAACGGGGCCGCGATCCTCGCTGGGGTCCATCGGTGGTCGGACGAGAACGGTGTCATCGAGTACGGCGAGTGGTGCATTCCGACGCGCTTCACTGTTGGCTACGAGTACGGGTCCTGACGGCGCTTCGTCCCTGGATTCGACCAGGGCGAAGAGTAGCTGTGGGCGTAGGCCAAGCAGTGGGCCTCGACCGGGAACCAGGTCGAGGCCCACGCGGGTTGATCGCGTCAGATGGCGTCGAACTCGCCTGCCTGGATGGCGGTGACGAAGGATTGCCAGGCGTCGGCGGGGAAGATGAGGGCGGGGCCTTGGGGGTCCTTGGAGTCGCGAACGGGCATGACGCCGGTGTAGCCGTCGGCGACCTCGACGCAGCCGCCACCGCCGTCGCTGTGTGTGCTCTTACGCCATTGGGCTGTCGTGAGTGCCGCTTCGACGTTGTCGGTCATTTGGGGCCTCCCGGGTCCGGGTGGATTTGCGCTGTGTTCACACGGTAGGTGTGTTGAGGGGCCGGGTGAATCGCAGAACCGGCCGCATGCGCGAGGGCCCTGGCCGCCGTTGCGGTCAGGGCCCCTGGGTGGTGAGGTTCAGATGGTGCCGAACTCGCCGGCCTGGATGGCGGTGACGAAGGATTGCCAGGCGTCGGAGGGGAAGACGAGGGCGGGACCGGTCGGGTCCTTGGAGTCGCGGACAGGGGCGAGTCCCGGGAAGTTGTGGGCGACCTCGACGCAGCTTCCCCCGTTGTTGCTGTAGGTGCTCTTGCGCCATTGGGCTGTCGTGAGTGCCGCTTCGACGTTGTCGGTCATTTGGGGCCTCCCAGTCCGGGTGGGTTTGCGCTGTGTTCACACGGTAGGTGTGTTGAGGGGCCGGGTGAATCGCAGAACCGGCCGCATGCGCGAGGGCCCTGGCCGCCGTTGCGGTCAGGG